>CAJQPW010000113.1 GCA_905480295.1 uncultured Rhizobiaceae group bacterium | reverse complement strand
CTTAACACTGCCATCTGCGGTGATGCCCAGCCGTATCGTTGAAGGATTGGGTAAAGCGGTGTTACCGCAACCGTACCAACAGGAAGCGACACCTACGCCCCGCTTTACAGTGTCCGACCTGTCATTGAATGCTTCCGCATCAGCCAGCGCACGCTCCCAATGGGGAACAAGGGCATCAAGGCACTCCAAGATGCCAACGCCCTCCATCTTCTGACCGCAAACCGAAATGTCCCCTTCTTGCAGGGCATTGATGCGCCTAAACTGAAGCCGATCCATAGCGCAGCATTCGGCCAGTTCATCGTAGAGAGTTTCCTGCAAAACAGCAGCCTGCGGAACACCGAAGCCACGAAAAGCACCACTTACGGGACCATTCGTGTGGACGGCACGGGCCTGTGCCAGATAATTTTCTGTCTTGTAGGGCCCGGACGCATGGACGGGAACGCGGGTTGCAACCGTTGGGCCCCAACTCGCATAGGCTCCTGTGTTAAAGTCACCATCGAAATGCATGCCAACAACCTTACCGTTGACGTCGACTCCGATTTTAGCCCGCATGATCGCCGGGTGACGTTTCGTCGTTGAGGCCATGGATTCTGAACGGGTGTATACAATGCGGCATGGTCTTCCGGTTTTTAACGTAACAAGACCCAACAAGGGTTGGATGGAAACATCCAATTTTGACCCAAACCCACCACCGGCGGCAGCTGGAATGATACGCAGTTTCTCGGAATCGAGACCCAGCACTTTGGCGGTATCGTCACGATCCATGTAAGGAGCCTGGGTACACGCTTGGATAACCAGTGTACCTCCGTCCATCCACGCGCAACCAGCTTCTGGTTCAATGTAAGCGTGTTCAACATAACTGGTTTCCATCTCCCCCTGCGCAACATGTTTGGCTTTCGCCAAACCCTGCTCGTGATCTCCGGTTTTGACGTTTCCGGTAATCAGAATATTCCCATCACGGTTTTTGTGAATTGCGGGAGCTGACTGTTGCTGCGTAGCAAGTGGATCAAGGTTCTCAGCTTCCCGATTCCAGACGATCGGGAAATCAGCAACATTCAGGTTTGCCAAAACGTCCTTGTCACCAACGATCAACGCCACGGCCTCACCCATGAACAATGCGCGCTGGTTCGCAAGTGCGGGCTGGTCTGCAAAGGGTGGAATGACGCCGAAACTGTTGAGGCCGGAAATGTCATTGGCAGTGAAGACAAATTCAACACCAAGCGTTTTTTCAATGAAAGCGTCTAAATCCTCAAAAGAGAAGCTTGCAGCGTGGTAGGGCGAACGTATGACGCGAACGCTTAGCGCATCTGAAGGCCAGTCGTCGCCACCAAACAACTCGGTGCCATCTACCTTGGGCAAGCCATCCAACCGCTCCACACGTTTTCCAACAGCAGACCCGGACGCGGGAGTTTCAGGCTTTACGGCCGGGCTGTTTACATCGCATACGGCGGCAATGATTTTTCGGTATCCGGTGCAACGACACAGAACACCAGACAATGCTTCCTCAACTTCTTCAGACGTTGGCTTTGGATTGTTGTTTAGCAAAGCGGTCGCAGCCATCAACATTCCCGGCGTGCATATCCCACATTGAGCAGCGCCGTGCCGCAGGAACGACTCCTGCAAAGAGGCCAGACCAGACGCTGATAAACCTTCAATTGTCGAGACTTCGCAATCCGTAACCTGGATGGCAGGTGTCAGGCATGCGCAGACGGGTTCACCATCGACGATTACTGTGCATGCTCCACAATCGCCGGCATCACACCCAACCTTGGTGCCCACCAAATCAAAGTCTTCGCGCAAAACTTCGCTCAGCCGTTTTCCCGGATAAGAAGAAACCTTGACGTTCTTCCCGTTGATATTGAGCAGAATTTTAGATGTCTGAATGGTCATGTTGTAGCCAATTTTTCAGGAGCCAGCGCACCAAGGCAACGGCGCACCAGCTCACCGGCAGCCACTTTCCGGTACGCTGCATCACTGCGCAGGTCATCAATGGGTTGCAGCACATCTGCCATCATTTCATCCGTGATCTGGTCGATTGTCTCAGAAGTGAATGATTGGCCTATCAGTTTGTTCTCAATTCCAGTCAGTCTTTGGGCGACTGCGCTACACGAACCCACAGAAATCGCAGCCTCTGAAATCAATCCCTCTTGTTCGCAAATTCGAACTGCAACCATCGCGATGGAGATGATCAAATATTTGCGCGCACCAAGTTTCAAAAATGATGACCTACCCAAAGATGCAGATTTGGGCACCAGAATTGCCGAAACGATCTCATCCCGTTTCAGTTTTGTCTTTCGCGGTCCATCAATGAAAGAACCCAGCGGTAGAACACGCGTTTCGTTTTTTGATTGCAGTTCAATTTCTGCATTCAATGTTAGCCAGCACGGAACACCGTCTGCAGCAGGAGAAGCGTTGCAAAGGTTTCCAGCCAGCGTCCCTGCGTTCTGAATCTGAATGGAGCCAACTTCTTTTGCCGCCAGTTTGAGGGAGTCAAAGGCAGCAGGCAGATCAGCTCTGACCACATCGGTCCATGTCGTTGTAGCGCCAAATCTCCAGCCTCGATTGTCTTGCGAAATTCCGCGCAACCCGCTGATTGCTGTCACATCAAGTACCGGCCCGGAAACCCACGGTGCCGTTGTGGCGGGCAGAAGATCGGTACAGCCGGCAGCAATACGGGCGTCATTTTCTGTCAGCCACTCGAGTGCTGGTCCCAAACTGTCTGGCCGAAAATATTTCACCTGAATCAAATGACCTCGTTCTTGCAGTAGCGGTCAGCAAAACTCGTTCGCATACAAATGGATGTTGGTGGCCGTTGCTTCGCTTGTCAACTTAGAGTTGTTTGGATTGCGCCACAAAAAGAGCTATGCATCAGAAATGGAAGCTTCAAAAACAAAACTTGCAACAGCATCTGGTGATTCCGATCTGATCGAAACGACCTACTTGCTCGACGCGCAAGTTGGTTTTCTGTTGCGCCGCGCCACGCAAAGGCATCTTGCTATTTTCTTTGACCACTTGCCTGACATGACCTCAACCCAATTTGCCGCTCTCGCCAAACTCTGTGAGTTGGGCGAAGTTTCTCAAAACGAACTTGGCAGGCGCGTGGCAATGGACGCGGCTACAGTCAAAGGAGTCGTTGACAGATTGCGTGCCCGTGGGTTCGCAGAAACCAATAAGGACCAGGAAGATCAACGCCGTTTATTGGTAAGCCCGACGAGCGAAGGCAGGGCTGCCTTTAACAAATTCCGTGGCGCTGCTGCCGATATTACGCAGGAAACTTTGTCGCCCCTCACCAAAAGTGAAGTTGAGAAGCTCTTATACCTGTTGGCGAAGCTTTCTTAAGCGCGGGTCTTATAGATTTTTAATTGACGTACCGCATCAATACTGGTTTCATTTGTATGCGAATGATATTGAGTTGAGGCATTGATACGCAAGATGATGATTGATGTCCCAGACCAGGTCGTCGGCGTTGATGTTGGCGGTACGTTCACGGACCTCGTACTTATCGATCAGCAGAGCCGCGAAGTCAGGCTGGCGAAAGTTCCCAGCACTCTCGATAATCAAGCCTTTGGTGTTTTGAACGCCCTTGCAGAAGCTAACGCCAATTTGCCAACCGTCGGCCTGATCATCCACGGCACCACCACAACAACCAATGCCGTTCTGGAACGAAAGCTCAGCAAAACAGGCCTTATTACGACCCGAGGGTTCCGCGATATTTTGGAACTCGGTCGCAGAACACGTCCGCAGGCCTATGGGATGAAGGGCGAATTCATGCCGATCATTCCCCGCAATCTGCGCATGGAAGTTTCCGAACGAATGGACTCTTCGGGATCTGTACTGACCCCTCTCAACGAAACCGAAGTTGCAGATGCCGCCAGGAAGCTGCTTG
Organism: uncultured Rhizobiaceae group bacterium; assembly: GCA_905480295.1. GTDB lineage: Bacteria > Pseudomonadota > Alphaproteobacteria > Rhizobiales > Rhizobiaceae > Pseudahrensia. Next base: position 6,683 of record CAJQPW010000113.1, on the reverse strand, counting down.
AACAGGGATGTGAGTCCGTCGTAATTCACTTCCTCCATCCTTATGCAAACCCTGCCCACGAACTGCGGGCCGGTGAAATCGTTCAGGCTATGTGGCCGAACAACTACATCACGATGGGGCACGAACTGCTGTCCGAAAGTCGGGAGTTCGAACGTGGGGTAACAGCCGCTGTAAACGCATCCGTTCAGCCGCTGTTGGAACGCTATGTCAAACGTTTGACTGATGAGTTGGCAACCAATGGCTACACTGGCGATGTTCTGGTGATGAACGGCAACGGGGGCATGGTTTCGTCTGGTTTCGTTGCCAAAGAAGCGGCAAAGACTGTGATGTCTGGCCCGGCATCTGGCGTCATGGCAGCCACCTATACTGGTCGCAAGGCTGACATTGAAAACCTGATCACATATGACATGGGAGGGACGTCTACCGACGTTGCCCTGATCCGCAATGCCCAACCTTCAGTCTCAAACGAAATTGAGATTGAATACGCGATGCCCATCCATGTACCGATGGTGGATGTCAGGACGGTTGGGGCTGGTGGAGGTTCAATCGCCCGCGTCAACGTTGCCGGACTGCTCGAGGTTGGACCTGAAAGTGCCGGTGCCAATCCGGGGCCTATCTGTTATGGGCACGGCGGTGTCGAACCAACCATATCCGATGCAAACCTTCTTCTGAGGCGGCTGAATCCTGAAAAGCTGAAGTCAGTCGAGGGCGGTCCTTCACTTGATGATGTAACCAAGATTTTCACAGACAAACTCGGCGCCCCATTAGGACTCGAAGCCGTAGAAGCGGCAGCAGCAGTAATCCGGGTTGCGAACACAAAGATGGCCGGAGCCATTCGCATGGTCTCAATATCCTTGGGCGCGGATCCTCGCGACTTTTCGCTTTTTGCGTTTGGCGGTGCGGGCCCACTCCATGCCTCAGCATTGGCACGCGAACTGGGCATTCCACAAATACTGGTGCCATGCCGCCCCGGCATTACCAATGCGTTGGGATGTGTGGTTGCGGATGTGCGGCAGGATTTTGTCAACGCAATCAATGAGTCTTTGGAAGCTGTCGATCTGGAAAGCATCCATGCCGTTTTTGCCCGCCAGATATCCGATGGAGCCGATGTCCTTAAGCGCCAAAATGTAAAACTCAAGGAAATCAAATACGCACACAGCGTCGATATGCAATTTGTCGGGCAAACGCACCTTCTGCGTGTTCAACTGGATAGCCCGTCGCCAGATCGTGAAACACTCCGCAGGCTGTTCGAAGAAACCTATTTCAAACGTTTTCGCGTCGAGCTGGCCGAGATCAAGGCCAATCTGGTCAACGTCAATACATCGGTAATTGGGGAACGTGAGGAGTTAGACCTTTCCAGCTTGATTGATCCGACAGGCCGCAAATCCAGCCTCTCAGATGCTTTGACCAGCAAGCGGGATGTATATTTCAACGATGGATGGCAGAGCACACCTGTTTACTGGAGAGATCATCTGCCTGCCGAGTTCACATTGGAAGGACCCGCCATAATTGAACAGATGGATACGACAATTCTGATAGAACCCGGTGACCATGTGCGACCAGATGGTGATGGCAATATCCTGATTACGATTGAAGCGGCAGCATGAGTTCAGCCCTCGACCCGATAACGCTCAGCGTAATTCAGTCTGGCCTGCAACAGGTTTGCGACGAAATGGATTTGAGTTTCTCCCGCGCTGCATTTTCTCCCGTTATTGCCGAGGCTAATGACCGTTCTGATGGGATTTACTCTGCAACGGATGGATCGCTTATTGCCCAGGGAGCCGGTGGACTGCCGGTTTTTGTCGGCACAATGCAATACTCGACGAGAACACTCATCGAGATGATCGAGGAAGGCTCGGTGCTCGCGCCAGAGCAGGATGACATCTACATAGTCAATGATCCGTATCTTGGTGGAACACATCTCATGGATGTTCGTTTTGCACGCCCGTTTTATCGCAATGGCGCGATATTCTGCTGGCTCTCCAATACGGGGCACTGGCCTGATACCGGGGGCTCCGTACCTGGCGGTTTCTCCGCATCTGCAACTGCCGTTGAGCAGGAAGGCTTGCGCCTGCCTCCGGTCAAGCTGTTCAAACGAGGAAAGCTGGATTGTGAAATCTACTCGATCATCTGTTCCAACATTCGCGTGGCTGACCAGCGAATTGGTGATGTGAAGGCTCAGGCAGCAGCGCTCATGGTTGGTGAAGACCGCCTGAATGAACTGCTGGATCGATATGGTGACGATACAGTACATGATGCCATTGATGAGCTTCGCACGCGCGCGGCAACACAAATGCGGTCCTGCATTTCAGCCATTCCCGATGGCGATTATTCATCAACGGCCTGGGTCGACAGCGATGGCGTGGTCAACGAGCCACTGGCCATCAGGTTAAAAATCAGCAAAGCGAACGACGAACTGACATTTGATTTTGATGGATCAAGTCCCCCCTGTCTGGGGCCGATGAACTCCGTTTTGGCGACGACACTAAGCTCGGTTTACCTGGCTATGCGCCACATATTTCCCGAGGTGCCGATCAGCGCAGGAGCGTTCGAACCACTTAATGTTATTCGCCCGGAGGGAACTTTTCTTGATGCGCATTATCCCCGCCCTGTCTCTGGATGTGCCGCCGAAGTTTCACAACGCATAGCCGAAGCCGTCTTTGCGGCTCTTGTCGAAGCGTTGCCGGACAGGGTGACGGCAGCACCAGCGGGTACCAGCGGCAATTTCGCATTGGGCGGCAATGACCCGGAGCGCAAACGCGATTTCGTCATGTATCAGCTTTCCGGCGGAGGATATGGCGGCAATGCTGACCATGATGGTCTGGCCAATGGTTGCTCCACAATCGGTATATCGAAAGCACCGCCAGTCGAAATTATGGAACAAGCTTTTCCTGTTCTCTATCATCGCTATGCGCTGCGGGAGGGTTCAGGTGGAGCAGGCATGCATCGCGGCGGATTTGGTCTGGAATACGAGCTCGAATTGCGTCGAGGAAATGCGCGCGCGAGTTTTGTTATGGACCATGGCAGAGTCGGCCCCCAGGGGGCACAGGGCGGGTCTGACGGCGCTGTCAACGAAGTCACAGTGTTCCAAAGCGGAGAGCCTTATACTCCTGAACATCTGTCCAAAGAACAGGATATCCCGCTGACAGCAGGAGACCGCGTCATGGTCAAAACGCCCGGTGGTGGTGGGTACGGTCGCCCCTTCGACCGGACACCGGAAGCCGTATTGCGTGACGTCATGCTGGAACGTTACACGATTTTGCAAGCCTCCGAGTTGTTTGGCGTGGCGATTGTCCAGAAAACCATGAGGATTGACGCCGCCGCAACCAGGATATTGCGTAACGCAGGGGCACAATCATGATGCAAATTCAGAAATTTTGCGAAGTCCGGGTTTGCATTTCTTGGAGACTGCTGTTTCCATGTCTGTTTGCACGGCTTTAACAACCTTGGGAGGGTGCGATATGGAATACGTGAAAAACGCTTGGTATGTCGCCGGCTGGGCCTCTGAGTTTGGCGAAGAGCTGCGTCGGATCACCGTGCTTGAAGAAAATATCGTCACGTTTCGCAACTCCAAGGGCGTTGTCGTCGCCATGGAAGACCGTTGCCCGCACAGGCAATTACCCCTCTCAAAGGGCAAGCGACTGGGCGACGATATCCAATGCGGCTACCACGGCATGACGTTCAATTGCGAAGGTAAATGTGTGCGAATTCCGGGGCAGGAGAATGTTCCCGCTTCAGCCTATGTCGACACATACAAGATCCATGAAAAGCATGACATAGTATGGATATGGATGGGAGAGGCGGATCGAGCGGATATAGAAGACATTTTCGATCTGCCGCAATTTACGAACGCCGGATGGCACGCCCATCAAGGCGACTTGCTGCATCTCAATTCTCATTACCTGAATGTTGCAGAGAACCTGGTTGATCCGGCCCATGTTAGTTTTGTGCATCCCACGACGCTTGGGAATGCAGCCAGCGAGAACGTGCCCGTGCATGTGAGCACGAGTGGTGAAGTCATCGTGGCCTGGCGCTGGATAAGAGATTCTCCGCCGATCGGTTTCTTTCAGAAATTTGGTGGCTTCGAAGGCAATGTCGACCGGTGGCATTATTACTATCTGCACATGCCATGCATCGCTGCCATTGATTTCGGAAGTTCTGACGCGAAACTGAATTTGCCAGAAGAAGAACGTGATAAGGGCGTTCGTATATTCGCACTTCACTTTCTGACACCCGTAACAGCAGATTACACAATTGACCGCTGGATGCATTTACGCAACGCCGCCGTGGGAGATGAGGAAGCATCCAAGCAGATGGATGCAATGTTCAAAATCGCATTCAATGAGGACAAAGAAATTCTGGAGGCTATCCAGGAGGAAGAGAACCGCCCCCAGAAACGTCGACCGATCAGGATTGCCATCGACAAAGGCCCAAACGTTTACCGCAAGAGAATCAGAGAACTGATCGAGGCAGAACGAACCCAGGACCTGGGTGATCCTGTAGAGCCAACTTATGTTCATCACGACTAGAATTAACAAGGGAGAGTAATATGAAAATGAAACAGAAATTTGCAGGTCTTGCAGTTATGCTGGCCATGGGTTTAGCGACCACAGCTACGTTTGCTGCAGACACGATCAAGATTGGTGAAATCAATCACTATAAACGGATGGCCGCTTTTGCCGGGCCATATAAACAGGGCATTGAGCTGGCCCTTGACGAAGTCAACGGTGCTGGTGGTGTTCTTGGAAAACCGCTTGAGTTTATCTTCCGTGATGACCAAGGAAAGCCGGGTGAAGCGGTAAAAATTGCTGAAGAACTGATGACCCGCGACGGTGCCGTCATGCTGACAGGAACAATCCTTTCCCATGTGGGTCTCGCGATCTCGTCCTTTGCAGGCGAGAAAAAGTATCTCTATCTCGCCTCCGAACCGCTTGCGGATGCCCTGGTTTGGGCCAAAGGCAATGAATATACATTCCGGCTGCGCTCTTCGACCCATATGCAAGCGTCAATGCTCGCCGAAGCAGCAGCTAAAACCGATGCTAAAAAATACGCGACCATCGCGCCAAACTATGCATACGGCAAGGACGCGGTAGCCGCGTTCAAGAAAGCACTGAAAGCTCTGAAGCCTGACGTGGAGTTTGTTGCCGAGCAGTGGCCGGGCCTGTTTAAAATCGATGCCGGTGCCGAAGTGCAGGCCATCGAGAGGGCAAAGCCAGATGCAATCTACAACGTGACGTTCGGTGGTGACCTTGCGAAATTTGTTCGCGAAGGCACAACACGTGGCCTGTTTGAAGGGCGCCAAGTCTATGGCCTTCTGACTGGCGAGCCAGAATATTTGGAACCTCTGAAGGATGAAGCTCCAGAAGGGTGGACCGTCACCGGTTATCCTTGGTACGATTTCAAGGATGGTGCCAACAAGACGTTTGTTGATGCCTACCAGGCGAAATACAACGATACACCAAAAATTGGTTCGCTGGTTGGTTATATGACAGTTCAGTCAATCGCTGCTGGTATCAACAAAGCCGGCGCTACCGATACTGCTTCGCTTGTAGCCGCTTTCAAAGGCCTGGATGTTGATACGCCTGTTGGAAAAATCACGTTCCGCAAGCAGGACCATCAAGCAACAATGGGTGCCTTCGTCGGTACTGTTGCCGTCGAAAATGGTGCAGGACGCATGGTAGATTGGAGCTACAAGAAAGGCGAAGACTACCTGCCTTCCGATGCGGAAGTCATGAAGCTTCGTCCCGCTTCCAACTAAACAACAAGCGCCTGGAGACCGTTTGTCTCCAGGCGCTTTATTGTAACTTCTGATTCAGGCCTGATCCCCAATGGAACTTATCTTTGCGCAGGTGCTAACCGGCCTGGCCAATGCAGCTACTCTGTTTTTGGTCGCTTCCGGTCTTTCGCTGATTTTCGGCGTCACCAGAATTGTAAATTTCGCGCATGGATCTTTCTACATGCTGGGTGCTTTTATCGGCTATTCGCTGATGCAGGTCTTGCCTGGGATGTTTGGATTCTGGTTCTCTGTTCTGCTGGCAGGTATCGCTGTCGGCTTGATCGGCGTCATTGTTGAAATCTGCGTATTGAGGCCAGTCTACAAAGCGCCGGAGCTGTTTCAACTGGTGGCAACCTTTGGCGTTATTCTTGTGATCCAGGACCTCGCTCTTCTCACCTGGGGTGCTGAAGACGTGTTGGGGCCGCGTGCGCCCGGACTGAAGGGTATCGTTCGTATTTTTGGTGAACCGGTCCCCAAATATGACCTTGCCATGATCGCGATCACACCTTTCGTACTGCTGGGTTTGTGGTACCTCATTACAAAAACCCGTGTGGGCGTTCTTGTGCGTGCAGCAACGCAAGACCGTGAAATGGTGGGGGCACTGGGCGTCAACCAGGCGTGGTTGTTCACCGGCGTTTTCTTTCTCGGCTCCGCAATGGCAGGTCTTGGCGGTGCCATTCAACTGCCCAAAGGTGGTGCGGATCTTTTAATGGACTTTAATATTCTGGCAGCGATTTTCGTGGTCGTTGTTATCGGCGGTATGGGGTCTCTGCCGGGAGCCTACATCGCTGCAGTTCTCATTTCAGTTCTCAATGTTTTTGGTGTGGCCTACCTGCCGTCAAGCACCTTGGTCTTGATGTTCGTGGTAATGGCGATTGTTTTGATGATCAAACCCTATGGCCTCCTG
>CAJQPW010000112.1 GCA_905480295.1 uncultured Rhizobiaceae group bacterium | reverse complement strand
CCGAGGAAAAGTGGCAGCCATCTTAAATATTGACAATATAGCCCTCTATGGTTATTAGGATCAGTATTGGTTCTTTGAAATGGACGCCTCAATATATTGAGCTTTCATTGAAATCAGTACACAATCCGGGTATAATCTATTCGCTTTAAAAACAGCCTTATATCTGCCCGCAAAGGTCATAGCAATGAGCCACAACAGTCATAAATCAAACCTGCAGCCGAGTGAACGCGATGAATTGCTCGCTAGAATCCAGGAATTGGAAGAATGCTGCCGCCGGGCTGAAGATGCCCTTCGAACATCCGATCAACGCAATCAGCTTCTGGGTGACAGTGCCCCATTTGGCATCTTTGTCGTGGAGACCGAAGGCCGCGTGTTCGGCGCCAATCGGATAATGCTGAACATGCTGGCCTGGCCGTCCGATCGGGATGTCACGGAGCTGAACGTCCTGCAACATCCGCCCCTGGTGGATTCCGGAGTCGCGGACTCGTTTCGGCGCTGCCTGGAAAAAAGAAGGCGTATCGTCAGCGATCATTCCTGTCTGCTGACCGCGGATGGATGCGAACATCTGCGCTATCATATCAGCCCTGTACTCGAACCGGATGGCAGACTTTCCGGAATTATCGCCTTTGTCGAAGATGTCACTGAACTCAGGGTTGCTGAGGAAACAATTAAAGCCAGCGAAAAAAAATATCGCCGCCTGTTTGAATCCGCGCCGGTGGCCATGATCGAAAGAGACGCCGGCGAACTGAAACGGCACCTGGAGCAACTGCGGGCCGAAGGCATCACCGATCTGCACCGTTATTTCAATCAAAATCCCCAGGAGGTGGCCCGCTGCATGGGTCTGATCAAAACGGTAGATTGCAACAGCGCCTTTTTGGACCTGATGGAGGCGCAAACCCGGGATGAAGTCGATAGTGGAATCAGACTCGCCAACAGCCCCGAGGACGTTATGCGCATGGCTCGGGATATCATCATGATGGTGGCGGACGGCAACCTTTCCAATGAACGCGAAGATACCTTCCTGACGTTAAAAGGTACCCAGAAGAGTATTCTGGGCAAATCCTTACCGCTTGGCGGCCATGAAGATAGCTTCGGCCGCATCCTCATCGCCATGGTCGACATCAGCAAACGCAAACAAGCCGAAGAGGCGCTGCGTGCCAGCGAGCAACGCTTTCGCGAGCAGTCCCTGCGCGACAATCTGACCGGCCTCTACAACCGCCGCTATCTGTATCAGTCCCTGACCGAGTTGATCGAACACGCCAAGACCAACGGATCGGTGGTGTCCGTCATTTTCATGGATCTCGACCGTTTCAAATCCGTGGTGGACACCTACGGCCATCTCAACGGCAGCCGCACCATCAAGGAGGTGGCCACAACCATACGAGAGACCCTCGAAAAACCGGCCTACGCCGTTGCCTACGCCGGCGATGAGTTCGTGGTTGTCCTGCCCGATTTTGATCATGACCAAGCCGTGGAGCAGGCAAAGAAGATCCAGGCTCGGATAAGGGATCGTGTTTTTCTGCGCGACCAGGGCCTTGCGGTCAGCATTCGATCCAGCTTCGGGGTCGCCACTTTCCCGTATCATGCGGATGACATGACAAATCTGCTGGCGACTGCAGATCACGCCTTGTTTGGTGCCAAAGACGCCGGCAAGGACGCTGTCAAATCAGCCAAAAACATTTGATCCTCTATTCCCACCGATCCAATATTCCAGTATTCCATCATTCCTATTGTGAGCGAAGCGAACCAGTTCAACCCATTATCGCCATCCGACCGGTTGATACCCTTTATCACGGAGACATTGGTCCACAAACTTTTTAAACACAGGGCCCGGTTTGCCCGAATTGATCAAGCTGCGGGTCATGGATGCTGCGCCGCCTCCGGCAGCCCCGGCGGCAGCGCCGACCCCCAGGTTCCCGGTAACTGCGCCGACCGCCGTACCGGCTGCACCGCCGACCGCCGCACCCTTGGCGGTATCTTTGGCGACCTTCGTACCGCTGTCTTCTTTGGCCCCGTAATCGATCGCCAGCTGAATGCAGTCATCAATATCGGACTCGGCGGCTTCTTTTCCGACATACGTTAAGTGGCTATTGGGATAAAGCACCGGGCGCTGTTGCGCACAGGACAACATCGTAACTGCGAAGCCTATCAGAATGAAATATTTCTTTTTACCACTTTTCATCGGTTCATTCCTCCATGGTGATGCCATTTTCTTTCGCAAGTGCAGAATAATGGTCTCACGTTTCAAATGCTCAGCTCAATCCGGGAACACCGCCTTTTCCTTGATTTCACTGATAATCCTTTCGTTCAGGCACTGATCGATGCAATAATCTGCAATATCGGTTTTCATCTTAATCACGGCTTCGGCAGCGCCGCCAGCACCGCCGAGATAAATTTTTCATCATCCCATACGTCGTTGGGTGAGTTGTTGCCGAGCCTGACCAGCACCAGCTTTCTGGATGGAATAATGATGACCCTTTGCTCCTGGAATCCATTCGCCCAATACGCATCTATGGGAATGGAGGGCCAACGACGATTGGCAGGATTCGACGCCGATCCGGCATTCAGCCAGAACAAGGCTCCGTATTCTCCCAGGGGTGCTTTCCGGGTCGGGGTCGTGGTATACGATACCCATCCCTCGGGAAGCAGGCGTTCGCCTTCCCAGACCCCATCCTGAAGATACAGCAGACCAAAGCGCGCCCAGTCCCGGGCGGTCGCAAATACATAAGATGAACCCACGAATGTTCCCGATGGATCCGGTTCGAAAACCACGCTGTGCATGCCGATCTTATCGAACAGCTCCCGGTGAATAAACGTGTAATAGTTGCGATATTCCTCTTCGGCAGCCCGGCGGACAATCCGCGCGATGATGTTGGCCGTCCCGCTGGAATAGTTGAACTTCGTGTCCGGTTCAACCTCGAGGGGTTTTTGAATCGCGTAGGCGGCGAAATCATAGCTGTCGTAAAACATGGAAACCGCATCGGAAAAGGGTGCATATGCCTCGTTAAATTCCAGGCCGCTGCTCATCCGTAAAAGCTGATCGAGCGTGATCCTGCGGCGAGGATCATCTGCATTTTGCCACTCCGGAACCGGGGCCGGCTGATGGATATCCAGTTTTCCTTTTTTTACCAGCACCCCGACCAGGGCATTGGTC
>CAJQPW010000111.1 GCA_905480295.1 uncultured Rhizobiaceae group bacterium | reverse complement strand
CCACGGTTGTGAGTACATGACCGGAGGGGTTGTTGCCGTGCTCGGCCATACAGGCCGGAACTTCGCCGCGGGCATGTCGGGCGGTATCGCCTATGTGCTGGACGAAGATGGCAGTTTTGCCAAACGTTGTAATCTGGCGATGGTCGAACTTGAACCGGTGCCTGAAGAAGACGATCTGATGGAATCGGAACATCATCATGGTGGCGATATCGAACACCACGGTCGTGTGGATGTGTCGTCTGATATGACCCGTCACGATGACGAGCGGTTGCGCCAGTTGATCGAAAATCACAAGCAATATACCCAATCGGTCCGGGCCGCTGAAATCCTCGAAAACTGGGATGAGTATCGACCCAAATTCGTCAAGGTCATGCCGACGGAATACCGCCGGGCATTGGCAGAAATTGAAGCTGCACAAAACGCAGCCGGCGTCGCCGCAGAATAAACATTTGAGCGCTGCGGCGCTGACAGGAGAATAAAGATGGGCAAGGTTACAGGATTTTTGGAAATCGACCGCCAGGACAGGAAGTACCGTCCGGCGTCCGACCGTATCCGCAATTACAGGGAATTCATGATTCCGCTGCCGGAGACCAACCTGCGTGATCAGGCCAGTCGCTGCATGGATTGCGGTATTCCGTTCTGCCACGATGTAAAGGGGCTGAAGGGATGTCCGGTCAACAACCAGATTCCCGACTGGAACGATCTCGTCTATCGCGGGGAGTGGGAACAGGCTTCCCGCAATCTGCACTCCACCAACAATTTCCCGGAATTCACAGGCCGCATTTGTCCCGCGCCCTGTGAGGCTTCCTGCACGCTCAACATGATCGACAGCCCTGTCACGATCAAATCGATCGAATGCGCAATTGTCGACAAGGCCTGGGAGAATGGCTGGATCACGCCGCAGATCGCCGATCGCTCGACCGGCAAGAGCGTCGCCGTAATCGGATCGGGTCCAGCCGGTATGGCCGCTTCCCAGCAACTGGCACGGGCAGGTCACGATGTGCACCTGTATGAAAAGAATGATAAAATCGGCGGTCTGATGCGCTACGGCATTCCCGATTTCAAGATGGAAAAGACCCATATCGACCGCCGCGTTGAACAGATGACCGCCGAAGGCGTCACCTTCCATACCGGCGTTAACGTTGGCCATGATGTGACCATGGATGCGATTGTCGAACAATATGATGCCGTGATTTTGAGCGGTGGAGCCGAGCAGCCCCGTGATCTGCCAATCGAAGGCCGTGACCTCAATGGCGTTCATTACGCCATGGATTTCCTGCCCCAGCAAAACCGCCGGGTGGGTGGTGAGCATAATGATAATGTCGAACCCATTCTGGCATCTGGCAAACGGGTCGTGGTGATTGGAGGCGGCGACACCGGCTCCGACTGCATCGGTACATCGATCCGTCAGGGTGCCTTGTCGGTAACCCAGCTGGAAATCATGCCAACACCGCCAGAAAAGGAAGACAAACTCCTGACCTGGCCAAACTGGCCGCTTAAAATGCGCACATCATCCTCCCAGGAAGAAGGTGCCGAACGCGGCTTCTCCGTCATGACCCAGCACTTCGAAGGGGAAGACGGTCATGTTAAAAAGCTGCATTGCATCAAGGTTGACGACAAGTTCCAACCTATTGAAGGAACAGAGTTTTCTCTCAAAGCTGATCTTGTTCTGCTGGCCATGGGCTTTGTATCTCCGGTGGTTGAAGGCATGCTGGAGCAATTGGGCGTCGAGCTGGATGGCCGCCAGAACGTGCTTGCAGATACCGATGCCTACAAGACCAGTCACGACAAGGTCTGGACAGCCGGCGATATGCGCCGGGGCCAATCCCTTGTGGTGTGGGCCATTCGTGAGGGTCGTCAATGCGCGCACTCGGTGGACAAAGCCCTGATGGGAAGCACCGTCCTGCCCCGCTAAGCCGGGACGATGGCCAGACGTTTCTGCACCAGGGGTACAGCTTTAAATTCGCTGTCGTTTTGACGGAACGAACGCGACCTAGTTGGTAACTGTAAGTGCGTTTCCAGAAGCAGCGGCTTCGACCTTGGCCTTTGCAGCCGGTTCGGCTTTTTTGACAGCAGCCACGGATACAGGTGGCGGCCAGGTGAAATTGTTCACGCGCGGCTGATTTTGCAAATCCTGCCGGGAAACCGCTTCGATCGTCGGTTTCGGTGCCGGATTGCCCCCTTTGGCAAATTCCACCGTTTCTCCAGCTAATGCATCACCACCATCTGTCGACGGATCAATCAGTCGGATCACAAAGGTTTTTCCCGACTTTTGCGGATCATAGGCCGGCGAATTGATGGTGAAGGCTTCGGTACCGCCACCAAGAACGACGGCAGGCCCCTGCTTGTCTTCACGGCCACCCAACAATTTAACAATCGGACCCTCAACATAAAAGGCCAGCCTTCCGCGACCAGCCTTGGACAAATTGATCCCATCCTTGCGCCGCAACAACACGATCTGACCGTTCACATCAGGACCTGAACGGGAATAATTGCCTTTCGAATTTGAAAATCCATCCCAGACATCAACAAATTTCCCGGTTTCCGAGGACGCGACCTTGCCGAATATCTCGTTGAACTTGAGAAAGTCCTTGCTCATGGATTTACGCCGAACCGGGGGCAATCCGACCCAGGAATACTGAATGCCGGTGGCTTTCAGTGATTGCGAAAAGCGGGCGACGCGCTCTCCATAGGTGGTAAACCACTCCGGTGACTGCCGTTTGAGCTGGGTTTCTTCCAGACGAATGGAACGGCGGTCGTTGGCCCCAACCATCACCACAATGTAAGACGGCTTGATGTCTTCAATCAGTACCGGCAATTTCGCCGACCAGTTGACAATGTCATCGCGCACAAAACCGGACAGATCCTTTGACTCATCCACCACCCGCAGCGTTGCTACGTCCGACAGGGCATCGGTCAGCCCGTCAGCGAGGGAACCGGCAAAGAAATCTCCCAACACCAGAATCACCTTTGCATCGGCGCGCTTGGGCACCACCGGTTTTGCCGGAACGGCTTTGCGCTTTTTCTTGGCGGCTAAACGAGCTTTCTTCTTACGGTTGGTACGAGACGGTTTTTTGACCACCTTCTTCTTTTTCGCCTTTTTGCGGCCAAATAATGTGCTGAACAGGCTTCTGCGCTTTTTCTTGGGTTTAGCCTGCTGTGCGTGCGCCTGTGGCAGGCCGAAGGTCAGCTGACCGTCACTGCGCAAATCAAATGCCGGGATCGCCACGATCGCAAACACCAGGGCCAGCATGGCAATTCCTAAGCGGCGAACGCGAAACAACAAACTCTACTCCAATCCTCTGTCGGAATTTGACCGGGCTTATATCTGATTGCGCAACCGTGTCAAAAACTCCGGCGTTTCAAATCCGGTGGGATTCAGACCCATCTTGATCTGAGCCCGTTTGATTGCGGCTCTCGTACCACTGCCGATATTGCCATCGATATCCTTTTTATACAAACCCATCTTCGCCAGTTTGCGTTGCAATTCCTTGCGCTCTGCCAAAGGCAATTTGGGATAGGGCCGCGGGACCTCTTTGATAAACTCGCCGGCACCGCCAATCTGATCGGCCAGGTGCCCGACAGCCAGGGCGTATTTGTCTGAATTGTTAAACCGCTTAAGTACGTAGAAATTTTTCATCATGAGAAATGCCGGACCATTTTTTCCCGCCGGAAATTTCAATACGCTGCGCCTGCTGCCGCCCTTGAATTTACGCCCTCCAACCCGTTTGACACCAAGCTTGGCCCATTGATTGATGGTGCGGGTTTTGCCGGCCTGATTGCGCAGCCTTGCCGGTGCACTGACTTCATAGCCCCAGGTTTCCCCCGTGCGCCACCCATTGCGTTTGAGCAGGTTGGCAGCAGTGGCCAAAGCGTCTGGTACGGACGTCCAGATGTCTTTCTTGCCGTTCCGATCCAGGTCCTGGCCATAGGCCAGATAGCTGGTGGGGATGAACTGGGTATGCCCCATCGCTCCCGCCCACGACCCGCGCAGCTGGGCCGGAGTGATCCGCCCGGACTGCAGAATCTTCAGCGCACCGATCAGCTGGCCGCGCGCGAATTTGCGGCGGCGTTTGTCTGCATAGGCAAGGGTGGAGAGAGACCGGATGATGTTGCGCAGCGCACTGGGCTTTTCCATGGCAGCACCATAGGTCGATTCCATCGACCAGATGGCCAGCACGATGTTGGAACTGACACCGTATTTTTGCTCGATCAGTCGCAGCCAGCGCGCCAGCTTTTTCTTTTCCTCCTGACCGCGGGCAACGGATGTTTCATTGACCCGGCTGTCAAAATACATCCAGAGCTTCTGCCGGAACTCCGGCTGATACCGGGCCAGTTCCAGAACTTCCGGATCTGGAGAATTGATGCCCTTATAGGCGCGTCGAAAGGTCGATTTGGAAATCCCTTTTCGCGATGCATAGGCTGAAAAATCGCGTTTCCATTTGCGAAACCCGGCATCCGCTGACGCCAGGGTTGGCATGGCGGTCGCAAAGATCGCCAGTGCTGCCAAAAAAGTGATAATCGGTCTGGTCATGAAAAGCCCTTTGCCCAATTGCAACATCGGCCGATCGCCATTGTGCGACCGACCCCTGCCCTACTGAACCTCACACAGATTAACAGGTGGTTTACCATAATTTTCCTGGTGATCACAGCGTGCGATTTTGGTAACTTAAAGCTGGCAAAAATGATGAAATTTTGTTGATCCCGTTTTGGTCGTCCGCGCCTGCCGGTCCAAGGAGTGAATAATGTCCGCAAAATCCAAGAATCGCCCGGTCAGAAAAGCCGTATTTCCGGTAGCAGGCCTGGGGACACGGTTTCTTCCCGCAACAAAATCCGTACCCAAGGAAATGCTGACCATCGTCGACATGCCGGTCATCCAATATGCGGTCAATGAAGCCCGGGAAGCAGGAATCGAGCACTTTGTCTTCGTCACGGGCCGCAACAAGGCCGTGATCGAGGATCATTTCGATGTGCAACCTGAATTACGCCAGACGCTGCGGGCGCGCGACAAATCAGACATGTTGGATTTGCTGGCTAACAGCCAGCCCGAGGCGGGACGCACCAGCTTCACCCGCCAGCAGGACCCGCTGGGATTGGGCCACGCCGTATGGTGCGCACGCGACATCGTCGGAGACGAACCCTTTGCCCTGCTGCTGCCGGACATGGTGATGCAGTCGGATAAGGGAGGCTGTCTGGCCTCCCTGATGCAGGTTTATAACCAAACCGGCGGCAATGTGATTGCGGTTGAAGAATGCGCGCCAGAAGAAGTCTCCAGCTACGGAATTGTGGAACTGGGCAAAACCGTTGGTTCAGGCTTTGAAATCACCGACATGGTTGAAAAACCAAAGGTGGGAGAGGCGCCCTCCAATCTCTACATCAACGGGCGCTATATTCTTCAACCGGAGATTTTCGCCCTGTTGGAAAACCAAAAAACCGGTGCGGGCGGTGAAATCCAGCTCACCGACGCGATGTTGCGTCTGGCCAATGATCAGCCGTTTTTTGGCTTCACCTTTGAAGGTGATACATTCGACTGTGGCTCGAAAGAAGGGTTCATCGCAGCCAACGTATCCTTTGCCCTGCGGCGTGAAGATACCGGCCCGATCGTGCGCAAGATTATCGAGGATATGCTGGACCGCTAGCGTTGCAGCCGCAGCCCCAGCCGCGCTGTCGCCGCTGAGTAGGAAGAATCGGCATCAGTGGATTCCACCACTTCATAACCGATATTGCCGACAAGTGCCGCAGTCCGGTTGATTCGAATTTCGCTGCCCACCTGCCCCTGCAGGGTGCGGTCCTCCCGTCCTGAACTGTCATAATCGCGCAGCGAGGCCAGAATTTGAGCATTCAGGGAAAGGTTTGGCCGCAGATCGTGGACGGCGTTGAGTGACGTGGCATAGGTCACCGACCCGGACTCACCGGCATTCGTTGAGCCGGTGAACGACGTCTCCGCTGTGGCCGTCAAGGTGGTCAGGCGCTGGGGTGACCAGTTGATACTGGCGTCAAAGGTCAGACCATTGAGATCATCCAATGCGGCATCATCAAATTGCTCGCTGGAATAGCCGATCGAAAATTCACCGTTGAATTTCGTCCCCCGATCAAAGGCGACACCACCTCGAAGTCCATAAATCACACTGTCGCGGGTATTGCCGTTGCGGTCGACCTCCACGACATACACACGCTGGCCGGCTGACGCCTCAACAAAGGGCTGAAAGATCGGTGATGCCCCATAGCCAACACGACCGCGCAATTCATACAACGTGCTGGTGCGGTCGGCCTGGGAAAGGGAAGAGCCATCACTCAGCGACGCATCTTCATATTCACTATGAGTCACCGTACCGCGCAGGTTGGTGTTCCAGTGCCCGATCCGCTTTTCGATTTGCGCAAAACCACCGAAGCGGTGAACGTTGGGGTCTTCCGTGATCGTCAGCGGTGGCGGCACTGTGAGATTGTCACTCGACGCACTTTCGGTGCTCAGGTCATAATTGAGCTGAAACGTGGTGGTGATGTCGTAACTATGATCGAGCCGCAGTTGCACGTTCGCGTCCAAAGTCGGAACATTTTCATTATCACCACTGAAATAGGTCTGATAACTTCCGCCAATTTCGGCGCGCAATTCGTGCAACGCCCATTGGCTGATCGCCGTCAACCGAGCATCAGTGCGGGAAAACGCCGACGGGGAACCGTCGCTGGCAGATTCAGCATTATCCGTGATGCCAATGCTTTGGGTGATGGTTGGGAAGAGCAGGAATTTTCCACCCCGAATGCCGAGAGCAGCATAGGGGTCATCATCGTTTGGTACCGCCCGACCCTGTACCGGTCGCACCCGTGAATTCGCCAATGTTCTGACCGAACCATCCGGTTGTATCAGCCCCACCTGTTGAGCAGGACGGGCGGATTGGTTTCCATCAGCACGTTGTTGACGATTATTGAGCTGGTCGATCGCATTTTGCTCAAAGTCCGAACGCCGCGGTTCCTCATCTCTCTCGAGCGATTCTTCATCGTCAAAATCAGTTGAATTCGGGTCACCATCTTGTTCTTGCCCATCGCCAAAAGGGTCAAAATTACCATCGGAAAATATGGCGTCGTCCCCCTCGCTTAGAGCACGGTCAGACCCGACCTGTTGTGACCAGGACAGAGACGTCAATGCGGTCGACCCCATCAGCACAGCGCCAATGCAAATGATCAGATATCTGGATGTCACAGATGGCATTAGTGCGGATAGCTCTCGGTGCGGCTCGGGCGACGGACACGATTGCCTGCAATTCCCGGGACTTACCGAAGTGTAAACAGGCGTGGTTAACGCTTTCTTTCAAAATTCCAGTGCGTGACAAGGATTTATCGTTTGCCTGATCGATGAATTGAGCTACGAAAACCGCATGACCAGCGCACCCACAAGCGACAAAATTGTCGCGTCGGCCAAACGAACACTGGAAACCGAAAGCCAGGGGCTTTTGTCTCTGACAACGGCCTTCGACAACGGCCTGTCGCAGCCGTTTTGTGAAGCAGTCAAGATTTTCGGCAATATTCAGGGCCGTGTGATTGTCACCGGAGTTGGCAAAAGCGGGCATATTGCGACCAAGATTGCAGCCACGCTGGCCTCGACAGGCACCCCCGCCTTTTTCGTGCATTCTACGGAAGCCAACCATGGTGACCTCGGCATGATCGCGCGGGACGATGCCATACTGGCGATATCCTGGTCGGGAGAAACGGCAGAATTGCGCGGTACGCTCGACTATTCCAAGCGGTTTTCAATTCCGTTGATCGCGTTGACGGCAAATGCAGATTCTACCTTGGGTCGTCTGGCCGATGTTGTACTGGCGCTTCCCCGTGAGAAGGAAGCCTGCCCGCTCAATCTGGCCCCCACCACGTCGTCGCTGATGGTTCTGGCCCTTGGTGATGCGATCGCTGTGTCGCTGCTTGAAAATCGTGAGTTTACCGCCGATCAGTTCGGTGTCTTCCACCCGGGCGGGCAACTCGGCGCCAAACTGCTCCATGTCAACGACCTGATGCATTCCGGCGATGCGCTGCCGCTGGTTCAGAGCGGCACCTTGATGACCGAAGCAATCGTTCAGATATCAACCAAGGGCTTCGGATGTGTCGGTGTGATCAATCAGGACGAGCTGATCGGCATCATCACCGATGGTGACCTGCGCCGCCACCTGTCCACATCCCTGCTTGGCGAAAATGTCGATGACATCATGACCCCCGACCCGCAAACCATTCCACCGGATATGCTGGCCGCAGAAGCGCTGGAAATTCTCAACAGCCGGTCAATCACCACGTTGATGGTGACAGAAGGCAAGAAGGCAATCGGCATATTGCATCTGCATGATCTGCTGCGCGTGGGAGCCGCCTGAGTTTCTGCTGCTGCAGATTGGCGCTAAATCCAGCCCTGCAATTCTCTGGTGACCACGGTTTCGATCAGTTCCATACCTTCCCTGCCGTCGTTGAGGCAGGCGATGTGGCTGAACTTTTCCCCGCCGTGTTCTTCAAAGATCTCCCGCACTTCGCCGTCGATCTCCTCCAGGGTTTCCAGACAGTCGGATGAGAAACCGGGATTGACCACGGCAATCCGTTTCACCCCTTCCTGGGCCAGGCGTTCTACAGTTTTATCGGTGTAGGGCTGCAGCCATTCTTCAGGGCCGAAACGGGATTGGAATGTGGACAGAAGAAAGCCTTCCTTCCATCCCATGTGCTCGTTCAGCAGGCGAGACGTTTTCAAACACTGACAATGGTACGGGTCACCCTTGTCAAAATAGCTCTGCGGGATACCGTGATAGGACGCAATAATATGTTCCGGCTGATAGTCCAGACCGTCGAGATGGACCTGGATCGATTGTCCCAACGCTTCGATATAAGCCGGGTCATCATGATAGGGTGGCACCGTGCGCAGGGCCGGCATCCAGCGCATTTTCATCAACGCCTCAAACGTCTTGTCATTGACGGTTGCCGTGGTCGCCGCCGCATATTGCGGATAGAGCGGAAAGACCAGAATACGCTCACAACCCTGTTCCTGCAGGACTTTCAACCTGCTTTCGATGGAGGGATTGCCATAGCGCATGGCCCAGTCGGCGATCAGATGGGTGTTTTTGCCCAACCGGTCCGCCAGTTGGTCGGCCTGCGAGCGGGTAAAGGTACGAAGCGGGGATTCGTCCTTTTCCTCATTCCAGATTGATGCATAAAGAGCGCCGGATTTCTTGGGCCGCGTGTTCAAGATGATCCCGTTCAGCAGAGGCCACCAGATGATGCGCGGTGTCTCGATAACCCGTCGGTCCGACAGGAATTCCTTGAGGTATTTGCGCATGTTCTTCTTATCGTGGCCGTCGGGCGTGCCAAGATTGACAAGCAATACCCCCACCTTGCCGAATTTGACCGGCGGATGATTGGGGGGGAACGCCTTGGTGGACAGATCCCGCGCAAAGGCAGTTGATTTTTTGGAGGCGCTCATAGGGATACCGGATGAAGCAGAAAACAGCAGGCCCATCCATAGCCCATGGCAGGTCAACAATTCAACTGCATCAATGGGGTTGCAGGTGTGTCAAAAAAACGCGCAACGTCCGTATCATCTCAACAGCTTCATTGAAGCCCGCCCTGACCTTACGAACCGGCATGATGATGGTCATCTACGACCTGTTGAATGAGAGGGGCATAATGGCTGAAGGTTTTGGTTTCAAAGTCGGCAAGCTTGCCCGCATCATCGTAACGACGAACCCTCAATATGGCCTGCAGATTGGCGTTCTTTGCAAAATCAGCAACTTCAGCGGCACTCATCGGACCGCCCTGCAGATTGAGAGAATGCACGGAAGCTGCAGACAATTTGCCGAAATATTCGGCGTCCGTTGCACATAAATACCGTTTGGCTGCAACGTGATAGCGCACACAATCGGTAACCAATTCGGGAAAGAACCGTTGCAGTACTGTTGCACCCGCCTCTTCGTGATACTTGTCCTCGGTATCCTGCATGGAGAACATCCCAAACTCGCTGGTGAAGTGCCCGATATCATGCAGCAAAGCTGCCACCACGATAATGTCGGGCTCCTCTGCAGCTTCTGCAAAACTGGCGCTTTGCAGCATATGTTGTGCCATCGTCACCGGTTCTCCGAGATATTCCTCGCCACCGCGCCGCTCGAAAATATCCCCCAAAAAAGCAACGATATTCTGTTGGCTGAGGGGCGTATCGGCGGTGGCCATCATCGGGCCCCGATCTGGTTTTCAGCCTGCAGGGACGCCAGCGTGGAATGCAGCCCGTCCAAATCGGCATAACAGCCCTGTAGCCAACGGCTGCCGGTACCGGAATAGGCTTTGCGCGCATGCAGCACCCTGGTGTTGTCGACAATAAAGCATTCACCCGGATCGAGGCGGAACGTCACTTCCATCGAAGGATCATCTATGATCTCGCCCAGCCGGCGATAGGCTGCATAATAGTCATCCATATGTTCAAACGGCACATCGGTCAGTGCAGCGGCGGAGCGGTTGTTGAACCGCACTG
>CAJQPW010000110.1 GCA_905480295.1 uncultured Rhizobiaceae group bacterium | reverse complement strand
CGTTAACCCGTAAATTGGCCAAGCTTTTTGCCTTATAGTGCGCAAAACATTCTCCATTGAGGTTTCACTATGCCCACCCTTCTTGCAAACTTCAGTCCACGGTTATCAGCTCCCCTGCTCACACGGGCCTGCGCAATGCTTGCCGTGATCATCATCTCGCTGCCTACAGCCGCAAGCGCCGAGAGTTTTGCGATCGATGGCAGCGCGGGCAACCGGTTGATGGCAACGTCGATTGCCAAGTTCGACAGCCCATGGGCTATGAGTTTCCTTACAGACGAAAAATTGCTGGTCACCACCAAACCGGGAAAACTGTGGCTTGTATCTACCGACGGATCGAAACGGTCGGTTTCCGGCGTTCCCAGGGTTGCGGTTGGCGGTCAGGGTGGACTTGGAGACGTGGTTCCGCACCCCGACTTTGCAGAAAATCAACTGATCTATCTCTCTTATATCGAACGCGATGAGAAAAGTTCCAACCGCGGCGCGGTGGTTGTGCGCGCCAGGCTCGACATGTCTGCGTCTCCAAGACTAATCAATCTGCAAAGGGTCTGGACCCAAATTCCCAAACGGCGACGGGGCGGGCATTTTTCCCATCATCTCGCCTTTGGCCCCAAAGGGTCTGATCAACAGGGCAAACTGTTCATCACATCAGGTGACAGGCAGGAGCAGAAACCCGCCCAGCGCTGGGACATGGCACTGGGCAAGATCATCCGCCTTAACGACGACGGATCGGTGCCGGAAAACAATCCGTTTCAGAACCGTGGCGAGCTGGCCCGCAGTTTCTGGACGCTGGGACACCGCAATTTGCTCGGCATCAGCTTTGATCAAAACGGTCGGTTGTGGAGCCATGAAATGGGACCGAAGCATGGCGATGAGCTGAACCTGATCAAACCGGGTCAAAATTACGGCTGGCCGGTCGTGTCCAATGGTGACAATTACAGCGGCGCTGAAATTCCTGACCACGATACCCGGCCTGAATTTGCCCCGCCGAAAGCCTATTGGGTCCCCAGCATCGCCCCTTCAGGGTTGGTTATCTATTCAGGGGACCACTTTGATCAATGGAAGGGACAGGCCTTTATCGGCGGATTGGTGAGCCGTGCCCTGATCAGAGTTAGCATAAATGGCGAAGACGCGCGCGAAGCCGAGCGGTTCCGCTGGGGCAAGCGCATTCGCGAAGTTGAACAGGGTCCAAGGGGCGCGCTTTGGGTGTTGGAAGACCGCGCGGGGGGGCGACTGCTGAAGCTGGACCGATAGACCGGCCATTGCTCCTGCAGCATCCGCAAACCCATATCCATGGCATTGTTGGCCTTCTTGGCCACCCAATTGGCTATAATAAACCAATTCTTAAAGTGGCAATTCTAATCTGGTGCACAAACCAATCCGGGCACCAGGGAGCGAATCATGTCGCTTGCAATTTCACACGAAACTCGTTCTGCAGGATGGCTTCGCAGCGCCGGGTTTGATGGCACTTTTATCCTCGGCATCGCAGCTCTGGCAGTGGCATCCGGGCTGATCGTTCTCCAGAACCCTGCCCTGTTCCCGTTGATATTGTTTCTTGATCTTTGGGTGCTGGGCTATCACCACGTGATTTCCACCTATACCCGTCTTGCTTTCGACGCTGAAAGTCGCAAGGCCAACCAATTCTTCCTCTATGGCCTGCCTCCCCTGGTTCTGGTCGCGACGGTTGCCCTGGCGCTGGGTGTCGGACTTTGGACGATCGGCACCATCTACCTGTATTGGCAATGGTTTCACTACACACGCCAAAGCTGGGGTGTGTCCCAGGCCTATCGCCGGAAATCGGGTGGACTTGTTCGAGAAAACGAAACCCTGACTAAATGGGCGTTTTACAGCCTGCCAGCATGGGGAATTGCCTACCGTTCATTCCAGGATCCCGGTACGTTTCTGGGGCTGGAATTGCGGGTTATCCCAGTTCCTGAATTTGTTGTCTATGCCGCGGCGACCGTTGCACTGGCAACGTTTGGTGCCTGGAGCTTTCTTCGCCTGAAAGCCTTCCTCAACGGTGAAGGGCCGATTGCCCATACGCTTTACATGCTTTCCCATTTTGTGATTTTTGGCACCGGCTACCTGCTGATTGAAGACATCACCTATGGCTGGCTGGTCATCAACATCTGGCATAATGCCCAGTATGTTTTGTTTGTCTGGCTGTTTAACACCAACAAGTTCAAGGACGGTGAGAGCACCAAGGCGCGCCTGTTGTCCAAGCTGAGTCAGCCCCAAAACCGCATCTGGTATTTCGGCTTCTGCATCGCGCTGTCGACCGTGATCTATGCCTCCATTTCGGTCAGCATTTCGGCTGCGTTCGCAGAAGTGGCGGTACCGTTGGCCCTGGTGATCTATTCGGCCATCAACTTCCACCACTACATTGTCGACAGCTACATCTGGAAAATGCGCAAGCCCTCAATACAGAAAACAATGGAAATTGAAGAGGTCCCTCACTAGAGCCATCGGTGGCTGTTCCCGGCCGCTGATCCGATCTGAAAACCACGGGCTTTTCGCCCGTGGCCGGCCTTCGTTCGATTGCACCGCAACTGATATTATCGGCTAACTCTCATTATAGACCCAGCCAGTCCGGTTTCGCGCGAGCGAGTCTGCGTTCTGGATGGGACAATTCGAGGCGATTGACCACCTGAATCGACAAAAATTATGGGCACTCAGCTGTCAACCGAAGTGTAAATCGATCCCCTTTTGATAAATAAGCATATTCGCGTACGGAAATTTGTTTTTATAAATTAAATCAATATTATATTTTATGTTGATCTGAATATATTTGTGCATATTAAATTTACGAACCGCTCTCATTAATATGGCACGGACCTGCACAAATATTGGGGCCGCCATGACCAAATTGATTTTCACCACCTTTGTGTTTTCACTCTTGGGCGTCTTTTCCCCTGCAGACCTGATGAGTTTGAGTGAAGGCAGGCTGTTTATGGCCCGATCCGCCCATGCGGCTGATCTGGTGAATCCAGATGAGCGAGCCATCGACACCCCTGAATTTTCAAACCCCGCAATACCACGATCAGAATGGAGCGGCCCGTATGGCGGTTTCCATATGGGCATCGGCGCGTTCACCAACTCAACCATGGATTGGGGGGATAACATCCTCGACGATCCCAACAGCGGTATTGAGCTCAAAGAGTTCTCTGGGCTTGTCGGTGGTCAGATCGGCTACAACCGCCAGATTGATCAATTGATCTGGGGGCTTGAGGGGGAGCTGGCGTGGACGGGGTTCGACAAGAAACGGGCTTACGGTGGAAACGCGCACCATGTCAAAGCCCAGATGGACTGGCTGGCAACAGCGCGTGGAAGGTTGGGTTTAGCCACAGGCAACGGCATGGCTTATATCACCGGAGGTCTGGCGATGGCACAGGTCACCCATTGCGCCAACGCCGTAGATTTTTGTTCCGCCAATGACGACGAAAACGTTGCCTGGGACGGAACTCAATTCGGGTTGATTACCGGATTTGGGGTGGAAGCCCGGCTGTCAGAATACGTATCTCTCAAAGGCGAATATCTTTACATGCGTCTGGCAGACAAGAATGTCGTCTATAAAATCGATGCAAACAGCAATACCATCTACGACGTCGATTTCAGCAATCAATCCCACCTTATCCGCATGGGACTCAATTTTCACCTCAATCCGATGGTGATCGATGAGAGAGCATCTTCACCGGCCTGGGATGGGTTTTACGCTGGCCTTCATGCAGGCCTTGGCGCCTTCACCGGCAGGGCCCAGGATTGGGAACGTGGCGTGTATTCCGACCCCGACGGGGATATCAATCTGAACGGATTTGCCGGACTGGCGGGGGTCCAGACCGGCTATAACCACCGAATTGGCAATGTCATCTATGGTCTGGAGGGCGATGTGGCCTGGACCGGGTTCGACGAGGGTCGAAGCTTTGAAGCGACCAACGCCACCACTGACGAAAGTTATTTCAGCGCTCGCATGGACTGGCTGGCCACAATGCGTGGCCGGCTCGGTGTGACCGATGGCAATGGCATGGTCTATGTCACGACCGGCCTGGCCATGGCTCATGTCAGGCATTGCGCCAATCGCAACGATAGTGGCGTCGCTCCATGCTCAACCCCTGGCGAAATAGTCGTTGACTGGGATGGGTTTCGGCTTGGGCTGGTCGTCGGCGCCGGGGTCGAAGCCCGACTTTCAAAACACCTCTCGCTGAAAAGCGAATATCTTTACGTGCAGCTGGACGACAGGAATGTCGACTATATCAATGACATAGCATTGGAAGATATCGATTTCGGCAATCATGCGCATATGCTCCGCCTGGGCCTCAATTACCACCTCGCACCCATGGCGGTAAACGAAACCGAGCAGTCCGGCCCCTGGTCCGGGTATTATGTCGGCCTTCATGGTGGCGCGGGTGCATTTACTGGTACGACAATGGACTGGGATGAGGGCGTGTTTTCAGATCCCGATGCCAGTATTGATATCAACGCATTGGCTGCGCTTTCCGGCGTCCAGCTTGGCTACAACCGTCAGATGGGCAATGTCGTCTATGGCCTGGAGGCCGACATTGCCTGGACATCATTCGACGATGACGCATTGATGGTTGAAACGCCCAACTATGTTTCTGCAAAGATGGATTGGTTGGCCACGTTCCGCGGCCGGTTGGGCCTGACCACGGGCAATGGACTGGCCTATGTAACCGGTGGCGTGGCATTGGCCCAGGTCAGCCACTGTGCTTCTGAGAACGTGAATTCACCTGTTTGTGGTGACAATGGTGCAGATGATAATTCTGCCGAATGGTCGCAGGCCCAGCCCGGTTTCGTAGCCGGGATCGGGGCTGAGACCCAACTTTCTGACCGGATATCGATAAAGGGGGCGGTCTCAATTTTGAAGTGCAACAGACAGATTTGCGATTTCGGTTTGATAGACTTCCAGGGGTGTCCTGAATCCGAGCACTTTTCGTGGTCGATTGTTTAGGCTATCGGCGATTT
>CAJQPW010000109.1 GCA_905480295.1 uncultured Rhizobiaceae group bacterium | reverse complement strand
CATAGCACCACATGCCATCGGCAAATGGATCTTTGAAATGACAAACCGCGTTGTTCTGATTGAGCACAATCAACATCTTCTCGATACGAGGGTGCACGCTTGGTTGAAGCGTAATGATTTCGTCATCGATGTTCGCCGACCCTGTATCGGAGACGCGATCGCGCCCATCGACGCCGATGTCCATGCAACCGTCCTTTTTGGCGGTCCGCATAACGTTTATGAGACGGATAAACATCCGTTTTTGTTGGAAGAATATCGATGGATCGAGACCTGTCTTGATCATCAGGTTCCCATCCTGGGCATCTGCCAGGGTGCCCAACAGATCGCGCATCACCTTGGCGCATGGTCGGGACCGACAGAATCTGTACGGTATGAGTTCGGACATTATGAAATTCACCCCAGCGACCAGGCGGTTGCCGAAGGTTTTTTGCAGCAATCACTGCGGGTTACCCAGGCCCATTTTCACACGTTTGATCTGCCATCGGGGGCGGTTCATCTGGCACGCAGCGACGGGTTTGAAAACCAGGCTTTTCGGTTCGGCACAAACACCTATGGCTTTCAATTTCACGCGGAGCAGCGGGAAAGCGAATTTCGCAATTGGCAGAACGCAAAATGGGCGATGTTTGACAAGCCGGGCGCGCAATCCAGAGCGGAACAAAATGATTATCTGGCCCAATGCAACGATGCGCAGGACACCTGGTTTAATGGCTTTCTGGACGATTTCCTTGGCCCCAAGCCAATGGGCACAAAAAAGGGCGACGCAGAATGAAACCGGCGCCGCCCTTTTCAAAAGTCTGACGAGGGCTGTTAGCCCTTCGACATGGCTGCAACCTCTGCTGCGAAATCGTCTTCTTCTTTTTCAATGCCATCGCCGAGCTGGAACCGTACGAAGCCCTTAAGGGCAATCGCGGCACCGGCGTCTTTTTCAGCGTTCTTCAAAGCCTGTTCAACGGAGTTTTCTCCATCAATAACAAAGGTTTGAGACAGAAGAACATTTTCTTCAAAGAACTTGCGAATACGGCCTTCCACCATCTTTTCAATGATGTTTTCAGGTTTGCCGGACTCACGGGCGCTTTCAGAGAAAATCTTCTTCTCACGCTCGACAACATCAGCATCCATGTCTTCCTTGGTCGCAGCCAGCGGGTTGGTGGCAGCAACATGCATGGCAACCTGACGACCAATGGCGTTCAGCGCGGCGGCATCGCCTTCTGATTCCAGGGCAACCAGCACACCGATTTTACCAAGACCATCTGCAATCGAATTGTGCATGTAGGAAGCAACCACACCGTTATTGACCTGCATCACCGCAGCGCGGCGCAGCCCCATGTTTTCACCGATCGTGGCAATCGCTTCCGTGACATTGTCAGCAACGCTCTTGCCACCCATATCGGCCGCATTCACGGCGTCCGCGGATCCATCAGTGCCCAAAGCAACCTTGGCGATGCCCGAAGCCAGCGCCTGGAAATCATCGTTGCGCGAAACAAAATCGGTTTCTGCGTTTACTTCGACAACCGCGGCCTTTGAGCCTTCGCTGACAACAGCAACAAGGCCTTCAGCAGCTGTTCTGCCGGATTTCTTGTCGGCTTTGGCGATGCCTTTCTTACGCAGCCAGTCGATTGCTGCTTCGATATCGCCGTCGTTTTCGTTCAGCGCGTTTTTACAGTCCATCATGCCTGCGCCGGTTTTGTCGCGCAGTTCTTTCACCATTGATGCGGAAATAGCCATTTCAATAGCCTTTCAGGTTGGCCTCGTCGAATGAGGCGAATGTTCATGTCTATGATAAAGAGCCCCGTTTCCGGGGCTCTGTGTCTGCCCAGTCAGATTGTATGACGGGCGGCAATTACAAGGGCTGCATGGCTGCCATGCGCCCGGACACAGTCACAGCCTGGTGCTGCGACGGGTCTTTAAGCCTTCAACCGCTCGGCGGCCTGGGCTTTCCAGTCTTCGATCTGAGCGCTTGAGAAAGGCATGTAATCATCAACCCGCTGAATGTCTTCGGCCGACAGTTCAGCAATCTGCTTATAGGTCGTGATGCCCTGCTCGTTGAGCTGGGTTTCAGCCACGGGACCGATACCGTTGATCTCTTTGAGATCATCAGCATCACCAGCGGGGGCTGTGAACAACGGCGCAGCAGGTGCTTCAGCAGCGGGTGCCGCTTCAGCAGCAGGTGCCTCTTCAGCCGCGGGAGCTTCAGCGGCAGGCGCTTCGGCAGCAGGGGCTTCAGCAACGGCTTCCAGAACTTCTTCAGCGGGCGCTTCAGCCTGTGCACCCAGATCAACACCTGAGGCACCCTGCTGACGGGCAATGCCGTCCAGCGCTGCTTTAGCGACCAGGTCACAATACAGGGCAATTGCGCGCGAGGCGTCGTCATTGCCCGGGATTGGCAAATCAATATTGGCCGTATCGGAATTTGAATCGAGAACGGCGCATACTGGAATTTTCAGCTTTGCTGCTTCCAGAATGGCGATCGCTTCCTTGTTGGTGTCGACAACGAAGATCAGGTCAGGCGTACCGCCCATGTCCTTAATGCCACCCAGAGCCCGCTCGAGCTTATCACGCTCACGGGTCAGTTTCAGAAGCTCTTTTTTCTTGAAACCGGATTGCTCACCGGACAGAAGGTCTTCCAGTTCACGCAGACGCTTGATCGAGTTGGAAATGGTTTTCCAGTTGGTCAGCATGCCACCAAGCCAGCGGGCATTGACGTAATACTGAGCCGAACGGCGCGCTGCATCGGCAACCTGCTCGGACGCTGTGCGTTTGGTGCCGACGAACAGCACGCGGCCACCCTTGGCAACGGTGTCAGAAATCTGTTTCAGCGCATTGTGCAGCAGCGGCACGGTCTGTGACAGGTCAAGAATATGAATGTTGTTGCGTTTGCCGAAAATGTATCGATCCATTTTCGGGTTCCAGCGGTGGGTCTGGTGACCAAAGTGAACACCAGCTTCCAACAGCTGACGCATAGAAAAATCGGGCAGAGCCATGGCTCGCATCTCCTTTTACCGGTTGTACCTGGCGCGGAAAAGAACGACAGAACTGATGTCTGCCGCACCGGAAGTGCTGGTCAGTGCCGTGTTATCGCTAACTGGGGGCTGTTCGCTTTCTAAGAAAGCGGTGACCACCACGCATCCGCGTGTGGAATGAGCGGCGTTATAGCGGAGTTTGAGATGAGTGCAAGGGAAAATTGCATATCTGTTCATCTCACGACAACGGTTTTCAAAACCCCAATTTATGATTGTTTCCGTTTCGAAAAAAAACGTGAATCGATCAGGGATTATTGCGCGACATCCATCTGTTAAGGTGCAGGTACTGCACAAATATTCGAATCCATTTTTACCCAGGAATTTTCCATGAAACGACTAATTCGCCTCTGCGCGTTTGGCGCACTCGGCCTGGCCGTCCCCGCTCATGCTCAAGATATATCCAACAACGGTGCCGCCAATTAT
This sequence comes from uncultured Rhizobiaceae group bacterium, assembly GCA_905480295.1. Classification (GTDB taxonomy): domain Bacteria; phylum Pseudomonadota; class Alphaproteobacteria; order Rhizobiales; family Rhizobiaceae; genus Pseudahrensia. Next base: position 1,282 of record CAJQPW010000109.1, on the reverse strand, counting down.
CACAACTGGTCAGGCTGGTGGGGTGGATTTCAGGTGGGCACAAGCCAAACCCGTTACGATGGCAGTTTTTCCAACGGCAGTGCATTTTGTTTGAGTTCAACTTCCGGCAGCGACGCATTCGCAGATTGTATCGCCGGTTCTGGAATTGTCAGGGCGGAGACCGCAGCATCGGTGTTTGGGGCAGCAGCGACAAGTGGCGCGACTTCCCGGATTTCCAATGGCAACGCTGCGGCCACAGCGGCATCGAGCGCATCTGCAGATCACCCGGGGGAGATCGTTGGTAACCCAGAGATTACCTTGTCCCTGGGCCCGGGGAGTCCTTTTGATTCATCAGCCGCAGCTAGCGCATACGCGTCAGCACCAAATCCCGACCCTGTCCGATTCACCGAAAGCCGGTCGCAAACGGCAGCAAGCCGAAATATGCCGCAGCAATTCGCATATTCATTCTCTGAAGCAGATAACGAAACCGAAAGCAGCGCGGCTTCAGCATTCGCAGCGTTGGGAGTTTTTGATCTTGGCAATTTCTCTGTGCCTGACCAGTCAAGCATCGCCTGGGGTGGCCACCTGCATTACGACCACCAATTTGAAACCGGACTAATTTTTGGTGTTGGCGCTGATTTTACGCACATGCCCGATAATGGTTTCAAACGATCCGGCAGCGATGATGCAACTTTCATGCTCGAATTTGAAGAATCCGAACCCTGGGACTTGGCCATCAGTCAGTCGGTCGATGTTAAAACCGAGACGCTGGCCAGCGCGCGATTGCGGTTCGGTCATGCGACGGGTCAATTCATGAGCTATTTCACTGCGGGTGCAGCGATGGGTGAATTTAAGGCAAAACTGAACAAGACTGCGGAAGTTTTGGAAGACGAGCCCCTGCTGTTTGCCAGCGCCGAGACACGATCAAAAACGGCCATTGGCGGTGTTGTCGGCGGTGGTGTTTCCATGTGGCTTGGCGAACGCACAGTCGCCAGTGTTGAGGGACTTTACTATGTGTTCAACGACTCAATCAGATTTGCCGAGGGCGAATCCGTCAAGTTGGAAAATGTGGCTATGGTGTCTGCAAAAATCAGCGTCAAGCTGAAATAGGTTCTGTTTCCCCCCATTCATTTGGGGGCATTTCCAAAACAATTCAGGAAATTGCTGACCAGATCATCTGCACGGCAGCGACCGGTGACTTTGGCAGGGGCAGCAGGATTTGAACCCGCGACCTACGGTTTTGGAGACCGTCGCTCTACCAACTGAGCTATACCCCTTCGCGCGGCTATCGCTAAAGGTAAAC
>CAJQPW010000108.1 GCA_905480295.1 uncultured Rhizobiaceae group bacterium | reverse complement strand
GTCCAGATTTCCCAGCTTTTCAATATGGCAATAGCCGATTTCCATACCCGCCCGGTGCCCCTCCCAGATGATAGCGGGGTCCTTGGACTTGGCAAATTGCTGTGCTGTGTGGGCGAAGGGCGCGTCCCAGGACCAGGCGTCAGTGCCGGTCACCCGCACCCCTTTCTCGGTCAGATAGAGCGTCGCCTCCCGCCCCATGCCACAGCCTTTCAACAGGTAATCATCCTGCCCGTAATGGCTTCCTGCAGCTGTGTTGATGACAACGATGTCCAAAGGTTGCAGGTCATGTTCGATGCGCTGCAATTCGGCCTCGACATCCTTGGCGGTGACAACATAGCCATCATCAAAATGGCGGAAATCGAGTTTGACACCCGGATTGAGACACCATTCAAGCGGGACTTCATCGATGGTGATCGCCCGTTCCCCATTGTTCATGGTTGAATGGAAATGATAGGGCGCATCCAGATGGGTGCCGTTGTGGGTGGCAATCTGCAGAAACTCTACAGCCCAGCCTTCACCTCCGGGCAACTGGTCGACACTGAGACCGGGAAAGAAATTCGCCATGCCTTCAGCTGACTGCTTGTGATCGACATAATCGATCGTCGGCAACATCATTGGCGGATCCGAAACTATCCCCATTTCAAGGGGGACGGAGATATCTACGAAGCGACGGGGCATGGTAAACTCCAGTGGGTTAGATGAGAGCGGTTGCCAGGGCCGGGAATGCCAAAACCGCAATCAACACGGCCAGCATCATCAGTGCAAAGGGGGCGGCACCGGCAAAGATGTCGCCCAGCGAAATCGAATCATCATCCAGCGATGCCTTGATGACAAACACTGATATGCCGAAGGGGGGTGTGAGCAATCCGATTTCCACTGCCAGCACGGTGACGATGCCAAACCATACCAGATTGACATCCATGCCAGACAGGACCGGTAGCATCAGGGGAACAAGTATCAACATGATGGAGGAGGAATCGAGAATCGTCCCCATCAGGATCACAACGGCGACATAGGCCAGGATAATTCCCCAAAAACCGATATCGGCAGTTGCGACCATTGAGCCGAACCCGGACGGCAGGCCGGAAAGGGCCAGCATGCGCGAATACATCTGTGCGGCGATGATCAGGAAACAGATTGAAGCGGTAACCAGTCCGGTATCTGTGAGCACCTGCCAGAAATCCGCCCAGCGTAATTGGCGGCGCGCCAGGCCGATGATGATCGCCCCCAGACAACCGACGGCTCCGGCCTCGATGGGTGTGAAAAATCCGCCATATATACCACCCAGAACCAGCGCAATGAGAGAGGCGATTGGCAATCCCTTGCGGCTCAGGTCTCCAATTTCAGTTGAGACATCCTCAGCAGGTCGCGTGATGTTGTGACCGACAAATCCAGGCCACAGCCAGGCCATGATCAACACACCCAGAGCAAATACGGCCGCCAGCAACAGGCCGGGAATGATGCCAGCAATGAAGAGATCACCCACCGACTGCTCGGTCAGCAGCCCATAGAGAATCAGCAACAGGCTGGGGGGAATGAGCATGCCCAAAACAGAGGAACCGGCAACGACGCCGACGGAGAATTTCTTGTTGTAGCCATGCCGCATCATCTCCGGCACCGCGATGCGGGTGAACACCGCGGCCGACGCGATGGAGATGCCGGTGATCGCCGCAAAAATGGCATTAGCCCCGACCGTGCCAACCCCGAGGCCGCCGCGCAACTTGCGAAACAGCTGGCTTGCAACGTCAAATGCATCCCGCCCCATGCCGGTTGCGGACACCAGATAGCCCATCAGCACAAACAAGGGCACAACGCCGAAAAAGTAACTGGAAATGGTCTCCGACGCCGCCAGCGCCAGTAGTTTTCCGGCCAACAGGGGCGACCCCTTGATGGCCCAGACCCCGGCATAGGATGTCAGCATCAAAGCGAAAGGAACCCACAGGCCGCCATAGACCAGTACGACCATCACAGCGAGCGAGGCAAGGCCGATTTCAAAGCTGCTCATCAGCGCCTCCGGCCTTGCCGGTTTTGTCGACCTTGCCGTCAACCAAAGCGGTAATCGCATCTTTTCCGGCATAGATAAGCTGAATGATGAGCGCGGTGCAGCCAATCAAAATGATCATCTTCACCGGCCAGATCGGTGCAGTGAAATCACCGATCGTGCCTTCAAATGTATTGCGCTTCCAGGCTTTTACAAACAGCGGCCAGGAGGCAATCAGCAATTGCAGCATAATGCCCCCGGCGCCGATGCAGAATATCAATTCGACGAATGCCCGCATGCGTGGTGCCCGCCGCTGCATCGCCCCCATCAGGGCATCGGAGCGGGTAAGGCGCCCCATTTTGAATGTCTGTGCCACCTGCAGAAAAACGATGGCAACGATGGAAAGGGAAACCATCTCCGGCACGCCGGATATTGGCAAGCCGAAGGCACCCCGTCCGATTACATCTGCATTGACCAGGACCATCACCGCAACAATCAGCAAGGAGCCCAGAACATTCAAAGCCAGCGTGACGCGGTCGACCCAATGGCGGAGCGATTGCGATTTGGAGTCCGGCTGGTTTTGCCCATCATTTTGATCGGTGCGAACAATCACCGAATTGGTCCCTGACACGCGCGACGCATGATCCGTCTGATCGAAATGCGCCTATTCCTGATCCCAGTTGCGCACGGGGGTGGCACCGGCTGCGCGCATAGTGTCGAGATAGGTCTTCAACACGGCGGTGCCCGGCTTGCCCTCGCTGTCCAGTCTGGCAGCCCAGACCTTGGCGACATTGTCCATGCCAGCGGCCCATTTCACGCGAAACGCCTGATCGACTTCGCTGACCTTGGCACCTTTTGACGTCATGATGGCGAGAAACTTGGTGACCGATTCATCGAGATCCTTGTGATAGGCGATACGGTCGGCTTCAGCAGCCTGTTTCAAAGCGTCCTGCACGACTTCCGGCTGGCTGTCATACCAGTCCTTGTTGGCGGCAAACCCGCCGGCATACTGAGCGCCAAAGCCAACTTTGGTGATGTAGGGGGCAACCTCATAAAGCTTGCCGGGCAGCGCTGCTGAGGCAAACACGATAACCCCGTCATACACGCCGGTTTTCATTTCATTGTAATAGGTTGTCAGATTGCCCGACACGCCAACCGCGCCGGTTCCCTTCAACCAGTTGACGGCCGGACCTGGAGCGCCGATTTTCTTGCCATCCAGATCGGCAATCGACGTGATCGGAAACTTTGTCATCAACAGATAATCATCAATGCCGATCGCACCACCGAGATATTCCAGACCATTGTCTTCCCAGGATTTTCGCAGGTCGGGATTGGATTTGTGCAGACCATCGATCAGTTCGGATACGGCGGTGGAATCGGAAGAAACAAACGGCGTAAAATATGTCACATTCTGGACCGACAATTTTGATGGATCGAACAAGCTGGAGACCAGCCCGATTTCGGCCAATCCTTCTTCAACCGCTTCCAGCTCATCACCAACCTTGGCAAGCGATCCACCATATTGCTCACTCCAGGTGATCTTGTGATCGGTTCCTTCCAGCGCTTTGTTGACGGCGGGGATGAAGGTTTTGCTGGCATGCTTTACCCAACGAAAGACGGGAGGGTGGCCCGCAACGATTGTTGCACTGATTTCATCTGCGACCGCTGGAGAAGACCAGCCTAGAGGGCCGAGAGCCAAAAAAGCGAGGGCGGCGAACCGTGAATTATTCAGTTTCATTTGTTGTCTCCCGAAAGGCGTGAATTCCAAAACGCTTGTCAAAAATGGGATGTTAACGCAGGTTTTTGCAGGATGTCGATTGCCCACCGGCAAAATTGAACAATTGATCCTACACTATCAAGCTCACTGTTTCGTTTACGAAATAGTTGTTTTCAACTTTGTAATGTTACGCCCTATGATGTTGAAACGATGAGAGGAAACTTGCAATTTTCCATCGATATTGACCTCTGAACGACTTGCTCGGAGGCGATTGATATGTATCAATATGTCCACGAACGGTGCCATTTTACTTTGATCTTGCAGTGATGCGAGAATTTGGGGTTAGCACAAATGTCCATGTTCCGTGTTTTACACTTCTTTTTGGACAGGCATATCCAAAGAGGAAATTTGACCATTATTGATGCTGACGGCGGCTCTCACCGATTTGGTGATGGAACCGGCGAACCGGTGGTTGTGCGGCTTACAAATCCCGCTCTGTACTGGAAACTGGCGCTGTTCACCGATCCCTGTTCCGGGGAGGCATTCATGGATGGATCGCTGATCATGGAACAGGGTTCAATCTATGATCTGATGGAACTGATGGTTCCCCAGCAGCGTGTTGACCGCACCGCTGGTCGGTCATGGTTGCACCGTCTGGGCCTGCGTGGAGGAGGTTCAAACCCCATCGGGCGAGCCCAACGCAATGTTGCCCATCATTACGATCTGTCGCAGCAGTTTTTTGAACTGTTTCTCGACCGGGACATGCAATATTCCTGTGCCTATTTCACCGACGCCAAGACCGGTCTTGAGCAGGCGCAATTGGCGAAGAAGCAGCATATTGCTGCAAAACTTGCATTGAAACCGGGCATGAAAGTGCTGGATGTCGGGTGTGGATGGGGTGGGCTAGCGCTGTATCTGGCCGGCACATATGACGTGGAGGTTGTTGGGGTTACGCTGTCGAAGGAACAGCACAAACGGGCCTGTGCAGAACGGGATCGATTGGGTCTTCAGGACCGGGTAGATTTCCAGCTTGTCGATTATCGCAAGCTGACCGAGAGTTTCGATCGCATTGTCTCGGTGGGCATGTTTGAACATGTCGGTTTGGCCCACTACCAGGAGTATTTTTCAAAGCTCTGCGCCCTGTTGGCTGAAAACGGGGTTGCATTGGTGCATACGATTGGTCGTCTTTACGGCCCCAGCGATACCAGTCCGTGGATTTTGAAATATATTTTCCCCGGCGGAAAAATTCCGGCCCTGTCGGAAATGACCGTCCCGGTGGAACGGTCCGGTCTCTACTTGTGCGACCTCGAAGTGCTGCGGCTTCACTATGCGTTGACTTTGCGGCAATGGCGCACTCGTTTTTTGAAAAACCGCAAACGTGCCCAGTTGCTGTATGACGAGAGATTTTGCCGGATGTGGGAATTTTATCTGGCGTCGTCGGAAGTTGCCTTTCGCCATCATGGCCTCTCCATTTTCCAGCTGCAATTTTCCAAACATCTTCAGGAACTGCCGCTGACCCGCACGTATATGGATGAAGAGGAAAGCCGCTTGATGGGCATCTGTGAGCGGGAATTGCCAGCAGAACAGGGCCAAAAGGTCGCGCGAAAAGCTTCAAATTAGCCCATAAATTGCGAGCCGAATTCAACTGCTGGGTCGGGAGGTCCGACAGCGGTTTTTGCCAAGGGGTGGGAATGGCGTAATATGCCCTATGGATGATGATACCGCCCGCTCTTCTATCAGGCGTGATCTGTTCGATGTACTGGAACGCAGCCGCAGAGGCGACCGCGTCGCTCGGGCAGTTGATCTGATCTTGGTGACGTTGATTGTCGCCAGCGTGGCTGCTTCGGTGGCGGAGACGGTATCTGAAATCAAGCTGCAATATGGTTCCCAGCTGTCATGGTTTGACAGCTTCTGTGTGATCGTATTCGTGATTGAATATATCGCCCGTCTCTGGACAGCACCGGAACATCCGGCCCTTTGTGACAAGCCGGCATGGCGCGCCAGACTGCAGCACGCTGTCAGTCCGATGATGATTCTTGACCTGGTGGCGATTTCTCCATTTTTTATCGAATTGTTCCTGGGAACTGATGTGGCGGTGGTGCGCATCCTGCGCATTGTCCGGTTTTATCGCCTTGCCCGCTACTCGCCGGTACTGGCGACAATTGTTGGCGTCATTGCATCAGAGTGGCGTGCGTTGATGGGCAGTGCGCTGCTGTTTGCTGCCCTGTTATTGTTCTCCGGAGTGGCGATGTATCTGGCCGAAGGTACGCTGCAACCGGACCATCTGGGTGACGTGCCCAAGGCCATGTGGTGGGCGGTGGTGACCCTGTCGACGGTGGGTTATGGGGACGTGGTGCCGATCACCATCGCCGGACGAATGGTTGCCGGTCTGACCATGATATTCGGCATTGTATTTTTCGCATTGCCAGTCGGCATTATCGCCACCAGTTTTCAGGAGCAAATTCGCCGTCGGGATTTTGTTGTCAATTTTGCCATGGTGGCAAGGGTTCCCCTGTTTGCACAACTCAACCCATCAGCAGTGGCGCGCTTGATCGACCTGCTGATCGCCCGACGCGTTCCGGCCGGCGAAGTGATCATCACCAAGGGTGAAGAGGCCGATGCGATGTATTTCATCAATTCCGGCCGGGTTGAGATCGAGACATCAGCTGACCCCGTGGTGCTGTCGGACGGAGACTTTTTTGGTGAGATTGCCCTTCTTGAAGAAGGTGAACGGCGCAATGCGACGGTGGTTGCGGCGCGCGC
>CAJQPW010000107.1 GCA_905480295.1 uncultured Rhizobiaceae group bacterium | reverse complement strand
GGCAACAGGGCCTCTGCTTCGATTTCCACCCGGTAGTCTCCGATCAGGCTGGCGACTTCAACCAGTGTGTTGGCCGGTTTGATTTCACCGAAGATCCGCCCATGGGCACGCGATACGGCAAGCACATCATCGGCGTCAGACAGGTAAATTCTTGTCCGCACGACATCGGACATCGATGCGCCGAGGGCAGATAGGGCAGCGGCGATTTTATCGAGAATGAATGTCGTTTGCGCTCCAGCGTCGCCGGTGGCAACAGCCCTGCTCGTTCCGGCGGTCGCGGTGGTGCCGGAGACCAGAATCCGCTCACCAATTTTATAGGCGCGACAATAGCCGGCAATGTCTTCCCACTCGCTTCCGGAAAGCACCCGCTGTGCGCCTTCCAGACCGGGTACCGGTTCTGCCTCAACGGCCCGCGGCATTTCATCTAAATGATGACTAAGATCACCCGACGCGGTCAGAAAGGGCGGTTTGCGATATTCATCGCCGCAATCTCCAGGCAGCGGTGTGCTGGCCTGGAAAGCTGCTTCAAGTAACTCCTGATCTTCGGCATCAAGGGCAAAGCCAAACAGGTTTGCATTGTCTGCAGAATATTGCGCCTCCCCCAGACGGGCACCAATAATGACCCCGGCAACGGCGGAATTTTCGAGCACCCAACGGGTTGCGACATTGGAAATTGAGACCTGATGCTTGCGGGCCACCTGGTCGGCGGCACGCAATATCTGCTGATAAACTGACCATCCGCCTGCGGTATCGATAAAGCGCTTGTACTTCATCTTGCTCCAGTCGGTGATGGTGTCGGGTTCTGGTTGCCCCAACCAGCGGTCACCGAGAAACCCTCCGGCCAATGTCCCATAGGCCAGCAACCGAACCCCGGTCACGGCACAGAGTTCGGCCAATGGCCCGGCAGCCCGGCGATCGAGCAGCGAAAAAGGTATCTGGTTGGTGACCAGTGGAATGCCGTCGGACAGGGCGAGCTGCAAATGGGCGGCATCGAAATTGGTAACGCCAATTTCACCGATCAACCCTTCTTCGCGCAGCTGCGTCATTTCATGCAGCGCGTCCAGCCAAGCAGGATGTTCAAAACTCCACCAGTGAAACTGCAGCAGATCGATCCGTTCGGTTCCAAGGCGATCCAACCGATCCTGGACACCCTTGCGGACGATATCAGCGGTCATCGGGCCGGGCGGTGGGCACCATTTTGTGCAGATTGTTGCAGGTGAGTGCTTCAGCATCGCACCGGCGATTAATTCCGCGCTGCCGTAATGGTCAGCCATGTCAAAGGTACTGAAACCTTCATTGATATAGGCAGACAGATATCCAGCGCCGGTTTCGGGGTCGATGGTCGCGCCGTCCTTCTCAATATCAGCAACCTGCCACAATCCCACGAGCACACGGTTGATCTTCAGGCGATCGGATAAGGTTAGCTGATCGGGAGCACGCATGGGGATGGCCAATGACAGAGAGGAAACCTGCACCCTGTTTAGGCGCTGGAACCGCCGCTTGTAAATCTCAATCGATTGCAGCAATTGTTCTGTCCAATTGACAGGATTGCCATAAATCCTCAGTTTTGTTGTTCGACCCAACTTGGCCAGGGTGGCTGGCGGGCACAGATCGGAAAACAAAGAGAAAACGATGCAGGATGATCCGGGTTCCGATGGCTTTTGGCTCTACGATTTGCTGGTTGAAACGACCATTGGCGATCGAACGGCCGTTTGCCGGCATGTTGAAGGCGAGAGCTTTCGGGTTGAAGGGGAATTGCTGATCTTCGATGAAGGCCAGAAAGTATCCATGTATGCGCTGGCTGGCCTGTTGCCACTCTTGCCAGCCAAACAGCGCGATACATCCCCCCATGACTGGATATCCACCGATTCTGAAATTGCCTGCCCCGACCCCCATTGCGGCGGACGCTTCCGGATTACAAGGGGCGAAAAGAGGTGGTTCAGCCATGCCGAAACAACGGGTCTGCCCAATGCCCGCGATACGCCTTATTGGCAAAAACCGAAGGCACAGGAATGATGGTTGAAACAACCCAGTTGCGCCCGGGGCATCCGATTTCCCGGGTGATCAAGGGTGGATGGCAATTGGCTGGTGATCATGGTGCCGTCGATCGATCAGCAGCCATCAGTGATATGGAACAATTCCTCGACGCAGGGATCACGACTTTTGATTGCGCTGATATTTATGTTGGTGTTGAGGAAATGATCGGTGAGTTCATTGCCGACATCCGCCGCCGTCACGGCACGTCGGTCGCTGAACAGATCTGTGTGCACACCAAACTGGTGCCTGACCTGACCCTGCTTGAGAATATTCAACCCTCCGACGTGGAGGCCATCGTCGACCGCTCTTTGAAGCGGTTACAGGTCGAGTGCCTCGACCTTGTGCAGTTTTTCTGGTGGGACGTTTCCCTTGGAAACCCGGTTGAAGGTTTGGGTGTGCTGAAGGACCTGCAAGCCAAGGGCAAGATCCGCAACCTAGGGCTGACCAATTGGGACCGACCGCAGATAGAACCCTTCGTCGAGGCCGGGTTTGATATCGCTGCCGCGCAGGTTCAGTACTCCGTGCTTGACCGGCGTCCCGCAGGCGGACTGGTGGACTGGGCAGCAGAACATGACATGCAATTGGTTTGCTACGGCACGCTGGCGGGAGGGTTTTTGACCGAAAACTGGCTGGATCAACCGGATCCGGGTTTTCAATTTGCGAACAGAAGCCTCATCAAATACCGGTTGATCATTGATGAATTCGGACCCTGGTCTCGCTTTCAAGCCTTGTTGCAGGCATTGAAAACCGTCGGTGACCGCCATGGGGTTTCGCTGAGTTCGGTCGCCACACGCTGGGTGCTGGACCAACCGCAGGTGGCGGCGGCAATAGTCGGTGCGCGCTATGCGCGTCATCTGCCCAAAACACTTCAGGTCTTCAGCTTTTCACTCAATGATGAAGATCATGCACTTCTCGATACCGTCATTGCGCAAGCGGATGGACCGGTCGGTGATGTATTTGCTCTGGAGGCAGACCGCACAAGCCGTCATGGCAGCATCATGAAATATAATCTGAATTCCAACCCCAAGGACAAAGTGTTGGGGGCAGATGGCTGAAGCAATTCTTGGTTTGCAGGCGATTACCCGCGACTTTGATTCCTTTCGGGCGGTGGACTCCGTCTCGTTTGATATCGGTCGTGGCTCAATCACCGGCCTGATCGGACCCAATGGCGCAGGCAAAACCACCTTGTTCAATGTTCTGGCAGGCCTGCTTCCCCCGACGTCGGGCAGCGTTCAGTTGAACGGCCAGGACGTGACGCGGTTATCGCCCAACAGGCTATTCGGCCGGGGACTTGGCCGAACCTTTCAAATTCCGCGGCCGTTCGCGAAAATGAGTGTGTTGGAAAATGTCATGCTCGCTCCGCTGGCGCAGATGGGAGAGCGTTGGTTCGGACCGTTTCTTCACGCTGATAAAGTTTCGTTGCAGGAGAAAGCGATCCGGGAAAAGGCGATGGACGTGCTGGAATTTGTCACTCTCGACAAACTGGCCGACCATGCTGCCGGACAGATTTCCGGCGGACAGATGAAACTGCTGGAACTGGCACGCGTGTTGATGGGTGATCCGGAACTGATATTGCTTGATGAGCCCGCTGCCGGGGTAAACCCAACGCTGACCGGCGTGTTGATTGAAAAGATTGAGGAGTTGAATCGCCGCGGCAAGACATTTGTCATCATCGAACATGACATGGATTTCGTGATGCAGCATTGCGATCCTGTCATTGCGCTTGCCGAAGGCAAGGTCGTGTTCCAGGGAACGCCGGAGCAGGCCCAGGCCAATACCGTGCTTCTCGATGCCTATCTGGGTGCCCAGATTGATGAGTGATATTGCGATCGAGGCACGGAATATTGTTGCCGGCTATGTTCCGGAATTGCCGATCCTGAAACGTGTGTCCATGCAGGCGGAAACGGCGAAGGTCACCGTGATCATCGGCCCTAACGGGGCAGGAAAATCGACCCTGATCAAAGCTATTGCCGGACTGGTCAAGGTGACTTCAGGGCAGGTTCTGCTGAAGGGAGAGGATGTCACCAACCCTCGCCCGGATCAGATGGGTGGATATGGCCTCGCCTATGTGCCCCAGTCAGACAATATCTTCCGCAGCCTGACGATCAGGCAAAATCTCGACCTGCTGCTGCGCAATGCCGGTGCCGAGCGGTCCAGCCGCTTGAATGCCCTGTTTGAGCAATTCCCACCGCTTGCAGACAAACAGCATCAGAAGGCCGGTTCCCTGTCGGGGGGGCAACGCCAGTTCCTCGCGGTCGCCATGGCATTGGCGGTCAATCCGTCGGTCATTTTGATGGATGAACCATCAGCGGGTCTTTCCCCCAAGGCCGCGCAGGAAGTTTTGGAACATGCCCGGCAACTGACCGCGCAGGGTGTCTCGATCATTTTGGTGGAACAGAATGTCAAACAGGCACTGCGGCTGGCAGATCACTGTTATATTCTGGCAGATGGACGCAATCAGATCGACGGACCTGCTGAGGACCTGCTGGGTGATCCGGTGGTCGCGCAGATTTATCTGGGCGGGAAACGGGTGGCTGCTCCATGATACAACATCTGGTGGACGGCATTCTTGTGGGCTCGATCCTGTCGCTTGGAGCGATTGGCCTGACCATGGCCATGCACATGCTGCGGTTTGCCAATTTTTCCCATGCTGAATTGTTGTCGATTGGCGCCTATTGCGCGCTCGTATTCGATGGTGTTTTCAAAGCGGTCTATACTCCCTTGGGAGATGTCATCGGGCCTTTGAGTCTGACCTGGGCGTTGTCGCTGGCGATCGTGATCTCAATGGCGATCACCGGTGGATCAGCCATCTTGATTGATCGTCTCGTGTTTGCCCGCGTGCGTGCCAAGGGCGGTGAGTTATCGATGGTTTTTGCCTCGTTCGGTGTGGCCATGATCATCCGCAATGTGCTTGGGCTGACATTTGGCCTCAAGGTTCAGCTCTACTCCCAGGATATTGTGTTTGCGATGGTGTTGAGCCGTGATCCTTTCCTGCTGGTGAAACCGGATCAGATATTTTCGCTCGTTGCCGCGCTGATCATCATGTTTGCTTTCCATCTTGTCCTGTCGCGCACAACATTTGGCTATTCCCTGCGCGCGGTTGCAGAAAATCCGCAGCTGGCTCAGGTCTCTGGAATTAATCTCAACCGGATGATCACGCTGATCTGGATCATCGGTGGAGGCCTCGCAGCGGCGGCTGGTGTATTCTACGGCCTCACCAATCAGATCAATCCAGTGCTGGGGCGCGATCTTCTTTTGCCGATATTTGCAGCGACAATTGTTGGCGGCATTGGAAGCATTTATGGAGCTGCTCTCGGTGGTTTTCTGGTAGGCATAGCCTCAAACCTGGCGCTGCTGATCTTGCCATCGGGATATAGTCCGGCGATGCCCTTCCTGATTATTCTGGCTGTTTTGATCATCCGACCGACCGGCCTCTTCGGGGAGGAGCGACAGTGATCGGGCTGATTTCCTATCTGATATTTTTCACCACGGTGGCAGCGATTTTGTCGATTGCCGTTCTCGGTCTGAATCTGCAGTGGGGCAATTCCGGCCTGTTCAACGGCGGTGTGGTCGCCTTTTTTGGCGCTGGTGCATACGGCACACTTATCCTTGGTGGAACGGCGCAATCAGCACATCTGGGTGGATTTGAGCTGTTTTATCCACTCGCACTGATCGGAGGCATGATGTGTGCCGGCCTGATGGCGTGGGTTGTGGGCAAACTGACCATCCGGCTGCGCCATGACTATCTGGCAATTGCCACATTCGGGGTAGCCGTCGCGTTTGAAAATCTGATGCGTAATGCAGAAGGATTGTCGGGTGGAGCCCAGGGCCTGCGGGGTTTTGAACGTCCCTTGCACGCCTGGCTGGGGGATGGCTTCACGTATAATGCGATATTCCTGGTCTTTGTGCTGATTTTGCTCATTGCCACATACCGGTTTTTGGAATTGTTGATCCGTTCTCCATACGGTCGGCTCCTGCGTGCTATCCGTGAGGACGAAACCGCTGCACAGTCCCTGGGCAAGGATCCAGCGAAAATTCGACTGGCGTCCCTGATCATTGGATCAGTAATTATGGGGCTGTCTGGTGGACTCTATGCCACTTTTTACGCTTTTATCTCTCCGCAGGACATCCTGCCCATACTCACCTTTCAGATTTGGGCCATGCTCATCGTGGGTGGTGCGGGTAATAATAAAGGCGCTGTTGCGGGCGCTTTTCTTATCTGGGCGGCCTGGACAGCCAGCGGTTGGGGGCTTTCGCGCTTCGCTCCGTTGGAAATGCAACTTTACACAGGCTCGATTCAGTTCATTCTGATCGGTCTGGTTATCGTCGGAATGTTGCTGTGGCGACCACAGGGACTGTTTCCGGAAAAGCTGGTCATATCCCAATCGGGTCGGGCCAAACATGTTAAAAACAGGGAGTGACTCCATGAAGAAAAAAGCAAAACACCTCGCGCTGGCCATTGGGATGGTTACAGGCATTGCGTCCTATGGCTCAGCCGCCATGGCCCAGGACTGCACAACTAAAGTTGGGGCTGTTTTGCCAACTTCAGTGGATTGGGGAAAACCCATTGCGGCGACGGCTCAATATGTGGTGGATCTGGTCAACGAGGCCGGTGGTGTTGCCGGCTGTAAAATTGAAATGGTTTTGCGCGACAGTCAGGTCGACCCGAAAGTTGGCGTTGATGCTGCCAAGGCACTCGTCGATCTGGACGGTGTTCAGGTTCTTTTGGGAGCAGTTTCCAGCGGCGTTTCAATGCCAATACTGACTTCCGTTACCGCGCCGGCTGGCGTGATGCAGATGTCGTGCTGCTCGTCTTCAACAGCGTTCACCGGATTGGCCAAAGACGGTAAGACCAAGGGGCTGTGGTTCCGCACATTTGCGACCAGCGGCGTGCAGGCGGCTGTCGGCGCCATGGTCGCCCGTGACCAGGGTTATAAATCCATCGCGATAATGTACAAAAATGACGACTGGGGGCAGGACATTGGCAAGTTGATTGCCGGTGATTTTGAAGCGCTCGGCATCAAGGTGACCGCTTCTGTTGCCCTCAATGACGGCCAGGCATCCTATCGCGCTGAAGTCACCGAGGCGCTGAAAGGCCAGCCGGAAGCGCTATATATGGCGCTCTATCCCAAAGAGGGCACAGCCGCGGTTCGCGAGTGGTTGTCGCTCGGCGGTACCCAGAACATGATTGTTGCCAATTCTCTGAAATCCGATGAATTCCGGGACAATGTTGGACTGAAATATCTCGGCAAGGCGATTGGTACAGATACTGCCTCTCCTCGCAGCCAGTCCGCATCAGCCTTTGTTGATCAATATACCGCTCATTTTGGCAAGGCGCCAAGTGGACCCGGCCTGGCGAACAGCTATGATGCTGCGATGATCGCGCTGCTGGCGATGGAAGCTGCCGGTAAGGGCGCTGACGGTGCCAAGGTTGCCAGCATGGTATCGAAGGTCACTGACAGTTCAGGAACACCGGTCACTGCCGACGTCGCCGGTTTCAAAAAGGCCAAGGAAGTGCTCGCCGGTGGCGGCTCGGTGTTCTATCAGGGTGCTACGGGCAATGTCCGCTTTGACGGCAATGGTGACGTTTCTGCACCAGCCGTGACCTGGGGCTTTTCCGACGCAGGCATCAAAGAACTGAGCTTCATTTCGCTGACTGACGTGGACGCGTTCATTGCGTCGATGAAGTAAGCGGTCTGGCCAATTCAAACGTGGCCATCTCTACCGGTGGCCACGTTTCTCAGCATTCCGCGATGATCTGATCATGCCCGCATGTGCGCGGGTACTGACGGGAAGGCTGCGGCCTGATTTATTTTGGAGCTGTCGGACGATGGAGAAGGTGTTGCAAGCCAAACAATTGGAAGATCTGGTCCGCCAATATTTTCGAGGGGTCGATGGTGAGGACCTTGAAGGTATTTTCCAAACGCTTAACGACGATTGTGATTTCACCGTTGAGACCCACCAAATACATCTTCAGGGTCGTGATCAGATAGCAACAATGTTTAACCGCCTGTGGGCCAATCATGAAGCCGTGCGTCACGACAGGTTCAATTTTGTCTGTGACCCCGAGCGCAATCAGGTGGCGGTTCAGTTTCGGGTGACGAACACGCTCAAAACCGGCCAACAGGTCTTCAAATCAAACTGTAACTTCTTCGAACTGGACGACGGAAAATTCTGCAGGGTCAATGTTTATATGGCCGGTGAAAACACGCTTAATCTGCCCGATTCAGACTGAACGCAATACCTCGCCCATATCGTTCCATACCTGTTGGTCCTGCACCTTGCCATCGCGTATTGTAAACCGGTCGATGAAGCTGATGTCGTTGAACTCAGTGCCATCAAGGGCCGTGCCGTGCAGGGTGCCAAAACAATAGACAATCGCCTCTTCGCCATCCTGTGTCGTGTCAAACCGATCGTAGGTTTTGCCAATTGTCCGATACCGTTTCTTGCCCCAAGCGACCAGTTCTTCAAGCTCGGTGAAACGGGCGTTGCCGGGAAATGTCATTACAAACTGCGGCGACAGAAAACCCCGTGCTGCCCCAAGGTCGCGGCTTTGCATGGCGTCGAGAAACGCCCTCACTACGTCAGCAGGCGTTTGCGTTTGCAGGCCGTCGCTTTCGGCTGAAGCCCGCGCATTTTTTGAATTCTTGGCGTCGTTCATCATGGTCTTATCCTCAGCCGGTGCTTGACATTATCATAATGATATAACTTTATACCAATTGAAGTAAGTGTAATCCGGGTGTTTTCACCGTGCCAATCAGCCGAGCGGACCGTCAAATTTGTCAGTAGCAGCAGCAAAAATTGGACCTGAAACTTTTCCCGTGGGGCTGGTGGATGATCGGTCTCCGACCCCACTCTACCACCAGGTCTATTTGGTTTTGCGCGGTAAGATTATGAAGGGCGAATTTGCCTTTGACGAGCCGATGCCCAGTGAACAACAGACCGCCGAAGCGTTCGGGGTGTCGAGGATCACTGCCAAGCGGGCACTCAATGATCTGGCATCTGACGGTCTGGTCAAGCGCGAACGTGGCCGCGGAACGCGGGTTATTTTCCGTGCTCCGGTTCAACCGTTGCGATCAAGCGTTGATGGCCTGTTGGAAAACCTGCTGCAGATGGGACTGGAAACCGAGGTCCAGCTGAAATCGTTCGGTTATGTCAGGCCGGACCGTGACGTGGCACTGGCGCTGCAATGTGCAGAAGATGGATTGGTTCAGCGCGCCATCCGTGTGCGTTGTCTCGACGGAGAACCGTTTTCCTATCTGGAAACCCATGTGCCGGAGCAGATCGGACGCAGCTACAGCCGTGATGATCTGGCGACCCGCCCCTTGCTGGAACTGCTGGAACGGTCCGGAGTCGTCGTATCCCGCGCGGAACAAACCATCAATGCAACGCTGGCTGACATGGAAGTTGCCAATGCTCTGATGCTCGAACAGGGTACGCCGCTGTTGAGCATTCAGCGCATTGTCTATGATCAGCATGACAATCCAGTTGAATTCATCCGGGCACTCTACCGCCCGGATCGTTACCAATATCGCATGACGCTTTCGCGCGTTGGCGATGAAATGTCCCGCTCCTGGTCTCCGACCAGCGATCAATCCTAATCCAATAATCAACCCAGGGAGAGTAAGATGAAAAAGTACATGTTAAACGGGTCGCGCCGCGACTTTATCAAGAAAGCCGGGGCGACCACCGCCCTTGCCGCCAGTGGCGCGCTTGCCACGCCGTTTTTTGCCCGCGCAGCAGCACCGGTAAAAATCGGTATTGTTCACCCGGTCACTGGCTGGGCGCAATATTCGGGCAGTCAGGCCCGCTTTGGCGCGCAGGCCGCCCTTGATGAAATCAATGCCGCAGGCGGCATCAAATCGATGGGTGGTGCAATGCTGGAAGCCATGCTTGGCGACGCCCAGTCAAAGCCCGAAGTTGGGGCTGCAGAAGTTGAGAAATTCAACGAAGCTGGTGCCTCGGCGATTATCGGTGCCTATGCTTCAAACATCTGCCTGGCCACAACCCAGGCTGCTGCCAAACATGGCATTCCCCATGTTGTCGACGTCGGCGTGAGCGACAAAATCGTTTCCCGCGGTCTGGAAAACACCTTTCGCTTCGGCCCTGGATTCGGTGCCGTGACAAAGGCCGGTGTTGAAAATTTCCGTGCCATCAACAAGGCAGCTGGCAGCCCGACAAAGACTGTTGCCATTGTCAATGAAGAGACCACGGGTTTCGGTGCAGGCATTGCCGGCATCATGACCAAGGGACTGGCGCCAGACGGCATTGAAGTCGTCGAGGTCTTGTCTCATCCGACGCCAAACAAGGATTTCCGCAACATTGCACTGAAACTGCGTGAAATTGATCCGGACGTTCTGATCCCATCGCATTACTATAATGAAGGCGTACTGTTCCTGCGGACTTTGCAGCGGCAGAAAGTTCAACCCAAGGCGATCTATTCGGTGCTGGGTGGGGCATCATCACAGTTCCGTTTTGTCAGCGAATTTCCAGATGCAGCCCAATATGTGATGGACTGCAATCACTGGTTTGACCCCGGCAACCCCGCAGCCATTGCCCTGCAGGCCAAGACAAATGCCGCCGGACTGCATTTCAACTACGAAGTTTTCCTCGCCTATACCGCGATGATGTTTGCAGCTGATGCGATCGAACGCGCCGGTTCCGGTGACCGCGGCAAGATCATGGAAGCCATGACCAACAGCACCTGGGGCGGGTCAATCATGCCGTATGGCGCCACGGCCATGGTCAACGGGCAGAACACCGGTGCACAACCGCTTGTCACCCAGGTTGTCGGCAATGACATCAAGGTCATTGCTCCTGGCGATTTCGCGGCGGCAAAAGCCGTGTTCCCGCGCCCCTGATCGGCGTTTCGCTTAATCCTTGACCCGGCGATCAGTCGCCGGGTCATTTACGCATGTAGATTTTTTTTCGGATCAGCCGGACAATAAGCAATGGAATTTCTGGGGTTTTCCCTGCCGAGTTATGGTTGGTCAACCGTTCTCGGCTCGGCAATCAGCGGTGTGTTTTTAGGATCGATCTACGCCCTTGTGGCGTTGGGTCTGACCTTGATCTATGGCGTTTTGCATATCATCAATTTTGCCCATGGCGCCCTGCTTATGCTGGCCATGTATGCGGTTTATTTTCTCTGGTCCGGATATGGTATCGACCCCTATCTGGCGATGCTGATCGTTGTGCCGGGTGGTTTTTTCTTTGGCTATGGGTTGCAAAGGCTGGTGATTGGAAAGGCCAGCCACGGCAAGGATGAAATCATTCTGCTGGTGACGTTGGGAATAGCGATTGTCATTGAGAACCTCTCGCTGTTCCTGTTCTCCGCTTCTGAACGTTCGGTCCTGGTGCCTTACGACCTCGACGGTATTGATCTGGGTGTGACCTATGCGGTTTACCCGGAACTTGCGGCGCTGGGTGGTTCGTTTCTGATTACTTTGGCGCTTTGGATTTTCATGACTTACACGGATACCGGAAAAGCCATTCGTGCTGTTGCCAAGGAACGGCAGGGCGCGCGCTTGATGGGCATCAATGTCGATCATATTTTTGCCGTCACATTTGG
Source organism: uncultured Rhizobiaceae group bacterium (assembly GCA_905480295.1). Taxonomy (GTDB): domain Bacteria; phylum Pseudomonadota; class Alphaproteobacteria; order Rhizobiales; family Rhizobiaceae; genus Pseudahrensia. The sequence continues at coordinate 12,438 of CAJQPW010000107.1, read as the reverse complement.
CATTGGCGTGGCCTGTGTTGCAGCGGCGGCAAGTTTGCTGGTTCCCACCTATGCGGTGCATCCGCAGGTGGGCAGTCTGTTTGTCCTGATCGCCTTCACCGTTGTCGTGCTGGGCGGCATGGGGAGTTTCGTCGGTGCATTGGTCGGCGGTTTCCTGATCGGTGTGACCGAACAGCTGGGACGGCTCTATCTGGGTGAAAGCCTGGGTGTCATCACCATATCCGTCATTTTCATTCTGGTTTTACTGTTCCGGCCTACAGGCCTGTTCGGCGCGAAGTCAGGATAGGGGCGGGGTATGAAAGAATTTTCACATCTTGTTGGCTGGGCCTTGTTGCTAATCGCTCTCGCTGTGGTGCCGCTGTTTGTGCATTCGGCCCGCTGGATCGATTTTCTCGAAATGACTCTGTTTGTCGCCGTGCTGGGGCAGGGGTGGAACATCCTGGCCGGCTATGGCGGGCAGTATTCGTTCGGGCATGCGCTGTTTTTTGGCACCGGCGCCTATATACAGGCCATCCTTCAGGTAAAACTTGGATTCAGCCCTTGGGTCGCCATGTGGTTTGCCGTATCGGGGTCGGTTTTGGTGGCTGCATCGGTTGGATATCTAAGCTTCAGATACGGTTTGCGTGGCTCTTATTTCGCATTGATTACCCTGGCCTTCGCCGAGGCATTTCTGGTGCTGTCACGCTCGCTGAAATCGATCACCGAAGGTGGCAATGGCATTCAGGTTGCGCTCAATCAGGATCCTGAACAGGCGATTGCCACTTTTCAATTCAACTTTGCCGGTCCTTTTCTCAGCGAATATGGCTTCTACTACACGATCTTCATTATCCTGATCGTGGCGTTTGCAATCACCGCCTGGGTGGAGCGGTCACGGTTTGGCGCGCAACTGGTCGCGGTGCGGGAAAACGAAGACGCAGCCAAGGCACTGGGCATCAACGCCTTTCGGGTCAAGATGGGTGCGATCTGCCTGTCTGCGGGAATCACCGCCACGTGTGGCGTCTATTATGTTCAGAAGTTTCTGTTCATTGAACCGGGCATTGCCTATGGGCCAGCCAAGTCCGTCGAGGCCTTGTTTGCACCCATAATCGGCGGACTGGGAACGCTGCTTGGGCCGCTGCTCGGATCCATCTTTATTCATGGCGTCGGAGAGCTGACCAAGGCGACTATCGGCCAGGCGTTGGGCGGACGTCCCGGTGTTGATCTGATCCTGTTTGGCACGATCCTGATCCTCGTTCTGGCATTCGTTCCGCGCGGGTTGGTGGGGCTGTTGCAGTCCGGTTGGGCGCGATTGACGGGAGGGCGGGATGCTTGATGTAACCGGCCTCAGCAAGTCCTTTGGCGGCCTGAAAGCTGTAACCGATGCCCATCTGTCTGTTTCAGAGGGTCAGATTGTTTCCCTTATCGGTCCAAACGGAGCGGGGAAAACGACGCTGTTTGCTTTGATTTCGGGATTCCTGAAACCTGATGAGGGGCGAACCAATTTTCTGCAAACGGATGTGACCGGCCGTCAACCTCACGAAATCTGTCAGCTTGGTCTGGTACGCACATTTCAGGTTGTTCAGCCCTTTGCCAATCTCGATGTGCGCGAAAACATTGCCGTGGGCGCTCACACCCGCATCGCCAACCGCAAGCTGGCCCTCGCAAGGGCCGCCGATGTTGCAAGGCTTGTGGGTATGGAGGGCACGCTGGACCAGCCAGCGGGCGATCTGACGATTGCCGGGCGCAAACGACTGGAGCTGGCACGGGCACTGGCGACCGAACCAAAATTGCTGCTGCTGGATGAAGTGATGGCAGGGCTCAATGCAACCGAAATTGCAGAACTGGTACAGGTGGTTCGTCGGGTTCGCGACAGCGGAGTCACGATCTTTTTGATCGAGCATGTGATGCAGGCGGTGATGAGCCTGTCGGACTATACCTATGTGCTAAACCAGGGTGTGATGATTGCCGACGGAGCACCCAAAGACGTCACCAGTTCACCGGAAGTCATTGAAGCCTATCTCGGTCACGGCGCAGCTGAGCGCGTGGCGAAGATGGGGGGTGCCAATGCTTGACCTGAAAGGACTGTGTGCCGGTTATGGTCAGATGAAGGTGTTGCATGGCATCGACCTGACAATTGAGCAGGGTGAAATTGTTGCCCTGCTGGGCAGCAATGGTGCCGGTAAATCAACCCTCAACAACAACGTCTCCGGGATCTTCCAGCCCACCGCCGGGCAAATTCTCTTTGAAGGGCAGGACATCACCGGATTACCACCGGAAAACGTGGTTGACCTTGGTATTGTTCAGGTGCCTGAAGGGCGTCGCATCTTTCCCAACATGTCAATTCGCGAGAATCTGGAATTGGGCAGTTACCGCCGGGGTAAGCCGCGGCGTGCCGAAAATATTGACAAGGTGGTCGACGTGTTTCCGCGGTTGGAAGAACGGTTCAGCCAATTGGCGGGTACCCTTTCTGGCGGCGAACAGCAAATGCTTGCGATTGGTCGGGCGATGATGAGTGAGCCGCGCCTGTTGATACTGGATGAGCCTTCATTGGGTCTGTCACCACTCCTGGTGGAGGAAATGTTTTCACTGATCCAGCGTCTCAACAAACAGGGTCTGGCGATATTTCTGGTTGAACAGAATGTCATGCAGTCGCTGGAAATCGCTGACCGTGCCTATGTGATGGAAAACGGATCAATCGTTTTGTTGGGGGAAGCCGCAGAACTGATCGACGACCCCGACCTGAAGAAATCGTATCTGGGATTGTAAGAGCATGGGATCAACACTGGCAGAAAAGATCATTGCAAAAGCCTCCGGCCGCGAGAGCGTCAGCCCGGGAGAATTTGTCACCTGTGCCGTCGATCTCGCCATGATGCATGACAGTGGCGGGCCAAGGCGCGTCGAACCCATTTTGAAACGACTGGATGCAAAGGTCTGGGACCCGGACAAGGTGGTGCTGATCACCGATCACTTTGTGCCCCCGGTCGATGCCATGTCGGCGGCAATTCTGGACCTGACACGCAAATGGGCTGATGCCAATGGTATAACGAATTTTCATGACATGCAGGGCATCTGCCATGTGGTTTTGCCAGAACGAGGGCACCTTTCTCCGGGCATGTTCGTTGTTGGCGGCGACAGTCATTCACCAACCGGCGGTGCATTTGGCAGCTTCATGTTTGGTGTCGGTGCAACCGATATGGCCGGTGTGCTGGTCACCGGCGAAACCTGGACCAAAACCCCCGCGACCATTCGTGTCGACATTGACGGTGAACTTGGCACGGGGCTGTCGGCAAAGGATATAATTCTGCATCTGTGTGCTCGCATCGGCATGGGGGGTGCGGAATATCAGGTCATCGAATATGGCGGTGCGACGGTGGCAGCGATGTCGATGACCGAGCGTATGACATTGAGCAATATGGCCGCAGAACTGGGGGCGCAGGCCGGGTTGATTGCAGCTGATGCAACGACAACCGCCTATATTGAAGCCGCCGGTGGTAATCCCGGAAATCCTGCACAATGGCAAGGCGACGCCGACGCCAAATATCTTCGTACCCACACGGTAGACGCCAGTGCGCTTGAACCGCACGTGGCCGCACCTCATTCTCCTGCTAATTCTGCCCCGATTGATGACCATTCCACTGTCGCTGTCGATCAGGCCTATATCGGGGCCTGTACCGGGGCCAAACTGGAAGATCTGCAAATGGCCGCTGCCGTTTTGAAAGGGCGGCAGGTCGCCACGGGTACCCGCCTGCTGCTGGCTCCGGCCAGCACCCGGGTTACGGCCGCCGCCGCTGCCGATGGCACGCTGGCAAGTCTCACCGCAGCCGGGGCCATATTGATGCCCTCGGGATGTGGGGCCTGTGCCGGTTATGGAGCCGGTATTCTGGCGGAGGATGAAGTCTGTATTTCGTCAACGGCACGCAATTTTCAGGGGCGCATGGGTGCGGTGTCGTCGAAGGTTTACCTCGGCTCTCCCTATACGGTTGCTGCCAGTGCGGTTGCCGGGAGAATTGCAGATCCGCGTGAATTTCTTGTGGGAGAAACATCATGAACGAATGTGGAAAAGCCTGGGTGTTCGGCGACAATATCGACACCGATGTTCTCGCCCCAGGTCTTTATATGAAAGGCCCGCTGAAGGTGCTTGCGGCCCATTGCCTCGAAGCGGTTGATCCCGATTTTGCGCCAAACGTCGAGGTCGGCGATGTGATTGTTGGCGGCGAGAATTTTGGCATTGGTTCGTCGCGCGAGCAGGCGGTGCAGGCGCTGCAATTCCTGGGGGTGCGCACCCTGATTGCAAAAAACTTTGCCGGAATCTTCTTTCGCAACGCGCTGAATTTTGGCGTTGTCGCCCTCTCCTGTGCCGAAGTGGACAAGATTACGGCTGGTGATCAGCTGTCCTGTGACCCGGAGCAGGGTAGGATAACCAATCACACGACAGGGGAAACCTATGCCTGCGACCCATTGCCGGAACAGCTCCTGGCGATGGTGACGGATGGCGGTCTGGTGGATCATCTGGAACGCAGACTGGCCAAAAAGGAGCATGCGTCATGACCCACCATCCAACGCTCAGGCATCAATTACAGGCGAAAGACATTACCGTTGCGCCGGGTATATTTGATGCATTCGGAGCGACCCTTGTCGAGCAGGCCGGGTTCCATTCAACCTATCTGTCGGGCGCGTCGGTTGCCTATACACGATTTGGCAGGCCGGATATCGGTCTGGTTGGCATGTCGGAAGTTGCCGATACGCTGTCGATCATTTCCGAACGCACCGATCTGCGCATTGTCGTCGATGCTGACACGGGCTTTGGCAATGCGCTGAACGTGATGCGCACTGTTCGCGTGTTTGAAAGCAGTGGCGCAGCCGGAATCCAGCTCGAGGATCAGACCCTGCCCAAACGCTGCGGTCATCTGGCTGGTAAGACACTCGTCAGCGCTGCCGAAATGGTTGGGAAAATCAAGGCGGCGCTGGATGCCAGACAGAATGAAGAAACGGTGATCATTGCCCGAACCGACGGCATTGCCGTTGAAGGCTTTGATGCTGCGCTCGATAGGGCCGAAGACTATCTGGAAGCTGGTGCTGATATGCTGTTTGTGGAGGCGCCGCAGTCGTTGCAACAGATGCAGACGATCGTTCAGCGTTTCGGTGATCGAGTGCCGCTGATGGCGAACATGGTGGAAGGCGGCAAGACACCGCAAAAGTCTGCCCTTGAACTGAACGAGTTGGGCTATTCGCTGGTGATCTTTCCCGGAGGCATGGTCAGGGCCATTGCCAAGACCATGCAGGCTTATCTGTCCAGTTTGAAAACGCATGGCAGCAATATGCCGTTCAAGGACAATATGCTGGACTTTGACGGCCTGAACGCTGTTTTGGGAACCGACGACATGCTGGCCAATGGGGCCAGATATGATGCCGTGAACTTTGAGGATGAAGGATGATTGATCCCGTAACCCTGGCGGTCCTGAAAGGTCGTCTGGAACAGATCGCTGATGAAATGGATGCGGTGCTGTTCAGAAGCGCGTTTAATCCGATTATCGCCGAAGCCCATGATGCCTCCCACGGTCTCTATCACGCTGATTCGGGTGAAACCCTGGTGCAGGGGAAATCCGGCTTGCCGATCTTTGTTGGTGCCATGTCTTTTGCGGTGATGGCCGTGATTGAGAAAGCAGGTCGCGACGGTGATCTTGTCGACGGCGACGTTTATATTTTCAATGACCCTTATGATGGCGGCACCCATCTGTCGGATTTCAGACTGGTTCGGCCGCTTTATCGTGACGGCGAGGTGTTCTGTTATCTGGCTTCGGTTGGCCACTGGCACGATGTCGGTGGCAACGTGCCTGGCAATTACAATCCTGTTGCTACCGAAAGTTTCCAGGAAGGCATGTTGATTCCGCCGGTCAAGCTGTTCCGGGGCGGTGAATTGCAACAGGATGTGGTTGATATTCTGCAGGCCAATTCTCGATTGCCCGGCAGTCTCTATGGAGATCTCAACGGCCAGATCAACGCCCTGGAACTGGGCATCCGGCGAATGAATGACCTGCTGGATGAATATGGTGATGGTCTGGTGTCGCTGGCGTTGGCAGAATTGCGCAACCGTGCCGCCAAACTGATGGCAGCCAATATCTCGGACTTGCCGGACGGAACCTATAGTGCGGAAGATTTTCTCGACAATGATGGTATCCGGGATGAGCCGCTGAAAATTGCACTTGATCTGACCATCAAGGGTGATCAGATGGTTCTGGACTTCAGCCGCAGTTCGGATGCCTGTGCTGGGCCGGTCAACATTGCCCTGTCGACGGCTGTGGCGTCTGTCTATGTCGCAACCAAACATCTGTTCACCGAAGTGCCGGCCAATGCCGGGGTGCTGGAGCCGATTGAAGTCATCATTCCTGACACGTCGCTGCTCAATGTGCGGGCGCCCAAGCCGGTTGGTGGATATACAGAAACGATATTACGGATCATCGATGTGTTGTTCTGCGCTCTCGCCGATGTGGCCCCCGAGCGGGTCAATGGTTGTGCCTATGGCACGATCAATGCGCTTTCGCTGGCCGGACATCGCAAGAATGGCAGCCGCTGGGTGATGTTTTCGTTCTTCGGTGGCGGCCATGGTGGCCATCCGGAAGGGGACGGACTCAATCACGGTAACGCACCCATATCGACGGCGACCATTCCACCGGCTGAAATACTTGAATCAGCATATCCGGTGATGTTTACCCAATGGGCGTTGCGGCCTGATAGTGGTGGCGCCGGGCGTCACCGGGGTGGCCTTGGCGCGATCTATGAAATTGAACTGTTGGAGGAGCAGGCCGATGTGTTCCTGTTTGGGGAGCGTGGGAAATACCCACCGCCTGGTGTGGTTGGTGGAAAGCCGGCAGCCTTAAACCGCTTCACCTTTCAACAGGACGACGGCGATCATACGCCGCCGATGAAATCAAAAATGGTTGGAATCAAACTGCGCAAGGGCCAACGGGTTCATCTGGAAACACCAGGGGGTGGAGGCTATGGCCATCCGTTGGAAAGGCAGCCGGAGGCCGTGTGCCGCGATGTATCATTGGGATTTGTCAGCCGCGAGCAGGCACTGAGTGATTACGGGGTTGTTGTGGATGAGACAGGCATCGTTGACGAAGCCGAAACGGAAAAATGCAGAAAGGCTGCCCGACAATGAGTTCTGAATCTTCGCGCTTTGTCATTGGCGTTGATGTCGGTGGAACATTCACGGACGTATTTTTTCTCGACGAGGCTTCCGGTCGCTGTGAAGTGGCAAAAGTGCCGTCAACACCGGGAGATCAATCCAAGGGTTTCATTGAAGGCATTCAACAGAAAGTCGCAGACTTTGCTGAAGTTGCGACCGTGGTGCATGGAACAACGGTCGGTACCAACGCCCTGTTGGAGCGCAAGGGTGCAAAGACAGGCATCATTACCACCGGGGGCTTTCGCGATGTGCTGGAGATGCGCCGCCGCGACCGTCCCCACACCTGGGGTCTTTGGGGGCAGTTTGAACCGGTCGTGCCCCGAGATCTTCGACTGGAAGTTGCCGAGCGCACCTTGGCCGATGGGTCGATTCATATCCGGGTCAATCCTGATGAGGTGAAGCAAGCGGCACAGCAATTGCTGTCGAAGGGCGCTGAATCCGTCTGCATCGTGTTCATCAATGCCTATGCAAATTCTGAAAACGAGCAACGGGCTCTGCAGGCGTTGCGAGAGGTCTGGCCCAACGACTATGTCGGCGCATCAACCGACATTCTTCCCGAAATCCGCGAATTTGAACGCACATCTACAACCACGCTCAATGCTTATTTGCAGCCGGTTGTCGCCAGCTATCTGCAAAAGCTGGAAAACGCCCTGGCCGATGACGGATTTGAGGGTCAGGTTCTGATTGTTCAGTCCAATGGCGGGGTCATGACGGTGGACACAGCGCGGCAGATGCCGGTTCGCACGGCGCTTTCCGGACCGGCCGCTGGAGTGATCGCCAGTGCCTATATCGGCGAACAGGCGGGCTTTCCCAACGTCATCACCTGCGACATGGGGGGAACCAGTTTTGATGTTTCGCTTGTCGCCGATGCACAAAGCGCGCTTGCTGCCCAGACCAGCATTGATTTCGGACTGACTGTCCGCACACCGATGATTGAAATGACAACCATCGGTGCCGGGGGCGGTTCCATCGCCTGGGTGGACCGGGGAGACCTGTTGCAGGTTGGTCCCGAAAGCGCCGGCTCAAATCCGGGCCCGGTGTGTTATGGGCTTGGCAATGACCGACCAACCGTTACCGATGCCAATGTGGTCCTGAGGCGCATCAATGCCGACAAGCCAATCGGCGGCAAGCTTGACCGGCTGGATGTAGATCGTGCCGGGGTCGCAATTGAGAAGCATATTGCTGAGCCGCTCGGGCTTGATGTGATGTCGGCGGCAGAAGCGATCATCCGCGTTGCCAATTCGAAAATGGCGGGGGCGATCCGCCTGGTTTCCATTGAACGGGGCTTTGATCCCAAAAATTTCTCGGCCATGCCTTTTGGTGGCGGCGGCGCTCTGCACACCGGTGCACTGATCAAAGAAGTGGGACTGGAAAGCGCCCTCGTTCCCCGCTATCCGGGCATAAATTCGGCGCTGGGTTGTACCATTGCCGATATGCGCCACGACTTCGTGCAGACGGTCAATGGCATTCTCGACAGTCTCGATCTGGATGGCTTGAACGCCCAGTTGTCGCAACTTGCAACTGATGGGCTGGCACTGCTGGACAAGGCCGGAGTAGCCTTTGAAAGCAGCGAAGTGCGGTTTGAGCTCGATATGAGCTATCTCGGCCAGACCCACACCGTCGATGTTGCAATTCCTTCAGCATTCGAAAATGGTCGCACTGACATTGATGTCCCGACGATCTTGCAGGCATTTGAGGCCCGATACCGCGACGTCTATGGGCGCCCCCTGGTCGGCATCCCGATCCGCGTGTTGAACCTGCGTGTATCGGCAATTGGCAAGCGCCCGAAATTCGACCTGACATTGCTGGCACCCGGTGATGATGCCTCAGCCGAACAGGCAAAAACCGGAATGCGGAAAGTCTGGTTTGACGGGGCGTTTCATGAAACCGCCATTTATCAGCGTCTGCCACTGCCAATCGGTACACGGATTGAGGGGCCGGCCATTCTAGAACAGCCCGATGCTACAATTTGCATTGAACCAGACCTAACTGGCGAGGTGGATCGCTTTGGCAATCTCGTCATCACTCGAAAACAACAGGCTTGATGGATGGCAGAATTTGATCCGACATCGACGGCACTCATGCTGATCGACATGCAAAATGACTTCCTGCATCCCGAAGGCGCCTATGGACGTGCTGGTCAGAAAAGCGATGCGATCGCGGCGTTGCCCGACCGCCTTGCGCGCGTTGCCGATGCCATGAGGGTGGCGGGCGGCTGGGTTGTTTCCACCCACTTTACCCTGGTGCCCGGAAAAGCCGGAGAGCCGTTTATTTCTCCGCATCTGAAACAACTGCGCCCGTTTTTGGGCAAAGGGGATTTTCAGCCCGGTGCCATTGGCCATCAATTGATCGACTTGTTGCAACCGGCGGACCTGACGGTTGAGAAGGTTGCTTTCTCAGCGTTCTTTCAAAGCCGGCTGGAATGGGTGCTGCAACGCGCTGGCATCAAGACCTTGATTTTTGGGGGCATCGTCACCAATGGTGGCGTCGCCTCGACGGTTCGCGACGCCCATGTGCGGGATTTTCAATGCATTGTTCTCGACGATGGTTGTGCAGCGTTCAGCCAACAGGCGCATGATTCCTCGATCGGTTCATTGTCAACCATTGGCAAAATTGCCAGCTGCGATGAAATGATCGCCAAACTCAAGGAATAGAGCATGTCGGTAGTCTCGGCTGAAGGGGTCCATTTCGATGCCGAAATATCCTTGCTGATCGTTGGGGCAGGGGCCAGTGGACTGGTGGCGGCACTGGCGGCCCGGGATGCAGGTGTTGAGGTCGTGGTCCTAGAACGAGATCTGGTTCCCAGCGGCAGTACGGCTCTTTCATCGGGCATGATTCCGGCGTGCGAAACCCGCATACAACAGGAAAACAACGTCACGGATTCCGTGCAGATCATGGCCGCGGATATCATCAAAAAAGCGCGTGGCGATACCGATCCGTCTATGGTCGATGTGATGTGCCGTAACTCCGGGCCCGCCATTGACTGGCTGACAGAACACCACGGCCTTGATCTGACATTGGTGGAAGGATTTCTCTATCCTGGCCACAGCCAATTGCGCATGCATGCACCGCCATCGCGGTCCGGTGCGGATTTGATGCGGGGCTTGGTCAGTGCTGCCGAACGGGCCGAAATCGACATTCTGGGCGGGGCGCATGTAACCCAGATTTTTGCCGATGCCGAGGCGTGTATAAAGGGTGTAAAAATTACCCGGCCGGACGACACGACAGAGTTGATAGGGTGCTCGGCATTGATCCTTGCCTGTAACGGATTTGGCGGCAATGCGAACATGTTGCGCACCCATATTCCCGACATGCGTGATGCGTTGTATTTCGGTCATCCGGGCAATCAGGGGGATGCCATCACCTGGGGGCAGTCGCTGGGCGGGGCCACGCAGCACCTCGGTTCCTATCAGGGTCACGGATCGGTGGCCCACCCGCACGGCATCCTGATCAGCTGGGCGCTGATGATGGAAGGCGGGGTTCAAATCAATCGGGAAGGCGTTCGCTTTTCCAACGAGTTGGATGGTTATTCTGAACAGGCTCGCCGGGTATTGTCGCAGCCCGGCGGGATTGCCTGGAACCTGTTTGATGGCCGCTTGCGCGATCTTGTCTCGGGTTTTGAAGATTTCAAACAGGCCGAGGCGCATGGAGCAGTTTTGAAGGCCGGTACGGTTGAGGAACTGGGCGCTAAAATCAATGTGCCGCTCACAGAACTTCGCGCCACCCTTGATCGGATCAACCACCTGGCTTCCACTGGCGAGAAAGATGAATTTGACCGCGACTTCACAACCAGCTCAACCCTGATCCCGCCCTATTATGCGGTAAAGGTCACCGGTTCCCTGTTCCACACCCAGGGAGGGTTGAAGGTTGATTCAAACGCCCGGATCGTGACTGAAGAAGGTGGGGTTTTGCCCAATCTGTTTGCAAGCGGCGGTGCTGCCTGTGGCGTGTCCGGGCCTGAAGATTGGGGTTACCTGTCGGGCAATGGTCTGTTATCGGCTGTAGCCCTTGGCCGGGTTGCCGGTCAGTCAGCGGCCAAACTGGTTGGTAAATAATTTTTGTCACGCACCATTTGCCACTGCAACTGAATGGAAAATGCTATATGCACCTGATTTTAATCCCAAATTGCGTGGCAACGGAGACAACATGCGAAGCTTGAAGATTGCGGCAATCCCGGCAGATGGAATCGGACCAGAGGTGATCACGGCCGGACTGCAGGTGCTCGAGGCGCTCGGTCAACGCATGGGCGATCTTTCGTTCGACGTCACGACCTTTGACTGGGGTTCTGATTATTACAAAGCCAATGGCACGATGATGCCGGAGGATGGGCCTGAACAGCTCAAGGGATTTGATGCGATATTCTTTGGTGCCGTGGGCGCACCGGACGTTCCCGATCACATCACACTTTGGGGACTCCGTTTACCGATCTGCCAGGGCTTTGATCAATATGCCAACGTTCGTCCCACCCGTATTCTGCCGGGCATTCCGTCCCCGCTGCAGGGCAAGAAACCCGGCGATCTGGACTGGGTCATCGTCCGCGAGAATTCAGAAGGCGAGTATTCCGGTGCCGGGGGACGGGTTCATCGCGGCCTGCCGGAAGAGGTGGCGACGGAAGTTTCGATTTTCACGCGCGCGGGCGTTGCCCGCGTTATGCGTTATGCCTTCAAACTGGCCCAATCCCGGCCACGCAAATTGCTCACGGTGGTGACAAAATCCAATGCCCAACGCCACGGCATGGTGTTGTGGGATGAAATTGCAGCAGAAGTTTCCCAAGATTTTCCCGACGTTACATGGGACAAGATGCTGGTTGATGCGATGACCGTTCGCATGACATTGAAGCCGGAAAGCCTCGATACGATCGTTGCCACCAATCTGCACGCCGATATCCTGTCGGACCTTGCCGGTGCCCTTGCCGGCAGCATTGGGGTGGCGCCGACTGCAAATATTGATCCTGAACGCCGGTTTCCTTCGATGTTTGAACCGATTCACGGATCTGCCTTCGACATCACCGGCAAGGGTATTGCCAATCCCGTGGCGACATTCTGGACAGCGTGCCAGATGCTGGATCACCTTGGGGAAACTGAAGCATCTGCACGGCTGATGAAAGCGGTCGAAACCGTATGTGCTGATGGCGTATTGACCCCCGATGTCGGCGGCGATGCGACGACCCAACAGGTCACCGACGCGGTGATCCAGGCCATTCATGGATCGAACGAGTGAGGTGCATGCGCTCGCCCATGACCTTGTTACGAAAGTCGTAACGGGCGTTC
>CAJQPW010000106.1 GCA_905480295.1 uncultured Rhizobiaceae group bacterium | reverse complement strand
CGAAGAGCGGACATCTTCATGGCAGCAATCACGATCGCAGCAATCGTAATATGGTGGATTTAACGAGTCCTGATCCTAAGGTGAAATGACCAAGCAATTGGTAGGCATCGGACTTGCAACAGCAATCCGTAGATATTTTTTATGACGGTTTTCAATCCGACCGAATCTGCACCGCTCCCGTCCGGGGCCATCCATGATGATTCTATCCGTCGCGCGATCCTGGACCAGCTTGGCAGCGTCGACACCGGCAAGACAATCGGCCCCACCGACATAGCCCGCAGCCTGATGGGCAACGATGAAAAGCAATGGCGCACGCTGATGAAACCGATTCGCCGCGTTGCTGTTTCCCTGGCGCAGAACGGAGAAGCGTCAATTTACCGCAAAGGCAAGATTATCGACCCGGCAGCAATCAGGGGTGTTTTTAGAATCGGGCATCCGGCACAGCCGGAACGCACCCGCGACAGCGAACAAAACCAATCAAAAGGGACGGCCTAAATTTGACAAATTACCTTACGTCATCTTCAGATATGACGCACCCAAACCACAACTTGGCGGGAGGATCTGATGCCAATTAACTTGAAACACTGCCTTGTTGCAGCCGCACTGTTGGTGGGAGGCCTTGCCGCCCCCAGCATCACATCCGCTCAAACCATCACCCTGGGCGGCGATGATCAGGAAATCTTTCGCGTGCTCAGAGCCAATGGATACACCAATCCTAGGGTTACCAATCGAGGGCTGACCATCATTCGAACAGAGGCGTGTAAAGGCGCCGACAAGTATCAAGTCAAAGTCAGCATTTTGGGCCGCATCACGAGCGAGAAAAAAGTTGGTGAATGCCCGGTTGTTCGTCCAGCCCGTTTCACCAGGCAAGACGCCAATGACCTGCTGCAGCAAGAAGGTTACAGGCAAATTCAGACCAGCCGAAATGGAAATCTCATTGTCGCCACGGCCTGTCGCAACAACAACAAGACCCGGTTCAGTTTTAACCGCCGTGGTCGGATAACCGATCGCAAAAGCCTCGGGACCTGCGCTGTACAAGGCCTCACGCGCCAGCAAATCGTCAACGTGCTGCGCCGCGAAGGCTATAAGCGGATTGTCGTCACGGATGCCGAATTGCCACGATACCTGGCCGAAGCGTGCCGCGATAACGAGCGCGTTCGCGTTGACCTCAATCGACGGGGCGTGGTGCGTTCTGAGCGCAGAATTGGCGATTGCCGGGAACAACTCGATCCCAACAAAATTGCGCAACACCTGCAAGCACAAGGTTTTAAGCGGGTTGAAGTGATAGAACGGCGCCGTCCGCCCTATATCGCTCATGCCTGCCGCGCGAACGACAAATTGGAATTAACGGTCGGCCGCTACGGAAGAATACAAAACGAAACACGCATCGGCCCCTGCCGTCGTCCAATCGACCCCGCCAATTTGGCCAGTTTGCTGGAAAAGCGGAACTATGATCGCATTCAGGTTCTCAGAGGCACCCGCACACCCTATCTGGTGGAGGCCTGTAAAGGTCGGGTACTCGTTGAACTGACCGTTGGTCGGTTTGGCCAAATCACAAAGGAAGATCGGGTCGGTCGGTGCGCTCCCCCGGTTACCGAGAAGAGCCTTTCAGCCAAGCTGGCCAAGCTCAACTATATGAATGTGTCGATCAAGCGTCGGGGCACGGGATGGTCAGCAGAAGGTTGTCTTGATGAAGTCAAACACAGCCTTCGCATCGACGCCTTTGGCGAAATTCAGCGCAACCGCAAAACGGGAGTTTGCAAATCCAACTCGGTTTTGAACATTCTGCAAACACTTGAAAAACGTGGTGCTGAGTCGACGACCCTGTTTGTTGAAGGCTGCTTTCGCGGCAAGAAATACCGTTGGGAATTCGACCGTCTCGGCAATCGAACCGGCCGTTCTGCCATCGGTGGTTGCTGAAAATTAAGGCCGTCAGGCCGACAACATGCGCGACGCGAGGTGCTCCACATCAGATTGTGAAGCGTCTCGCGCCGTCGAATCCAACATTGCAATATTGGCGCTGCAGACCATGTCACGCGCCAAGTCCTGTTCGGTCAGCTTTGATTTTTCATCCGGTGAAAGAACCAGCTTTTCTCCGCAACTTGCTGCCAGTTCGTGCTATTTGTCTTCGACATCTGCGGCATCTCGCCCGCCCAGCAATTGCCCAACGCGGTCAAACGCAGAGCGGTTGCCGTCAATGGCCCATTCCATCGTCTGAGCCAGCGCAACACTGACCGCACGACCGTGCGGAACCTGCGCCAGTGACCCCAGCGCATGGCCAATATTATGGGCAACCGCACAACCGGTATTGCCAATCGCCAAACCGCCATAGGCAGCCGCCAACATCATGCCAGTCCGCGCTTCTATTGAATCAGGCTGTTCGACTGCTGCTCTCAAATGGTTGGCCGCCTGGATGATGCCCTGCTCCGCCAAGGCATCGTTTTCATCAAAGCGAAATCGATTGGTCCGCGATTCAATGCTGTGAACCAGGGCGTCCAGACCGGTGTAGAAGGTCCAGAATTTTGGAAGTCCAACGGTCAGGTCCGGATCCATCAGCGCCATGTCTGGTTTCAATGGAGGCCCCCAGAACCAGTTTTTCACCCCGTCGGCCTGCGAAATGATGGAAGTACCCGTTGTCTCACTGCCGGTGCCGGCGGTTGTCGGCAGGGCAATCAATCCCGTTTTGCGAAAGGGCAATTGCTTTTCCGCCAGCCGGTAAGCCGCGCACCCTTCGCCACTGTGTGCGAGGACGGCCACAACCTTGCTGGTATCCAGCGCCGAACCACCGCCCAGTCCCACAACGCAATTTGCCTGCATGTCAAAAGCCATTTTCGTGGCCGCATCAACGGACGCTTCTTTCGGATCGCTTTGCAGATCATCAAACAACGCGACACTGTGACCAGCCTCTACAATCGAATTCCTGACATTTTCAGCCAGACCAAGTGAAACGAGAACCGGATCACACACAAGCAGCACCCGGCATTCCGGTCCTGTTGTGTTGGTCACATGTTGACCGGTCTGGGCCGATGCACCCGGTGCAATCACCAGTGCAGGATGTTTGGTCAGGGCAAAGGTGCTCATCTGTTGATTCCCGGCAAATTGATCCGCGACAATGCAAACGCACCCGGTTGAAGACAAGGGTGCATTCGGCGCAAAAGCGTCGTTTTTTTGACAAACGGAACGCAATGTCGCTTTCCTCATGGCCCGCGTCGTACCTTTTTCACTGCACACCGATCAGCCATCCACAATGATGGCGCTGGCACACAAGCCGGCGGGAGGATTGATGACATGGTCGACGCCACAACACCGGATGCCACCACCACCCCAAAGCGAGGCAAGACACGCGGCCAGACACGCGGCAAGACACGAGGCAAGACGCGCAGCGGAGGGCGACAGGGAAATTCCCGGCGTGGCGGGCCAGCCATCAGACAATATCCCTGGCAAACGGTCATCAACAATGATCGACCTACCGAACCCATAGATGCCGAAGGGGTAGCCAAAATCCACGATACCGCGATGCGCATCCTGGAAGAGATCGGTATTGAATTCCTCAATGACGAGGCGGCTGAAATTCTGCGCAAAAACGGAGCCACCGTAAATGGCCAGAACGTGCGCATGGGCCGTGACATGGTGATGGAGAAGCTGGCGCTGACGCCTTCACAGTTCACCATCGTCCCCCGCAATCTGGAGCGCACGATCACAATTGGCGGAAACCACCTGGTCTTCGGCAATGTATCAAGCCCGCCCAACTGCTCGGATCTGGATACCGGGCGGCGCACCGGAACCCAGGCTGACTATCGAAATTTCATGCGGCTGACGCAGTATTTCAACTGCATCCATTTCGCCGGCGGTTATCCTGTGGAACCCATGGACATTCACCCGTCGGTGCGCCATCTGGATTGCCTCTACGACAAGCTGATCCTCACCGACAAAGTCGTTCATGCCTATTCCCTGGGCAAGGAGCGCGTCGAAGATGTGATGGAAATGACCCGGATCGCTGGCGGCCTGTCCCATGAAGAATTCAACGCCCAGCCCCGCATGTATACCAACATCAATTCCACCTCCCCGCTGAAACATGACTATCCCATGCTGGACGGGATGATGCGGCTCGCCCGCAGGGGTCAACCAACGATTGTGACCCCGTTCACCCTTGCCGGGGCGATGGCACCGGTCACCATGGTTGGCGCTGTGACCCAATCGCTTGCCGAAGCGCTGATCGCCATCGTGCTTATCCAATGCGTCAATCCGGGCTGCCCGGCGGCCATCGGCACGTTCACATCCAATGTCGATATGAAAACCGGCGCTCCGGCGTTTGGCACCCCCGATTATGTGCGCGCCACGCAAATAACCGGTCAGATGGCCCGTTTCTATAACCTGCCCATGCGGTCTTCGGGTGTATGTGCGGCCAATGTGCCGGACGGGCAAAGCATGTGGGAATATATGAATTCCATGTGGGCCGTGATCACCAGCGGCACCAATGTGGTCTATCACGCCGCCGGATGGCTGGAGGGTGGGCTGTGCGCCTCGTTTGAAAAATTCATCATGGATTGCGAAGTCCTGCAGCAGTTTCAGGCCTATCTCAATCCGATGGTTGTTGATGATTCCACCCTGGCTTTCGACGCCATGAAGGAAGTGGGAAGCAATGGTCATTTCTTCGGCATTCAACATACCCAGGACCGGTACGAAACCGCCTTCTACAACCCGTTCCTGTCGGACTGGAACAATTACGAGAACTTTGAGGACCGCGGATCGGTCTGGACCCATGACCGGGCCAACAAGATCTACAAGCAGATTCTGGAGGAATTCGAGCCACCCGCGATCGACATCGCCATCGACGAGGAACTGCAAGCCTTTGTCGCCAGGCGAAAAGAAGAAGGCGGTGCACCAACCGATTTTTGACAATGGCGCAGCTTGATCTGTCACCTCTGTTTTCTGCTCTGGCCGATGTACTGGCATCCGGTCAGGAAGAGATCGCAACCATCGGTGCAGCAGCACTGAGGCGGCATGCCGGGTCTTCACCTGTATCAGAACCGGCTGTGCTGGACACCAATACTGCCATCGAAAACCTGTTGCATGACCCCAATGGCCTGCCCTGCACCACGCAGATACTCCCGGTTCTCGATCAGCTTTCCTGGCACTATTCCGGCTATGATGATGGGCGGATAAGCGCCGATGTCGCCTTGAAAATGCAGACTGTAGAGTTGATCGGCGCTCTCGGCATGATATTCGACGACAGCTGTCGGGTCGGCCTCTTCGCGCAAACCGCTAACACCGATTACATCATCCGAACCCATGCAGCTGAAGAACTGTTCGTGCAGATTGCAGGCGAAGCCGAGTGGATGAAGGGGGATGAGCTCTATTGCATGCGCGGCCCCGGTGACCGCATGCATCATGCATCCTTTCAACCCCATGCCAGCCGAACCATCGACAGCGCCCTGATTGCCGTTTGGGTATGGGCTGGTGAAGTCGATTATGGCACCTATTCATATGTGGGCACGGGCCCCAAAACTGGAGAATAAAAAGATGAAGTCTCACGCACAGGCCGTTGTAATTGGAGGCGGTGTGGTTGGCTGTTCCGTTCTGTTTCACCTGACCAAAGCCGGGTGGAAAGATGTCGTATTGCTGGAACGCGATCAACTGACCTGCGGATCGACCTGGCATGCTGCCGGTGGTTTTCACACCCTGAACGGTGACCCCAATGTTGCGAAACTTCAGGCCTATACCATCGAGCTTTATGACGAGTTGGAAAAAATCTCCGGTGAAAAATGTGGTCTGCACCTGACCGGTGGCGTGGCGCTGGCAGAAAACAAAGACCGACTGGAATGGTTAAAAATGAGCCATGCCCGGGGACGGTATCTCGGCATGGATACCGAGATCATTTCCACCGCCGAGGCCAAGGAACTGCTGCCGTTGCTGGAGGAGGAATATTTCGTCGGTGCGATGTGGGATCCGGTAGAGGGTCACCTTGATCCCTATGGAACCACCAATGCCTACGCCAAATCCGCCCGTTTGGGGGGCGCCGATATCGAGCTTCAGTGCAAGGTTGAAGAATTGCACTGGGATGCCGGCAAATCAGTCTGGCAGATTACAACCAACAAGGGCACGATGACGGCTGATCATGTGGTCAATGCCGGTGGCCTCTGGGCCCGTGAAGTCGGGCGCATGGTCGGCATTGAACTGCCGGTTCTGGCAATGGAGCACCACTATCTGCTCACTGAAGCCATGCCGGAAGTGGCCGCAATCAACGAAACCACCGGCAAAGAAGTGATCCATGCAATCGACTTCTCCGGCGAGATCTATATCCGCCAGGAACGCGACGGCATGTTGCTGGGCACCTATGAAAAACAAGCCACGCCTTGGTCGCCAAAGGATACACCCTGGGACTTTGCCCAGGAACTGCTGAACCCCGATCTTGACCGGATCGCGCCATCGCTGGAAGTGGGCTTCAAGCATTTCCCCGCCTTTGAAAGGGCCGGAATCAGGCGGATCGTCAACGGACCCTTCACCTTTGCCCCAGACGGCAATCCCCTTGTTGGCCCGGTGCGGGGCGTGCCCAACTACTGGACGGCCTGCGCCGTTATGGCCGGATTCTCACAAGGCGGCGGCGTCGGACTGGCCCTGTCGCAATGGATGGTGAACGGCGATCCGGGCTACGACATCTGGGGCATGGATGTTTCCCGTTTCGGACCGCAGGTCACGCGCGACTACACAAACGCAAAGGTGCGGGAAAACTATTCAAGGCGCTTCCGCATTCGCTTTCCCAATGAGGAACTGCCAGCGGCCCGCCCGCACCAGACGACACCTCTCTACGACATCCATTGCGCCAATGGTGCCGTGATGGGTGATTCATGGGGTCTGGAAACCCCGTTGTGGTTTGCGCCAGACGGGGTCAAAGCCGAGGACGTGTTTTCATTCCACCGGTCCAATGACTTTGAACACGTGAAAGCCGAAGTTCAAAATTGCCGCAACAATGTCGGATATACCGACATCTCAAACTTCGCCAAATATGAGATCACCGGCCCCGGAGCCCGCGAATGGCTGTCGATGATCATGACGAATTTCATTCCCCGCGAAGGACGACTGGCCCTGACCTCCATGGTGACAAACGAGGGCAAGATCAATGGCGATTTCACAATCGCTGCCGCCGGTGTGGACCGCGCTGGTCCCAATATCGGCAATGAACGATTCCAGATGTGGGGATCAAGCCAGGCGCAGATCTATCACATGCGCTGGTTTGAAGAGCACCTGCCGGATGATGGTTCGGTGCGGATCAGAAACATCAATCTTGGCCTGCTTGGTCTCTCGATTGCCGGTCCCAACGCGCAAAAGGTTCTGGCCGGGCTGACCGACGAAGACGTATCCAACGAAGCTTTCAAGTTCATGGATTACCGGGAGACGACAATTGCCTCCGTTCCCGCCATGGTGAACCGCATCTCCTATAGTGGTGATCTGGGTTATGAAATCTGGGTCGAGCCCGAATATGTCCGCCGCCTGTATGCAGGCATCGTCGCGGCCGGTGAGGAATTTGCGATTAAGCCATTCGGCATGCGCGCGCTGTTGAACATGCGGCTGGAAAAACATTTTGGCACCTGGTTCCGCGAGTTCCGCCCGATCTACAGCCCGTTTGAAGCCGGTCTCGACCGTTTTGTGTCAAAAAAGAAAAACACATTCGTGGGACGCGATGGGGTCTTTGCCCATGCGGAGAACCCGCCGTTGACCCGCATTTGCATTGAGGTGACCGGTGCCGTCGACGCCGACTGTATCGGTGATGAACCGATCTTTCTGGGTGATGACGTGATCGGCTGGGTGACATCAGGGGGGTATGGTCACCATGTCGAACAGTCTCTGGCCACCGGCTATATTCCAACCGAGCATCTCGCCGCCGCCCGCGAACAGGGGCTGAGGGTCGAAATCATCGGTGACATGTGTGCTGCAATTGTTCAGGACGAGCCACCGTTCGATCCGATGGGTAAACGCATGCGGGGTGATTTTTCGTAAAGTATCCGGCAAAGGAAAGGGGGTCGTCATGTCTCTTGCTCTAGACTATCAGACCAACGGTTACGTGGCTCCGGTAGCCTGCATTGATGGCGCTGCAGCTGCACGCCACCGCAGGCAGTTGGAACACGTCGAACAGCAATTTGGCGATCAGCATTATCGATCGAAAATGCACACGCTGCTTGATTTCGCAGCCGATCTTGCCACGGCGCCACGGGTTTTGGACGTGGTGGAACAATTGCTTGGGCCGAACATCATGCTGTTTGATGTCACCTACATCATCAAGGAAGCCCATTCTCCATCCCATGTCAGCTGGCATCAGGATCTGACCTATTGGGGCCTGTCAAATGACCGGCAGGTTTCCATGTGGCTGGCGCTGTCGCCGGCAACGCCGGTATCCGGCTGCATGCGGATGGTTCCCGGCAGTCACACGCAGGGGAAACTGGAACACACCGACACCGCTGACACCTCCAATGTCCTGTTCCGTGGACAGTCGGTTGAGGGTGTCGCTGAAGACAATGCCCAAATGTGCCCGCTGCAACCGGGTGAGGCCAGCTTCCACCATGGCTGGACCCTGCACGCGTCGATGCCGAATGCCAGCGACGACCGGCGTATCGGATTCAATGTTCAGTATATCGATCCGTCTGCCCGGCAGACCCTGCATGATCTCGACACCGCCACGCTGGTGCGCGGTGTCGATCACTTTGGCCATTACAAACCGGATCAGTTTGCCTCCGGGGTGATGCAGAAGGAAGCGGTGGAACGTCACGCGCGACTGGAGAAGCTGCGCAAGGACACCTGGGCCAACGCCTGATTATCAGCAGCAGTGCCCCTAGACGCTTGCCAGCGCAGCGCGGCGGCGCTGGCGAAACGAAATCAGTGCCTTTTTTTCTTCATCCCAAAGCGTCAGCGGAACACACCGCAGGCTGCGCCAAAGGGTCAGCCGATTGATGTCCTTCAGTTCAGGATAATCACGCATCACCCTCGGCAATTTGTGAAAGGGAATGCCGCTGGAGAGGTGGTGGACGTGGTGAATTCCCAGATTACCCGTCAACCACATCAGCGGTTGGGGCAGATCATAATAGGAACTGCCATGCAGCGCCGCATGCTCGCGTTGCCAGTCCGGATTGTTTTCCCAATGGGTCTCATCAAACTGATGTTGAATATAGAACAGCCAGACACCGACCGAAGCCGCCAGCACAATCACCGGAACCTGAACCATCAAGAAGGCTTTCCACCCGATCAGCCATATCAAAGCCACCGAAATCAAAACGATACCGATATTGGTTGAATGCGTGGACAGTAAGGGCATCATGTTGTTGGTCTTACTGGACGGCCACCGATGACGCAGAAGAAACAGCCAGGACGGTCCCAATCCGAACAGCACGACAGGGTGACGATACAGCCAGTATCCCAATCTCTGCACTTTGCTCAACGCACAATATTCGCGCACGGTCAGCGTGGCGATGTCGCCAAATCCGCGCCGGTCGAGATTGCCTGAGCAGGAGTGGTGCAGCGCATGTTCGCGCCGCCAGTCGTCATAAGCGGTAAACGTCAAAACACCGATGAAACGGCCCAGCCAGTCATTCGCTCTTTTGCTGCTCCAGAACGCCCCATGCCCGCAATCGTGCTGGATGGCGAACATCCGCACCAACATCGCTGCGGTGGGCAGCGCCAAAAGCAGTGTCAGCCAATAGCCGACTGAGAGCGACCAAATCATCGCCGCATACAGGACAACAAACGGAACGAGCGTAATGCCCAGCTCCAGCGATGCCCTTCCGTTGTTGGTCGCACGATAGGTCGCGAGGCGTGGGCCCCAGATCTTATCCTTGTTCAAAAGCCTGACGCTCCCCTGAGCCGATTCCAGATCGGCTTTGTTTTTTTTCGGCTTAGCACAATCTCAACCGATCCAAGCATCATTTCTGATCAATCTGGAACAATCTTGTATAATGCCTGGGGAGCGCCAAATTGGCGCCCTCTCAGGGGCTTTGAATTGGTTGAACTGGGACCGATTATCCGACGGCGAGGTCTTCAATCGGAGGACAAGTGCACACCAGATTGCGGTCGCCGTGAACATTATCCACACGGCCCACCGGTGCCCAATATTTTGCAGCAGCATCAACACCGGCAGGATAGGCCGCGAGACTGCGGGGATAGGGATGGCTCCACGCGTCTGACATCAGATCCTGCGCCGTATGCGGTGCGTTGTGCAACGGGTTATCATCGGCCGGCCATTCACCGGATTCAATCCGCGCCGCCTCTTGCGCAATCGCGATCATGGCATCGACAAAACGGTCAATTTCCGAAAGCGGTTCCGACTCCGTCGGCTCCACCATCAATGTGCCCGCCACCGGCCAGCTCATGGTTGGTGCGTGGAATCCATAATCGATCAAACGCTTTGCGACATCGTCAACGCTGACACCGGCACGATCCTTGAGCACCCGCACGTCGACAATGCATTCATGGGCGCATTGACCATTCTTGCCGGTAAACAAAATCGGGTAATGGTCGCTCAGACGGGTGGCAATATAATTGGCGTTAAGAATGGCGACTTCGCTGGCCTTGCGCAATCCGCCCCCCCCCAGCATGCGGATATACATCCAGGAAATGGGCAGGATCGACGCCGACCCGTCCGGTGCTGCGCTGACCGCACCATCAGTCCCCGATTCAACATGGCCCGGCAGGTGCGGAACCAGGTGAGCGGCAACGCCAATCGGGCCCACGCCCGGCCCGCCTCCCCCGTGGGGAATGCAGAAGGTCTTGTGCAAATTCATGTGGCAGACATCCGCACCAATATCGCCGGGTCTGGCTATGCCAACCATCGCATTCAGGTTGGCGCCATCAAGATAGACCTGACCACCATGGCTGTGGACAACGTCGCAGATTTCGACAATCCCGGCCTCAAAAACACCGTGAGTCGACGGATAGGTGATCATCAGGGCCGCCAGATTGTCTGAATATTTCTCAGCCTTAAGCTTCAGATCGCTGAGCGATACGTCGCCTTCGTCGTTACACTTCACAACGACCACATCATATCCGGCCATCTGGGCAGAGGCTGGATTGGTACCATGGGCCGACGCGGGGATGATGCAGATATTACGGTGCCCTTCGTTGCGACCCTCGTGATAGGAGCGGATCGCCAGCAGACCGGCATATTCTCCCTGGCTGCCCGCATTGGGTTGCAGCGTAGATTTGGCAAACCCGGTAATTTCGCTGAGCCAGTCATCCAGATCATCAATTATCGCCCGGTATCCCAATCTGTGAGAATCGGGTGCAAAGGGATGGATATTTCCGGCCACGTCCCATGTCACCGGCATCATTTCAGCCGCTGCATTCAGTTTCATCGTGCAGGAGCCGAGGGGAATCATGGCACGGTCCAGCGCAAGGTCCCGGTCCGAGAGTTTCCGCAACAACCGCATCATCTCCGTTTCCGACCGGTGATCGTGGAAAATTTCCTGCGAAAGAAAATTTTCAGCCTGTCTGGAATTGGGCAATGTGGATGGTGCATTGTCGGCAGCCGTCACGCCAAAAATTTCACAAAGGGTCTGCAGGTCGGTCTCAACGGTCGTTTCATCAAACGCAACCGAAACCGTGTTCTGGTCGATCACGCGAAGCAAGAAGTCCTGCTCCTGGGCCGCCTTCGCGAGGGCCTCGGCCTGCCCCTTCATTTCCACCGTAATCGTATCAAAATAGCTGGACGCAACATCATGACCAGCTGTTGCAAGCGCGTTGGCAAACCGCCCGGCAAAACCATGGATGCGGGTGGCAATTTCGGTCAGCCCGGCTGGTCCATGCCAGATTGCATAGGCTGCCGCCATATTGGCCAGCAATGCCTGGGCCGTGCAGATATTCGACGTCGCTTTTTCACGCCGGATGTGTTGTTCACGGGTTTGCAGCGCAAGGCGATAGGCAGGCCGTCCCTGTTGATCGATGGACTGCCCCACCAGACGGCCCGGCAGCAGGCGGGTCAGGCCGGATGTTACTGCCATATAAGCAGCGTGGGGGCCCCCATTGCCGAGCGGGACACCAAAGCGCTGCATGGAACCAACACAGATATCGGCTCCCCATGTCCCCGGCTCCTGCAGCAAGACCAGCGCCATTGGATCAGCAGATACAATGACCAGCGCCCCTGCTGCCTTCGCCGCTGCCACAACCGCCGCGGGATCGGAGATCACGCCGGATGTATCTGGAAGCTGCAGGATAATTGCCGCAACATCATCACCCAGCGCCTCTGCGCCACCCATTTCAACATCGATTGCATAATCTGCCGTCGATGCCCGCGTGTTCAACACATCCAGGGTTTGTGGATGGAGTGGGTTTGCAACCACGATGCGGGGCCGTTTGCCGCGATGATGGCGAAACGCCATTCCAGCTGCTTCGGCAACCGCCGTCGATTCGTCAAGCAGCGACGCATTGGCAACAGGCAAGCCCGTCAATTCAGCAACCAGCGTCTGAAAATGAAACAGCATTTCCAGTCGGCCCTGGGAAATCTCGGGCTGATAGGGCGTATAGCTCGTATACCAGCCGGGATTTTCCAGCAGATTGCGCTGAATGACCGGGGGCACATGGGTGCCGTGATAGCCCTGCCCGATCATGGCCTTGGCAACCTGGTTGCGACCCAGTTTCTCGGCAATTTCGGCCAATGCCAATTCTTCCGAGACGCCATCTGGAATCTCGAGGTCACCGTCCATGCGAATGGAATCCGGCACGGTCTGCGTCAGCAGGGCATCCATGGATACCATGTCCAGCGCGTTGAGCATCTTGCGTTGGTCAGCAACTGATGGTCCCAGATGTCTGGCAAGAAACGGTGAAAACTCGGTCATGATCTTTTTCTTTCGGCAATAGGTCGGTTAGGAAATCAGGGCTTTGTAGGCGTCGAGATCAAGCAATTCGTCCAACTGATCGGCGTCAGTAAGCTTGAGCTTGTAGAGCCAGCCATCGTTTTCGGCGCTGGCATTGACCAGCGGCGCGTTGTTGTTGAGCTCTTCGTTGACAGCAACCACGGTGCCGGAAGCCGGAGCATAAACGTCGGACGCGGCTTTTACCGATTCAACGACAACACCATCATCGCCCTGCTCCAGTTCAGTACCGACATCCGGCAGTTCCACAAACACCAGATCACCCAGCTGTTCCTGCGCATGATCGGTAATTCCAACAGTTGCCACACCGTCCTCAACCTTCAGCCATTCGTGTTCGTCGGTGTAATAGATTTTGCTCATAATGAACTCCTTAGCGTTTGTAATTGTGGGGCACGAACGGGAACTTGACCCGTTGCATGGGAATTTTTTTGCCGCGCATGTCGGCGAAAATCGGCTCGTCTGAATTGGCAACATTGACCAGCGCCATGGCCATTGGCGACTTTAACGTCGGACCAAAACCGCCGGAGGTAACAAAACCGATGACATTGTCGTCGCCGTCTTGCAGCTCCACGCCACCGCGAACCGGTCGGCCTTGCGGCAACAGGGCCACGCGCATGCGGCTGCGGCCCGCGGCAATTTTTTCAGCAAGACTGTCGGCACCAATGAAAGGTCCGCCCTGTCGCAGGTCCTTGGGAACCGCCCAGATAATTCCGGCCTCATGGGGGGTGATCTCTTCCGACAGGTCCTGTCCGTATAGAGGTAATCCCGCCTCCAGACGCAGCGAGTCGCGTGCGCCGAGGCCGATCCATTCCACCCGATCATCAGCCGTCAGGGTGTTTGCAAATTCAACGCAGTCATCGACGGGCATTGCAATCTCAAATCCGTCTTCACCGGTATAACCACTGCGGGAAAGGAACCAGCCATCACGGGGTTCGTTCGCCGCCAGAAAGGCCATCGAAGGGACATCAAAATGCTGCGCCAATACAGCCTCTGCATCCGGCCCCTGCAGCGCCAGAAAGCCCCGTGGTATGATGGTCATGTCGACATCAAAACTGTCAGCAGTTTGCGAAATATGAGCGACATCCTTTTCGGCGCAGCCCGCATTGGCAACGATCAGATAGCGTTCTTCCTCAAGCCGGGTGACGATCAGATCATCAATGATGCCGGCACTTTCGGTCAGCATGAATGTGTAGCGGGCGGTTCCGATCTGCTGCTGACCGGCATGGTAGGGGCACAGCCGGCTGATCAGGTCAGCGGCCTGTTTGCCGGACAGCGATACATGGACCATGTGGGAGATATCAAACAATCCGGCATGCGCACGGGTATGCTCATGCTCTTTCATCACACCGAGCGGATAAAACAGGGGCATGTCAAAACCGGCAAATTCGCCCATTTTTGCACCGGCATCGATGTGGGTTTGGAATAAGGGGGTATGTTGCAAAACAGGCTCCAGACAGTTCAAAGGCACACGCCCGCTCATGCGGGTATGTCCCCTCTGTCCTTGGCCTGAGAGACTCGTCTGATCCCAATCAGGGTTCAAACTTACACCGTCGGCGCAGGCATTCAGCCTGATTTTCCAGAGAGCCTGGGACTTTTCAGCCCATCGTTAGCGGTCCTTTTGCCTGAGAGATTATGGGTGTTTTCACCTTCGGCGGCAGTCCCTGAAGGACCACGCTCTCCCACTAACAACCCGACTTGCATCGGCCAGCGCGTCGACGCTAGACGAATTTCATCAGGCTGTCACCCCACAATTACGCCATCGTGGATGACGCCTTTTCAACAGCGTGTCATCGATTTCCAAATCAAACTCAGGGGGAATATCGGAGATATGCCATGAACGTTCAGACCCCATTTGGCCGCCACCAACGGAAAATCGAACCCTTCGTCCTGCCGGAACATCCGGGCAATGACGCGGGTTATGACGCGCTGGAATCCTATGCCAGGGCCAAGGCTGCATCGATGAATCAACATCTCATTGGTTACGGACAACTAGCTGAAAGTGAATGGAAAATTGCCGGCATCGAACAACCGGACCTGACCGCAATGCGTCAGTTCCGGCTGCACCGTATCCGTGAGCAGCTGGGCGCCAATGATCTTGCCGGCATCCACCTGTATGATCCGCTCAACATCCGCTACGCTACCGATTGCACCAACATGCAATTGTGGACCACGCACAATCCGGCGCGCTGCGCATTCGTTGCAACGGACGGTCCGGTGATATTGTTTGAGTTTCACAATTGTGAACACCTTTCCGACCACACAGGCGTCGTTGATGAGATTCGCGGCTGCACGGCGTGGTTCTATTTCGAAGCCGGCCACCGCTGCATGGAACTTGCCGAGAACTGGGCCAATGACATCGCCGATCTGCTGCGCGAACACGGTGGCGGAAATATGCGCTGCGCCTTCGATCAGGTCGACAGTCATGGCCTGCCTCCCTTGCAGAAAGCCGGTGTCGAAGTGGTCTATGGCGAGCAGATGATGGAGGAAGCCCGCAAGATAAAGTCTCCCGATGAGATCATCTGTATGCGGCGGGCAATCGTATCGTGCGAAGCGGCGATGGCGGAAATGGAAAACGCCATGACCCCCGGCATGACGGAAAATGATCTGTGGGCCGTCTTGCACGCCGAAAACATTCGCCGGGGCGGCGAATGGATCGAAACCCGGCTTCTCGCCTCCGGGCCAAGAACCAATCCGTGGTTTCAGGAATCATCGGCGCGAGTGATTGAAGACGGGGACCTTCTGTCCTTTGATACGGATCTGGTCGGCCCCTATGGATTTTGTTGCGATATTTCGCGCACCTGGCTTGTCGGCGACGGCCAGCCGACCAATGAACAACGCAGCCTGTATCAGATCGCGACCGAACAGATGCAGGCCAATTTCGAAATGCTGGGCCCGGGGGTGACATTCAGGGAGCTGTCTACAAAATCGCGCGAGCTTCCGCCCGACTGCATGCCGACCCGGTATGGCGTGCTGTATCACGGTGTTGGCCTGTGCGATGAATATCCTTCGATCCGCTATTCGGTCGACTTTGAACACCACGGCTATGATGGCGAACTTGAAGTCGGCATGTGCATCTGCGTGGAAAGCTATGTGGGGCGTCATGGCGGTGGTGAAGGGGTCAAACTTGAAGACCAGTGCCTGATCACCGAAACAGGCTATGAATTGCTGTCGACATACCCATGGGACGACCGACTGATGGGTAAAGCCTGACAGGGGCCTGATAGGGAAAAGTCGAACAAATTTTGGTAACGCCGCGGATCGCCGCGCGGTTATCCTCCCGCCCGCGCGGCGCCGTCAAATGAGCATGCGCCCCTGACGACCGGACGGCTCCCTCGAGCTGCCGGAATCCAGATGCCGAAATTTGCACGGAACGGGTCCCGTTGCAATGGCTCCTAAAGTCTGAACTCCGTTCAAAGCAATTTAATCGATTGATATGCGCTTTCGTTCAGTACGGTAACCGCTGCCAGCCCCAGATATGGCGCTGCATTTTCTGCAGATATCTGCTCAACCGCGTCTCCAAGTGCCGCACGCAAATTGGCCAATTGCTCTGATGGCCACTGATTGTTTGTGATGTAAGGCAATCCGGGCAGGCCCGGCGTCCATTGCAACACGATCAGTCTGTCAGCCGCTTCGGGTTCGAATTTTCCAAAAAGGTTCCAGCATTGCGCATCGATGGCCGCGATATCCGCCTCCCCCCGACTGACCATGCGTGCCGATTCCCGGTGCCCTCCACTTTGCACCGAGGCGGCAAACCAGTCTTCCGGCGGACCAATCAACGGGCTCAGGCATCGATACCCCGAAAGCGAGTTGCGACCATTGAAGGCAAATGTGCCAGACCGGCATTGTTCAAGGTTGGTCGCATCAAAATCAGAGCGAACAACGAGTGCGCTGGAATAATCGGTTCCACTCCAACCCGGAATATCAAAAGTCGGCGTTCCCAATAATTCCACCTGTTCCACAAGTTCAGTTGAATAGGGATAGCCACAGGTTTGGCTGAACAGGAGATCGGATGAACGCCAATAATCCCACTCGCTCTCTGGCTTGGACAGATTATTGGGAGCATCAAAGCCTGCGCGCTTAAAATGCGTGGCGATAGTCTCCCAGATCCGGTCGGTCTCTGAGCGAAGCTCGGGCCAGTCATACATGGGCAGGGTAGCGATCAATCCGGTACCGGATCGTTGCGATACATGAGCGGGTGGTCAACGGGCTGTTTTACCCGGAAGGCAAATTGACGGATGATCGAACCATATCCCAAAAACAGAGTATGCTCATTTGCAGCCAGATATTGCTCCCGACGCTGCTGGTAGAGCGCGGGCAAACTGTACCACGGCAAGGAGGGGTTGGCATGGTGCACGATGTGCAGATTGTTGTTCAGGTAAAGCAGGGCCAGCGCCGGATGGGCTTCAACAATTGCCGAGCGGGCACCAACATTTTCAGCAGCCTGGTGCTCCGCATAAGACCGCAGTGATGTCAGCGACAGCGCCGGATAGACACAAAACAGAGCGTAGACCCAAAGCGGCATTTCAAACAGCATCACAACTATCAGCGCCACCAGAAACAGGCCCATCAGGTGCAGCACCCACGCCAGAGCCACACCCGGTTCCTTGATCCGCAGGCGGCGCAATTCAGTTCTTGAAAATCCCCAGATTGTCAGCGCAGGCCCGATCGTAAACCGGCCCATCAATGTGTTGTTGATCCTGAATATCAGCCGCATGATCGGTTGCATTGTCGAATATTCGCAAAGCGGCCAGAAATAGCTTTCAGGATCCTCGTAGGGATCGGTCAGATTCATGTCGTTGTGATGTTTGAGATGCAGATCGCGATAACGCCGAAAGGGAAAGACGGCGCCCAGCGGCAGGCTCACCAACAGCTCATTCAACCCATGAAATGGAGTGGGATGACCGTGTATCGTTTCGTGTTGAAGTGACGTGTGAAACGCAGCCAGCACTGGCAGCGCAATGAGACCGATCAGCCAATAGGGTGTGAGCCAGAGCAAGCCGGCTGCAATCCATAATCCATAACAGCAAACCATCAGAAACAGAGTTCGCCACTCGACCGTCTTCGTCATCTCCAGCTCTTCATCAATTTTCAGTGTCCCCTTGGGTGACATTCATCTGAATTCGAGCTCGGCGCAAGAAAATTCTTGCATACCTATGCAAGTGTTGCAGCACGACCGCAGGCCATATAAAGTATTCTTTATATCTTTATCGGGACACCCGCTCGCCATGACCGGAAAATTGAAAACCCTCTTAGCGCAAAAAGGCACGCTGCTGGCGGATGGTGCAACTGGCACGAATTTTTTCAACATGGGGCTGATATCTGGTGATGCACCGGAACTGTGGAACGAAGAACAACCTGAGAAGGTCAAGGCGCTGCACCAGGGGTTTGTTGATGCCGGTGCCGACATCATCCTGACCAATACATTTGGCGGCAATCGCCACCGCCTGAAACTGCACAATGCCCAGGACCGCTCCCGTGAACTGAACCGCATGGCGGCCGAACTGGCCCGTGAAGTCTGTGATCAGGCGGACAAGACCGTTCTGGTCGCCGGGTCTGTGGGACCAACAGGTGAATTGTTTGAACCGCTTGGGGAACTGACCCACGAGGCCGCGGTGCAATCCTTCAAGGAGCAGATGATTGGCCTGAAGGAGGGTGGCGCAGACGTGCTGTGGATCGAAACCATGTCCGCCCGGGAAGAAATTCAGGCTGCAGCGGAAGCAGCGAGCGCCGTTGGTCTTGAATATATCTTTACGGCAAGTTTCGACACCGCCGGCCGCACGATGATGGGCATTGCGCCATCAGAACTGGGGGCTATTGCCGGTGAACTCCCCTCCCCGCCCACTGCGGTCGGCGCCAATTGCGGGGTCGGGGCTACCGACCTGTTGATGTCGGTTCTGGAAATGACAGAAAACGGTGTCACCGCAGACGGCGGGCAGATCGCGGTCATAGCAAAAGCCAATTGCGGCGTGCCCCGGGTCAGCGGTGATCAGGTTATCTACACCGGCACACCGGAACTGATGGGCGAATATGCCAAGCTGGCGATGGATGCAGGAGCCAAGATCATTGGCGGATGTTGCGGAACATCCGCTCATCATCTGGCCGCCATGCGAACGGCCATTGATGCCCATACCAAAGGCGCGCGCCCCAATCTTGAGACAGTGGTCGATGCAACCGGGGAACTGGTGAACAAGATCGCGGCACCTCAGGCAGACAATGAACGCGGCGGGCGCCGCCGGAGCAGACGCCGCTAAGTCAAAATGTCTGAAGGCTAGACATAAGCCCGCATGTGAAAATTCTGATGCTCCGGCAAATAAGCGTATTCCGCCCCCACCGGGCAGGACCGCCGGGCCAGACAGCCGAATTGGAAACAGGCTTTGCCTTCGTTTGAAGCGACATGGGCTTTGCAGCTGAGATAGTCAAAACCCTGTTCAGCAAATGCCGCAACCGGACAGGTGTTCAGACAGGGTTTATCGACACAGCTGTCACACGGACGGCCTGAGACCGGCACCTGATCGTGTTTCAGATCCTGCCGGAACATCAGCGCCGCGCGAAACGCGGTCCACAGTCCAAATTCCGGGTGAATCAGCAGGCCGATCGGCGATTGTTCAATCCCCATCGCCTGCCGGGCATAGTGTTGAAACGGCCATATGGTTTCACCAAACGGATATCGAATATCAGCTTTCAGTTGGTGCGCAATCGGCTCCGTCACGGCTGCCGTCCAACGGTCCATCGGGTCGGCCAGACCGTCTGCGTATTGGGGGGAATTCGAAAAGGCAGGCCACAATTCGCTGCCGACATTGCCAATCAGCAAACCAGCATTCCCGCCGTCCTGAAACCAGCCGAGAGATCGAAGCCCCAGTGGCGCCAACAGAGGTGTTAGCTGATCTTCAATGTGTCTTCTGATCGTTGATGACATCCGTCCCGCTCCCGGTATTGCTGGTCCATCGCCCAGGGAGACCCTTCACCTGCAAAGATCCGGCCATTGTTCCCGTTGTTGATCATACAAGCATATCATCGAAAAAGGCCGCCACAGGGACAGCATAAAGTGTCGTCAGAACAACAAAGGCCCGGTCAGCGTGCTGCCGACCGGGCCAATATTTTCCAGATTGCTTATTTGGTCAACGAACCGGCCATCCGCACCAGTTGAACAAACGCGCTGCGGTATCCAAAACGATCCTCGCCCCGATTGGCCAGCGCCATTTTCGCAATCTGCGCGTAGCTGTAATCCTGCAAGGCCGGATTGCCGCGCAATTTTTGTCCAAAAGCGGATACCGCAACGGCGAAGCCAGCATCTTCAGACAATGCGCCGGATTTCCGGGGCGATTGATCCACGGTAACCGGTTGTTCCAGCAAAATGCTCTTGCTCTGACCCGGCAATTTGTAGCGCATTTTCAGATAGGCCAACTCGCCGTCAAACTCCGTCGGTTTCACCACCTTGGCATCACCATAGCGCAGGGGAGAATTCAAAACGGCGGGACTGCCGACCGGAGTAAGCTCATAGATTGCGGTGACCGCATGGCCCGCACCAATGTCACCAGCATCAACCTTGTCATTGTTGAAATCCTGGCGCTTCAGCGCACGGGTCTCATATCCGATCAGGCGGTATTCAGAGACTTTCGACGGGTCAAATTCGACCTGGATCTTAACATCGGTGGCAATCGGAAACACGGTTCCACCGGATTCTTCAACCAACGACTTTTGAGCTTCAGCAAGCGTATCAATATAGACCGCCTGACCGTTTCCGTTCTGGGCAAGCGTCTGCATCAACGTGTCGTTATAATTGCCCTGACCAAAACCGAACACGGACAGATAGATGCCCTTCTTGCGCTTGTTGGCGATGAAATCCTTCAATTGCCCTGGGTCCGACATGCCGACATTAAAGTCGCCATCAGTGGCCAGCATCACCCGGTTTACACCATCCTTGACAAAATTCTTTTCAGCCAGCCTGTAGGCCTGTTCGATGCCCTGCGCCCCTGCCGTTGAGCCACCGGCTTTCAGGTTGTCCAGCGCACCGATAATGGCGCTGCGGTCAGATGCCTGTGTTGAATCAAGCACCGTTGCGGAGCGGCCAGCATAGGTGACGATCGAAACCGTGTCTTCCGGATTCAGTTTTTGAAGCAACAGACGGAAGCTCTTGATCAACAGCGGCAATTTGTCGGGCTGATTCATCGAGCCGGAGACATCAAGCAGGAACACCAGATTGGCCTTGGGCTGCGTCTGTTGCACAATGTCAAAACCCTTGATGCCGATATGCATCAGATGGGTGTGTTCGTTCCAGGGGGTCGGCATGATCGAAACGGTCGGTTTAAACGGCTGGCTTCGACTTGCCGGCAAAGGATAGGAATAATCGAAATAATTGATCATTTCCTCGACCCGCACCATGTCTTTCGGTGGCAGGTTTCCACTGTTCAGCATCGCCCGAACACGGGCATAGGAGGCGGTGTCGACGTCGATCGAAAACGTGGACACCGGAGACGTTGCCACGGCGGTGACCCCATTATCGGCAAATTGCGGATAGCGTTCGCGGTCTTGAACGATGGGCACCGGTAAGGGGCGTATGGAATCAAGCGCGCGTATGCCCGCCCCCTTGCTGGAGAGCGAAAGCATGCCCCCTGACGATTGAGTTCTCGGTGCCAGTCTAAGCGCTTTGCCGCGGGTTGCTGTGCGTTCGGAAGATGACGCAGCAATTCCCTGGCGGGTTTCCGCCGTTGAATTCAAAAGAGACTCTTTCACCTCTGCAAGACCGGGCTGCACGGAAGTTTCTGCGTCATTGGACGAGGGGTTCATCGCCTGGTGCTGAACCACCGAGCGTTCTGGCGGGTTGGAAAAAGGAATGTCAGCAACATTGATTGCAACAACGGCAACAAGGGGAAGAACGAGTGCGCCGGATATGGTGGCAAGGGTGGATGGTCGGGCCGACCAGGCAGGTTTCAAAGTCGAATTCATGAAGTCACTCCACATCTGATTGATTGTGAAGGTTCGACGTGTCGTGGACTTCAATCCTTGGGTCTGGAGATTATTTTTTTGATCATCGATATCGACTTCGGCCTGCATTGCCGCAGAATTCTGCTGTTCTTCCATCGTCGCATCAAACGCCACCATTGCAGCATTCAACGCTTTTTCACGGGCTTCTTCGCGCACCGGTCCTGCATTAATCCTGGCAAGAATTTCCAGATCATCTTTGGTCATTTAAACTCCAGCCTCCTGTACCAATAGGCGTTTCAATTGTTTTTTGGCGTCATGAATATTCGACGCTACCGTCCCTTCTGCGCAGCCCAGTATTTTTGCGGTTTCGCCATGCGACAGACCTTCGCTGAACACCAGCATCACCG
Source organism: uncultured Rhizobiaceae group bacterium (assembly GCA_905480295.1). Lineage (GTDB taxonomy): Bacteria > Pseudomonadota > Alphaproteobacteria > Rhizobiales > Rhizobiaceae > Pseudahrensia. The sequence goes on along the minus strand of CAJQPW010000106.1, from coordinate 16,382 downwards.
TGTCCCGCTGTCGGGGGGGCAAATGCTGGACCGCAGCCCATAATTCTGCCGCGGCATCCTCATCACCCTGGCCAGAAGGCGCCTGAAACTGCGGCCTTGATGGTTCGTTTGACCAGTCTTCCAGTTTCCGGTTGTGACTTTGCCGTTTGCGGCTGTGGTCGTGGGCGGCATTCATCGCCACCCGGTACAACCAGGTCGTAAACGACGCCTGTCCTTTATAGCCAGGCAAAACCCGTCCCAACCGGACACACACATCCTGCGCAATGTCTTCGGCATCATCCCGGTTGCCGCTCCATTTCCAGGCAACGCGAAAGATCATGTCGTAATGACGCGACAAGAGTGCAGAGAACGCCACACGGTCTCCGCCAACTGCCCGCGTCACGAGCGCCTTGTCACTGTCATTTTCTGCCATCATTACCGGTTAGACGCGGGCAATGGGGCAATCCTTGGGTGGTTTTGAAAAAAAATTTGCGGCAGGGCACGCAGGCGCTCAGCCCTTGATGGCAGAGCGCCAGACTTCACGCTGAATGAAGTCTGAAATAAATTCCCGACTTCGCACTTCCCGACAATGTGGCGCCCTGACCTCGCGTGTTCAGGTGAAGGCGTCGGGCATGGAATCCTTTTTGGTGGCCACGAAACTGTCCAGAGCTTCGCGCTTGGCCGGATCCATCGGTGGTGCCACATGTTGGTCAATCCATTTGCGCGCCACTGCATTGGCACGCTCCGGTGCAGACTTGCTCCCCTCGACTTCCCATTGCTCAAAGGAGTTGTTGTCAGCGATGGTTGAACGGAAGAATGCGGTCTGAAAATTCGCCTGCGTATGGTCGCAACCGAGATAGTGACTGCCCGGGCCAACCTGACGTATGGCGTCCATGGCCTGACCGTGTTCACTGACGTCGACGCCGGCTGCCATCTTCTGCTGGGCCGCCAGCTGGTCGCAATCCATGACAAATTTTTCATAGGAACTGACCAGACCACCCTCCAGCCATCCGGCGGAATGCAGCATGAAATTGACACCACCCAATATCGCCGGGCCCAGTGTATTGGCGCTCTCATAAGCGGCCTGTGCATCCGGCAGTTTCGATCCCGTCAACGATCCGCCAGAACGGAATGGCAGGCCAAATTTGCGGGCAAACTGTGCAGCACCATACAAAACCTGAGCCGGTTCCGGTGTGCCGAATGCAGGCGCACCGGACTGCATTGAAATGGAAGTGGCGAAAGTGCCCATGATCACCGGCGCACCGGGACGGCACAGCTGGGAAAAGGCAATCGCGGCCTGGGCTTCGGCCAGAACCTGCGTCAGCGTGCCCGCAACCGTTACCGGCGACATCGCACCACCAACGATAAACGGAGAAATGATGGTGGCCTGCCCTGCCCGCGCATAGACTTTCAGCGCACCGAGCATCGTATCATCCATCACCATGGGCGAATTGATGTTGATCAGCGACGTGACGACGCAATTGTTGTCGACAAACTCTTCGCCAAACAGAATTTTTGACATCTCCACCGTGTCGGCTGCCCGTTCAGGTGCGGTAACCGAGCCCATATAGGGCTTATCGGACAGGGTCATATGCGCGTGCACCATATCCAGATGGCGCTTGTTTACCGCAACATCCACCGGCTCGCACACGGTACCACCACTGTGGTGCATGGCAGGGGCCGCATAGGCCATTTTTACAAAATTCTGGAAATCTTCCATCGTGGCATAACGCCGTTCCCCGTTCAGATCACGCACGAAGGGGGGACCGTATACCGGGGCGAAAACCGTGCTGTTGCCACCAATCTCGACGTTGCGCTCGGGGTTGCGCGCATGCTGGGTGAAACTGCTTGGCGCTGTTTTCATCAATTCACGGCACAGGCCTTTTGGAAAATGAACACGTTCGCCCTGAACATCCGCACCGGCGTCTTTGAGCATGGAAAGCGCTTCCGCATCGTCGCGAAACTCAATGCCGATTTCTTCCAATATGGTATCCGCATTGGTTTCGATGATCTCCATCGCTTCGCTGTGGAGGATATCGAACGTTCCAATTTTGCGCTGGATATAGGGTAATTGTTCGCTGACGCCGCTGGTCCGGGCAGCTCTTCGCGCGGCTGCGCCGCCGCCGCCCCGTCCTCGTCTTGCAGGTGCTGTTTCACTCATAATCGTTTTCCCGCCCTGATGGCAAAAGAGCATGGCGCAATTTGAACAATAGTACCATGCATATATTCAATTTTGGGCCTACTATTCCCGTCTCTGGCGTCTCACAGCTTTCCCGAAACGGCACCCGCTGGCGCAATCAAGACGGCGTTTCATCGTCGAAATCGCTTTTTCCCAACAGAGCAAAGTGTTATGTAGTCCCTACAGGTCGCAATCGTGTCGCGCGAAGTCGCTTTAGGAAGCGTTGAAGATTTCGCACAAGACATAATCGCACAATAAGTAAGCTGTCCCTCGAAGGATAACACGGCATGTCTGACGAAGAAGAAATTATCCTGTCCGAACTCTCCACTGAAGAGCTGGTCTTGCAGATGCATGACGATCTCTATGACGGTTTGAAAGAAGAGATCGAAGAAGGCACCAACATCCTGCTGAGTCGTGACTGGGCACCCTACAAGGTTCTCACCGAGGCGCTGGTTGAAGGCATGCGGATTGTTGGCGAAGATTTTCGCGATGGCATTCTGTTCGTTCCCGAAGTTCTTCTGTCCGCCAACGCGATGAAGGGCGGCATGGCCATTTTGCGTCCGTTGCTGGCTGCCACCGGTGCTCCCAAACAGGGCAAGATGGTGATTGGAACGGTTAAGGGCGACATTCACGACATTGGGAAGAACCTGGTGGGCATGATGATGGAAGGCGCAGGCTTTGATGTCATTGATCTTGGCATCAACAACCCGGTCGAAAACTATCTGGATGCCATCGATGAGCATGAGCCGGATATCGTTGGCATGTCGGCGCTGCTGACCACCACCATGCCCTACATGAAGGTCGTCATCGACACGATGAAGGAAAAGGGCATTCGCGACGATTACACCGTGCTGGTTGGCGGTGCGCCGCTGAATGATGAATTTGGTGAAGCCATTGGAGCCGACGCCTATTGCCGCGATGCGGCCGTGGCCGTGGAAACTGCCAAGGACTTTATGGCCCGCAAGCATAATCAGCGGGCATCGGCCTGACGCGGCTGCGCCCCGCACCAGAGTTTAAAAGGGCGTCTTCGGACGCCTTTTTTGTTTCGGGTCAGGAGGCTAGACTGTTTTTATGATTCAAGATGACACCCAGTCCCCTGCCCCGGTTCGAGTAATCGGTTGCGGCATGATTGCCCGGGAAATCCTGGCCGTCAGCGATCAGCTGGGATTCAGTCATATCGACCTGAAATGCCTGCCAGCGATGTGGCATCATCATCCTGAAAAGATTGCCCCCGGCGTCGATCAGGCAATTGAACAGGCCAAATCGGAAGGGTTTGAAAAGATCTTTGTTGCCTATGCCGATTGCGGTACCGGCGGGCACCTGGACAGGGTCTGCGACAAACACGGGGTTGAGCAGATTGCCGGTCCCCACTGTTTTTCTTTCTACCTGGGAAATGAAGAATTCGACCAACAGAGCGACGAGCTGATCACCTGTTTCTTTGCTACGGATTTTCTCGCCCGCCACTTTCAGACCTTTCTGGTGAAACCGCTGGGGCTGGATCGCCACCCCGAGCTGCGGGATATGTATTTCGGCAATTATACCAAACTCATCTATATTGCGCAGACAGATGATGAGCAGCTGACGCAAAACGCCAAAGATGCAGCCGAATTTCTCGGCCTGGAATTTGAAAAGAGACTGGCCGGTTATGGTGATCTCACACCGGCTTTGGCGGGGGCGCGTTGAGGCTCTACCGCCGCGGCGGACCCGACCGGCAGGAAAATTTGGTTGATACGTCGCTTTTGATATTGTCAGCCGTCGCCCTTACATAAGGATGGAATTCGACAACGGCGCATTTTGGCCAGTGAAATTAGGTGGAACCGACAATGGCACAACTTCAAATCGTTTACTGGCGTGATATCCCGGCGCAGGTCATGGTCAAGGCTGGACGTCGCAATCAGGCCAAGCGTGAACTCCCGCTGCGTTTTACAGAAGCCATCGACATGGCCGCTATGCGGACAGGGGCAGCGGAAACCGATGACTATCTGGCGGAATGGCGCCGGGGTGATCCAACCCAGGTTGGAGATGATCTGGAAGCAGAAGCCCAGTCGGCAATGGATGCCATCGAAAAGGAATATGACAAGGACCGATTGGTTGCCTTGGTCAAGAATGGCGGCAAAGAGGCATAGTTATGGCAAAGATCAGTGCATCGATTGAAGTAAGCGCAAAGCATGTCCACGACGGCAAGCTTACCGAACACATGCTGCCCCGGGGAACCCGGGTATACATCACCGATGTCGGTGTTGACCCGGTTGATGCGCTGATTGATGCGGCCCGCTCGGTCACCGATCTCGGCTATCAGGCTGTGCCCCACATTCCCGCGCGTCGCATTGAAAGCGTTGCGGCTCTGGAACATCGGCTGTCTGGCCTCGCACAGCAAGGTGGTGTGCAGGATATTTTGATCATTGCCGGCGAAGCCGACGAACAGATGGGCCCGTTTGCAGAAACCCTCGGCATTCTGCAAACCGGATTAATCGATAAGCTTGGCTTCAAACACGTCGCTGTCGGAGGACACCCGGAAGGCAATGTCGCCTATGCGGGCCGGGACGTGATGCAGGTGCTGAAGGACAAGATTGCATTTGCAGAAGAAAGCGACGCGGAATTCCGTATCGCAACCCAGTTTGGTTTTGACGGTCCGAAATTTGTCAATTGGGCGCAGGATGTCGCCGATGCCGGTATTTCAGTTCCCATTCACCTGGGTGTCGCAGGCCCCGCAAAGATCACAACGCTGATCAAGTATGCCGCCATGTGCGGCGTGGGCAACTCGTTGAATTTTTTCAAAAAAAGAACGGGTGCCATTGCGCAGCTTGCCACCAAGCATTCGCCGGAAGATGTGGTTGGACCGATAGAAAACGCCTGGGCAGAGGGCCTCGGCAATATCAGCCAAATCCATGTCTTTCCGTTTGGCGGATTGCAGGCGTCTGCGGACTGGCTGTCACAACGCGGCAGTTTTCAATCCGAGACTGAGTCCGCTGCAGCCATCCTGGCCTGACCAGGCACGAATTCTCTCAAACGCCCTGATGCCACCAATCGGTGTCAACCCGCCAGGGCGCGGTGAAACTCGTGCGCGTCCTTATCAAACTCGCTGGTAAACGCGCGAATGGCGTCGGCGGTCAGGTCAACCCGGTTCAGCGAATATATGTGGATCGCGTCAACACCATTGCGCGCGAGATCCCGCACCTGTTCTTCGATCAGGGCACGGGCGACATTGCTTTGATGCGCCTTGTCCTCGCCTGCTTCAGCAAATCGGTCAAAGAAAGATTTCGGAATCTGCGACCCGCATTTTTCGGAAAATTCCTGAATCTTTGCGAAATTAGCGATCGGAATGACACCTGGCACAATTTCGCGGTGAAATCCCAATTTTGATGCCTCGTCCCTGAAACGGTAAAAATCCTCATTGTCGAAAAAATATTGGGTGATCGCCCTGTCCGCACCCGCTCTTTGTTTGTCCAGCAGGACGTCGAAATCGGCCTGTCGGTTCTGTGCAAGCGGATGGGTTTCAGGATAGGCGGCCACCGATATATCAAATGGATGCAGCTGCTTAAGTGCCGAAACCGCATCCGCTACCGAATCGAACCCGGCAAGGGAGCCCCCGGCATCGCCCCGCAGCACGATCAACCGTTTGATGCCGCTCTGCCACAATTCTTCGGCAAAGCTGATCAGTTTGTCCCGGGTAAAATGACACAGGGCGATATGGGTGGCCGTTGGTATTTCATTCAGCCCCTGTAAGCGGATGGACCAGTCGAAACTTCCTTCAATCGCGGAGCCCCCAGCGCCAAACGTCACCGTCTGATAGGCCGGTGAAAACCGCCACAACGCGTGGGCGCCTGTCATCAAGGACCGTTCACCCGACAGACTTTTCGGTGGAAAATATTCCACACTTACCGTGGGTTGAAAGCGATGTGATGAACCAGACATGGGAAAATCCTGCTGCTTGAATAGGGTGTAAAATGGCCAAGTGCCATCACCTCTTTTTGCGACACTTTACGTCGCTATCAAACATTACATTAAAAAAACTACATACGCAAGATTGATATAAAGATTTCTTTATGTATATAAACTGACCGAACGCCCCCGGCGTCTAAAATGGCGTCTTTCGGTGTCGCATTTGGCACTGCCCGACCTGCCAAAAGCCTATGATAGTTGCCGCAAATGCTAGATATGGACGCCAGACCCGGCTGTCTCTTTTGGAGTAATCCCCGTGACCCAAACCATCGTCGCCTCTGCCACCAAAGAAGTCGTCATCGGCTTTGAACAAAAATTCTGCGTTATTGGTGAACGCATCAACCCGACCGGTCGCAAGAAACTGGCCGCAGAGATGCAGGCCGGGAACTTTGACACGGTCAAAGCCGATGCGCTGGCGCAGGTTGCTGCCGGTGCCACCATGCTGGACGTCAATGCCGGTGTCACATCCGTTGACCCCAATGCCACGGAGCCGGCACTGCTGGTACAGACCCTGGAAATCGTTCAGGACCTGGTCGACGTCCCCCTGTCCATCGACTCCTCGGTCACCGCGGCCATCGAAGCCGGATTGAAAGTTGCCAAGGGCCGCCCGCTGGTCAACTCGGTCACCGGCGAGATGGAAAAGCTGGAAGCCATTCTGCCGCTGATCAAAAAATACGATGTTCCCGTTGTCGCCATTTCCAATGATGAGACCGGAATTTCAGAAGATCCCAATGTCCGCTTCGAGGTCGCCAAGAAAATCGTCGAACATGCAGCCGATTATGGCATTCCTGCCCATGATATCGTGGTCGACCCGCTGGTGATGCCGATCGGCGCCATGGGCACTGCCGGCAAACAGGTCTTTGCCCTTGTGCGGCGGTTGCGTGAGGAACTGGGTGTGAATACCACGTGTGGTCTGTCGAATATCTCATTCGGCCTGCCGCATCGCCACGGCATCAATGCCGCCTTCATTCCCATGTGCATTGCATCCGGCATGACCAGCGCGATCATGAATCCCTGTCGTCCGCAGGAAATGGAAATGGTGCATGCTGCCAATGTTCTGGCCGGTGCCGATGCAGATTGCATGGAGTGGATCAGGAATTACAAAGATCATGTTGCCCTGCAGGGCACGTTTCCTGCCACGATGGCCGGAAATCAGGGTGGAACACCTAAACCCGCCGTTGCCGGAAGACGCCGGGGCGGACGTGCAGCCCGTGCGGGTGGATAATCGGCGACAAACTGCTACAGATTGCTGAACAGGTGCCAGGCGCATAAAGGCCAATCCATACATGTCCGATCCCCTCGTCATTTTTACCCCCAGCGGCAAGAGGGGCAATTTTCCGGTCGGCACGCCGATTCTGGAAGCCGCCCGCGAACTTGGGGTCTATGTCGAGTCGGTGTGTGGCGGACGCGGCATATGTGGCCGGTGTCAGGTTGCGCCTGAGTTTGGCCATTTCGCCAAACACGGCATTGAATCAAAACCTGATGCGGTATCGGAATGGACAGCGCGGGAAATCCGTTACACCGACAAAAGAGGTGAACTGAAAGACGGGCGCCGCCTTTCTTGCTCAGCCACCGTCCAGGGCCCGCTGGTGGTCGATATACCGGCAGACACCGTGGTCAATCAACAGACCATCCGCAAGGCTGCCGACACAAGGCTGATCGAGCGCAATCCGGCCATCCAGATGTGTTACATCGAGGTGGACGAACCCGATATGCACAAGCCGCTTGGGGATCTGGACCGTTTGAAGGCGGTTCTGGAGCGCGAATGGGGTTTTGCCGACATTCTGGTTTCCCAACACATATTGCCCATCGTTCAGCGTGTGTTGCGTGAAGGCAAATGGGCTGTCACCGCAGCCATACATCAGGATCTGGAATCCTCCAGACCGACACTGGTTGCACTCTATCCCGGTTTGAAGAACGAAGCCTACGGTGTGGCCTGTGACATCGGTTCAACCACGATCGCCATGCATCTTTCATCCCTGCTTTCCGGCCGGGTTCTGGCGTCGTCTGGAACATCCAACCCACAAATCCGTTTCGGTGAAGACGTGATGAGCCGCGTCTCCTACGTGATGATGAATCCCGACGGTCGCGAATCCATGACCAACGCCGTCCGCGTCGCCATCAACGGGCTGATTCAGATCGTCAGTTCAGAAGCCGGAGTCGACCCCAACGATATTCTCGACGCCGTGTTTGTTGGCAATCCGATCATGCACCATCTGTTTCTCGGCATTGACCCCACCGAATTGGGCGGGGCCCCCTTTGCGCTTGCCGTATCGGGCGCAGTGCACACCTGGGCGACCGAGCTTGACCTGCACATGAATATCGGCACCCGCGTCTACATGTTGCCCTGTATTGCAGGCCATGTTGGCGCAGATGCAGCCGCAGCAACGCTTTCGGAAGCGCCGCACAAGGAAAGCGAACTGTCCCTTTTGGTGGATGTGGGAACCAATGCTGAAATCGTGCTTGGTCAACAGGGACGAACTCTGGCCTGTTCTTCCCCCACCGGCCCTGCATTTGAGGGGGCTGAAATTTCATGCGGCCAGCGGGCGGCACCCGGGGCAATTGAACGGGTGCGCATTGATCCGCAAACACTTGAGCCGAGAATTCGCATCATCGGCGCCGAGATGTGGTCGGACGAACCGGGATTTTCCGAAGCGGCGAAGGCGGTCGGCGTGACCGGAATTTGCGGTTCGGGCATCATCGAAATCATGGCTGAAATGTTTCTCGCCGGCATCATCGATGAGGACGGGGTGATCGACGGTTCAAAGTCGTCGATCTCACCACGGGTGTTTGAAAACAAACGCACCCATTCCTACCGGCTCTGGGAAACCGAAGACGGGCCGGATATCACCGTCAGTCAGACCGATGTGCGCGCGATCCAGATGGCCAAGGCGGCGCTCTATGCCGGGGTAAAACTGCTGATGGAAAAACACGGGGTTGACCGGGTTGAAAAGATCTCTCTGGCGGGTGCATTCGGCACATTCATCGATCCCAAATATGCGCTGGTGATGGGCTTGGTTCCCGATTGTGAAATCGCCGGGGTCAAAGCCGTCGGCAATGCGGCGGGAACCGGTGCACGCATGGCTCTGCTGAACCGTGACCACCGCCGGGAAATCGAAGACACGGTAAAGAACATCGAAAAGATCGAAACCGCGCTGGAGCCGAAATTCCAGGAGCACTTCGTCAACGCCATGGCGTTTCCAAACAAGGTCGAACGCTTTCCAAGACTGGAAGCTGAAGTCACCCTGCCCGTGCGAAATCAGGCGGCAGCGTCAGGCAGCGGCGAGGGGTCTGCCCCCCGTCGCCGGGGTGGCCGCCGCCGCGCCTGATGGCTCAGGCGTTCAGACGCGGACGCAGATACCAGGCGACCAGCATCACCAGACCGGCAAACACCGCAAACGGCACCAGAAACACGCCGTGGCGATAGGCGAGTGCCGCGCCGCCGGCCCACAGGATCGACACCACAGCTTCGCTGATTGTCGCGGTTTTCGAAGAAACCTGCCGCCTGCGAAACAGACTGCGATTGGCCTGGCCGCGATACCACAACTGAATCAGCACTGCACAGAACGTCGCCAGAAATGTGCCAATGGCGAGGCAAATCGCCGCCCGCGGTGAAAATACAGTCAGGGCGATCAGGAACGGCGCGATCACCAGAGCGACAATCGAGACCACAGCCTCAACCTTTGCAAGCAGGATCGTTTTCATCGAAATCGGCGATGTATCGATCAACTCGTGGGCATCCTCTCCCGATATCGTGACCCAGGACAGGCCACCGGCCAGTTGGCCCGCCGCCATCACTACGACCGGAATGACAACGTAGAAAATGCCACCGCCCTGCCCGTAGTGAACCCACAGCAGCAGTCCTGGCGTGACCAGATACAGCAATTGCTGCAGCGATTGAGACAGCAACCACGGGTCCCGCTTCAGCAATTGCCACTCCTTACGCCGCAGAATCCCACGGATGGAATTGCTGCGGGTAAATCCGGCAAAGGATGTTTTGTTCGACTTGCGTTCGATCAGGCCGGAGGTAGCAAGCGCATCTGTTGCAAAACGCCGGGTTGAATAAGAAACGGTAGCGGACAGAAACAGGGCACTGGCTGCACACAAAAACAGAACTGACCAACCGTCTCCCATGGCAGCGCGTGCCGCGATCCATGCCCAACTGTCCAGCGCGGGTGCTGCGTCGACTGAATATTGCGAGGTGAAGACCGAAAGCCTTGAAAATCCCTGACCAAACAGAATCGCCATCGCCTGCAGTGATATGATGAACCCGGCCCCGACAATCGCAGATATGATCTGAGCAATGAGACGGGTGCGCGATGGTCCGACGGTGCGGAATAAGAACAGGGTGATCAACACTGCCGACCCGGTTGCAAATCCACCCAGAGCCGCGATCACAAGATAGGCGCTCAACCAGCGAATATCGTCCATGAAGCCGAGAATATTGACCAGCGGCGACGCGATCAGCAGTGCAAAAACCGTTGTCTGAAGCGCCAATATGCTGGTGCGCACCTGAAACAGGCGACGCGAGGTGGCGGGCAACGACAACAACAGGTCGAGGTCAGAACGCGCGTAGTAGGCCCTCGTCACACTTTCAATGGCCTGACTGAACATCAGCGAGAACAACATCGTTGCCAGTCCTGAAATCATCAGCAGGGTCGTCGTGTCGGCAGCAATACCGGTTTCCAGCTGAAACCGCAGCAGGTGGGCAACAAACATGTGCATGGCAACGGCAAAACTAATGATCACTGTCCCGACCAGCACGATTCGCCGGGGTTTGCCCCCGGTTATCAGCGATACGAAATCACGCCAGATCAGGCGTCCCTCATGGGCTGCAAACCAGCCCAGGGAATTGCTCTTTGGTGCAAAGGAAACCTGGGTCATGCGGCGAGGTTCTCCGCATCGTCCTGTTCCACAATATCGAGAAATACTTCTTCCAGCGTGGATGTCTGTTTGCTCGACCGGCCCCGCAATTCTTCAAAAGTGCCCTCAGCAACAAGACGGCCATCGGCGATCACGCCAATTCTTTCGGCCATTCTTTCAGCCACTTCCAGAATATGCGTGGTCATGATGATGGTGGTGCCGCGCTTGACCTTTGACAGCAGAACATCCTTGACCTGCCGCGCCGAACCGGCGTCCAGACCGGTCAGCGGTTCATCCAGAATGATCAATTGTGGTTCGTGCACCAGCGCACCGGCCAAGGCCACTTTCTGCCGCATGCCCTTGGAAAAACCGCCGCAACGTTCCTGTGCGTGAGGCTCCAGTCCCAGCCAGTCGATCAGTTCGAGTGATCTGGCCTCAGCTTCCTGCGCTTCAACACCCCACAGTCCGGAGACAAATTCCAGATATTCCAGCGGAGTCAGTTTGTCATAGATCATCGGTTCATCAGAGACCCACGCAATCTTGCGCTTGGCCTGAATGGGGTCGGCAGCAAGATCGGTTCCAAAAACCGATATCGCCCCTTCATCAGGCTGCAAAAGCCCTGCCACCATCCGCAATGTTGTAGTCTTTCCGGCACCGTTCGGGCCGAGCAGCGCATAGAACTCGCCGCCCTCAACCTGCAGGTTCAAGCCGTCAACCGCGGGGCGGTCAAAGCTCTTGCGCAAGCCACGAATATCCAAAGCAATCGGTGTCGTCATAACCAAGGTCCCCAACGTAAATTTTTCAAAAAACTACATTTGGCGGCTTTCGGTGAAGTGAACAGGTTTGGTGAAGATTCAATCAACAACCGATTGCGCTCGGGAAATTGTTCTCTATGCGACGTCTTCATTTCATGGTAAGGCGCAAAACATGCATTCGATTGGGAGGTCGAAAAATGTCGAATATTGCTGATTTTGGAGAGAAAACTTCCGTAACTACTGGTAATCGGGAGCAAGAACAGTCCGTTTTGCGCAGTTTTGTATTTTTTCTGGTCCCAGACTTTTCCATGATCGCCTTTGCAACGGCCATAGAAGCCCTTCGACTGGCCAATCGCATGCTTACCTACGACAGCTATAAATGGCGCTTAGCGTCTGTCGATGGACAGCCTGTGAAAGCTTCCAACGGCGTTGAGGTGAGCGTAAACACGAGCTTGGAAGACGAGCGGCGGATGCTTTCCGGCCGCGATCGCCCGTCCATGCTGTTCATCTGTTCCGGCGTCAATGTGGAAAAATACAGCAATAAAAGCGTCAATGGCTGGATCCGCGAAGAGCACAATCGCGGCGTCTCTGTTGGTGGCCTGTGCACCGGCGCGCATATTCTGGCCTCCGCCGGATTGTTGTCCAACAAGCGCTGTGCGATCCATTGGGAAAACCTGCCGGGATTTGCAGAAGCCTTCCCCAAGGCGGATGTTTATGCCGACCTGTTTGAAGTTGATGGCAATGTCTATACCTGTGCCGGTGGTACCGCCGCCCTCGACATGATGCTGTCGCTGATTGCCGAAGACCATGATGAGAAACTGATCAATTCGATTTGCGAACAGGCCCTTACAGACAGGGTTCGCGGCCCGCATGACCGGCAGCGTCTGCCCCTGCGCGCCCGTCTGGGTGTGCAGAATGCCCGCATCCTGTCGATCATCGAAATGATGGAAGCCAATCTGTCAGAACCGCTCACGCTGGTGGAAATCGCCGATCATGCGGGACTTTCCAGGCGTCAGATCGAGCGGTTGTTCCGCCATCACATGGGACGCTCCCCTGCCCGCTATTATCTTGAAATCCGCCTCGACCGGGCCCGCCACCTGTTGCTGCAATCCATATTGCCGGTGGTTGAAGTGGCCATTGCGTGCGGCTTTGTATCCGCTTCCCATTTCTCCAAATGCTATCGGGAACTGTATGGACGTTCGCCACAGCAAGAGAGAGCCGAACGCCAGGCCGAAGCGGCCTGACTTTCATCCCTTATCAGCGAACCCGGTCGAAAGACCGAAGATCAGGCGTCGGCACGCAGCCGCTCGTTTGAAGGATCAAACGGGCTTTCTGCAATCACCGTTGCGCTGTGATTGACACCCAACAGTTTAATGTCGAGCGCGGTTCCCGGCTCTTCATTGCCCGGTTTGACCATCGCCAGCGCGAGGGATTTACCCACACGGTATCCAAAACCGCCATGGGTTGCGCGTCCGACCAGTTCGCCGTCGCGGTATATCGCTTCGGAGCCCCGGGCATCACAATCGCTGACCCCGTGCACTTCCAACGTGACAAATTTCCACTGATCACCGGCCTCGTGGCGTTTCACCAGGGCATCCTTGCCCACAAATTCCTTGTCGAGCTTAATAAAGCGATCCAGCGCCGATTCATAAGCTGAATATTCAATCGACAATTCCCGCGGGATCAGGCGGTAGGATTTTTCAATCGCCATTGCAGTCATTGCGCGAATACCGAATGGCTTGATGTCAAATTCAGCACCAGCTTCCATGATGGCATCCCAGAGGGCAGCCTGCATTTCCATTGGATGATGGAATTCCCACCCCAGTTCACCAACAAAATTCACCCGCAGGGCCTCAGCAGTTGCCGCGCCGACCGATATCCGTTGGCCGCTGAGCCAGGGGAAGTTGCTGTTGTTGAGCGCGGTGCGTGTCAGTTTTTCCAAAACCTTGCGGCTGTTGGGCCCGGCCAGAACCAGCACGCCCAGGTTTTCAGTCATTGGTGTCAGCGAAACCGAACCGTCTTTTGGCAGGTGCCGGAACAGCACATCATGATCGTGGGTCTTATAGGCACCGGCAGAAACCAGATAGAAGGAACCCGGTTTGAATTCATAGACCGTAAATTCGCTCTTCACGCCACCCTGCTGGGTCAGCAGGTGACACAGGGCAACACGTCCGCGTTTCTTTGGAATCTTGTTTGCAAAAATGCTTTCCAGCCAATCGCGTGCGCCGGGGCCGGAAACACCGATCTTGGCAAAAGCAGACATGTCCAACAGGCCGCAGCTTTCGGTCACCGCCTTAACCTCATTGCCAACATGTTCAAAATAGTTGGACCGGCGGAAAGACCATTTCTCCCGCACCCGACCCGTGTGGTCTGCCGGGGCATGGTTTTCGTTGATGATCACATCCACACCGACGCCCCGTTCGCTTTCGGGCAGTTCATATCCTTCAGGCGCATACCAGTTGGCGCGCTCCCAGCCGTATACACTGCCGAAGACGCCGCCGAGTTGCTTTTGACGTTCATAGGAAGGCGTTGTTTTCAATGGGCGCGCTGCGGCGCGTTCTTCATCGGGAAAATGCAGCGTAAAGACGTTGGCATAAGCTTCTTCGTTTTTCTCCCGCAGGTAGCCTTCCGTTGCATAGGGACCATAGCGACGGGGGTCGACACCCATCATGTCGATCGTTGGTTCTCCATCAACAATCCATTCCGCCAATTGCCATCCTGCGCCACCGGCCGCGGTAATGCCGAATGAATGTCCTTCGTTCAACCAGAAGCCTTTTTTGCCCGGTGCCGGGCCGATGATCGGGTTGCCGTCAGGTGTATAGGCGATCGCTCCATTGTACACCTTCTTGATTCCCGCTTCGGCAAAATAGGGAACCCGCTCCACTGCAGATTCGATATGCGGCATCAGCCGATCGAGATCTTCCTGGAACAGTTCATATTCGCTGTCATCATCCGGCCCGTCGACATAGCAACACGGCGCCCCTTTCTCGTAGGGACCCAATATCAAACCGCCGGCTTCCTCGCGCATATACCAGGCGCTGTCGCTTTCACGCAGCACACACAGTTCAGCGCCACCTTCTTCACGGAACTTCTGAATTTCCGGATGGGCTTCAGTGACAATATATTGATGCTCAACGGGAATGACCGGAACATCGAGGCCCACCATGGCGCCGGTTTTGCGGGCAAAGTTGCCGGAGCATGAAATCACATGCTCACACGCAATGCTGCCCTGATCGGTTTCCACAATCCAGGTGTCATCATCCTGCTGCTCAATGGAGATCACCGTGGTATTCCGGTGGATCTTGGCACCCCGGTCGCGAGCCGCCTTTGCCAGGGCCTGGGTCAGGTCAGCCGGTTGAATATACCCGTCATCGGGATGCTGAATACCACCGAGCAAGCCCTTGGTGTTTACATAGGGCCACTGCTCTTTAATTTCTTCGGGGGTGATTTTCTTGACGTCGATGCCGATGGTCTCAGCAACACCCATATAATATTCATACTCGTCCCAGCGGTCCTGGGAGCGCGCCAGGCGAACATTGCTGACCTGACGAAAACCAGTATCCATTCCCGTTTCTTCGGCCAGATCCTGATAGAATTGCACCGAATATTTGTGGATCTGCCCGACCGAATACGACATGTTGAAAAGCGGCAGCAGACCGGCAGCGTGCCAGGTCGACCCGGATGTCAGTTCCTTTCGTTCAAGCAGAACACTGTCGGTCCAGCCCTTTTTGGCCAGATGATAAAGCGTTGAAACCCCGACAACACCGCCACCGATTACGACTGCCCGCGCTTTGTTCTGCATGATGTCTTTCCTTTGAGAAAGTTAGATAACCGGCAAAATCCGGTCCTGTTTGGTAGACAATATCCTGCCAAAGCAGGCGAACCACCACTCCGTTTGCGACATCGGAATGGAAGGCCGCGACGGTGTCGGGTCTGCACCACTTCGGGTGGTTAAAAAACAGTCACCGCCACCGCTATCATTTGAACATCACTTTCAACAATACCTGAAACAAATTCAATCATGCTGGCTCAACTTTGGACAAATACAGGTGGGGCCTGTCATGGGTATTACTGTCGAGCAACTTGGCCAGGATTCTGAGTCACACAAGATTCCGCTTTGCGTGGACCTTGATGGCACCCTGATCAACACCGACCTGTTGCATGAAGCCATCTTCATGCTGTTGCGCACCAACATCATCTATCTGTTCATGCTTCCGGTCTGGTTGCTCAAGGGCAAGGCAAACATGAAGGCAGAAATTGCCCGGCGCGTTGCGCCCGATGCCAAGCGCCTGCCCTTTAACGCAACCATGCTTGAATGGCTGAAACAGCAGAAACAGGCCGGGCGGGAACTGGTTCTTGCCACAGCATCCCATCGCAAATATGCCGCTGCCGTTGCAGATCATCTGAAACTGTTCAGTTCTGTTGAGGCCTCCGACAACCAGACCAACCTGTCCAGCAGCACAAAGGCTGAACGACTGGTCAAGCGGTTTGGGGAAAAGGGTTTTGACTATGTTGGCAACAGCCGTTCCGATTTTAAGGTCTGGGACCGGGCCCGCCGCGCCATCGTGGTTGGCACCGAACCCCCGGCCCTTAAATATGCAAAGCATGACCATGCTGACCGGCTCGATGAGGGGCGCGGCAAGTCGCGCATCCGCGTCTGGCTG
>CAJQPW010000105.1 GCA_905480295.1 uncultured Rhizobiaceae group bacterium | reverse complement strand
GGTACGCACGAATGTGTCGATCTGTTTCAGCTCTTCATCGGTAAATCCAAAATAGGCCTTACCGACTGGCACCAGCACATTGTCGGATGTCCAGACACCAAACGTATAGTCGCTATAATAACTGCTGCGTTTGCCATGGCCGCGCTGTGCATACATCAACACAGCATCGACGATCATCGGATCCCGTTTCCACTTGAACCACAAACCCCGGGGCCGTCCTGCTACATAGTGCGAATCCCATCGCTTGAGCATCACGCCCTCAATAGCCGGGTGCGGCAGACAATCCCGTCGCTCAGCCAGGTCTGTCCAGCTGTTGAATTCGATCAAGGGTGATATATCAAATCTGGATCGTTCCAGAAGTGGAATAAAATCTTGTAAATGTTTGCGTCGCTCTGAAAAAGGTAAATTGCGCAGGTTTTTGCGACCATCCCACAACAGGTCATAGGCGCGGATGATTACCGGGTGCGAGGCTTGCAGTTTTTTCGAAACCGTTTTTCGGTTCAGCCGTTGCTGAAGGTCGCTAAAGCTGCCGATTTCTATGTGTCCATCATCACCCTGCCGGCCCACAAGCAGTTCACCATCAATCGTTCCCTGAAAATCCACTGCATCGAGCAGATCGGGGAACGCCTGACTAACCTCGTCGCCGCTACGCGTATAGATGCGCCTGGTTCCTGCCTCACCAGATACCTGAATGCGGATACCATCCCATTTCCATTCCGCTGAAAAGTCGGCAGAATCAAGCTTGTCCCGATCGGAATCAACCAGTGCATGGGCCAGCATGGCGGGGCGAAAGGGTGCAGCGGCCTGCTGTGACGGCTTTTCCTGACCGTGCAAAAGCCAGCCGAACAGCTCTGAATAAGGGGGTTGGAGCCCATGCCACAATTCTTCAATTTCTGTCACGTCAACCTGCCCCAATTGGGCCAATGCCTGTTTGGTGAGCCGCGCCGAGACCCCGATTCGCAAACCGCCGGTCACCAATTTCAACAACGCGTAACGACCCGATGAATCAAGCTGATTCATCCAGTCCGACAATTGTTTGACGGCGTTGGTTTTGCCCATCTGCTGCAGCCCGGTCACGACATCGGACAAGGCCGGGTGTTCGGTCGCGGTGGCTGGTGAGGAGTGTTGCTGATCATCCCAAGCCAGGGCGATCGTTTCAGCGAGGTCGCCAACATAGTCGTAAGAGAGCCTGAACAGTGTCTCATCCATATGTTGGTACATCATCTGGCGCAGTACGGCGGGTTTAACGTTTGCAATTTCCAGGCTACCGGCGAGGGCGGCCAAAGCGTAACCCCGGTCCGGATCAGCCGTCTGCCCAAAATAATCCTGAAGCAGCTGCAGTTTTGCGTTGCGAGACGGGGTGAGCAGCAGGCGATCAAGCAGATGGGAAAAATTCTTCACTGGTTCTGATCCTCGTAACCCACCAGGTTCAGGGGCTTGGCTCTGATCTGGTTCAGCCCACACCAATGCACCAGGGCGTCGTCCCTGCCATGGGTTACCCAGACCTCACGGGGCTGCAATTGGGCGATGGTGTCAAGCAACTCGTCCCAATCGCAGTGATCAGAAAGGATCAACGGCAATTCCACGCCGCGTTGTTTCGCACGCTGGCGAATTTGCATCCATCCAGACGCGAAGCAGATCAGTGGATTCGCGAACCGCCTGCTCCATTTATCTGTAAATGCCGAGGGTGGTCCGAGCACGATTTTACCGGCAAAATCAGCCTTTTTTCCATTTTCAAGGGTCGCTGGTTGCAATGAACCAAGTTCGACACCCTGGCTGACATAATAGTCGCACAAGGTTTTCAGTGCGCCATGGATATAGATGGTTTCGCTGTATCCGGCCTGACGCAACAGACCGATGACCCGCTGCGCCTTTCCAAGTGCATAAACGCCAACCAGATGGGTTCTGTCAGGAAACTGACTGACTGAATTGAGCAGATTGGTAATCTGCTCATGGTCGTCGGTGTGTCGAAAGACAGGCAGAGCGAAGGTTGCTTCGGTGATGAACACATCTACCGGTTCAGGGGTGGGTACGAATTCGAACGGCATGCATGTTGGATCATGTCGCCGCTTGTAGTCACCTGATACAAGAACTCGGGTGCCCTGATAGCTGACCAATATCTGCGCTGATCCCAGAATGTGACCGGCGGGCCAAAATTCCACGCCTACTCCGTTTACGGCGTACCGTTCGCGCAATGGCATTTCGTGGGGAACTTTACAAAAGTCCTCTCCATAGCGCAGCGCCATGATGTCCAGGGTCTGCCGGGTCGCCCAGACGTGATGGTGGCCAGAACGGGCATGGTCGGCGTGGCCATGGGTAACCAGCGCCCGCTCCACAGGAGAGACCGGATCAATATAGAAGTCGCCCGGTGGGCAATACAGACCCTTTCGGGTAGGGTGGAGCAGGTGTTCCGCGATCATCGCTCCAGACTATCACAGGTTTTTCCGGATAGATGCAGAATGGAGCAGTCAAGATGATGAACTCAGTGGGTGGTGATGCCTGCTTCCCATCCCAACATGGCACGCTTTCGGGTAAGACCCCAGTGGTATCCGGTCAGCTGACCGGATTTGCCGATTACCCGATGACACGGCACGACAAAGGAAATCGGGTTGCGCCCAACCGCCGTACCAACGGCACGTGCGGCGTCGGGACGTTCAACACGACAGGCAAGATCGGAGTAGGTGGTGGCTTTCCCCACCGGAATTTTGAGCAAACCTTCCCACACCCGTATTTGAAAGTCGGTGCCGATCAGGACAACCCTCAAAGGTTGTTCGGGGGACCAGCGGGCGGGGTCGAATATGCGTGCAGCATACGGTGCAGTGGTCACCTGGTCCTCGATATAGGTCGCCTTGGGCCAACGCTTGCGCATGTCGTCGAGAGCTTCCGGGCGATTAAAGGAACCGGTGCCCACCTCACCTTTGTGGCGACCGTCTTCGCCGCGTTCATCGGCAAAGGCGAGGCCAGCCAATCCGCGGTCTGTTGCCATAATCAGCGCTTCACCGAAGGGCGATGAATGAAATCCATATCGAATTTCCAAGCCTTCTCCCTGCGCCTTATACACACCGGGTGACATGGCTTCGTGGGTTACAAACAAATCATGCAGGCGGCCGGGACCGGATAAGCCCAGTTCAAACGATGTATCTAGCAGGGGAAGACCATCATCCAGCAATCGTTTGGCGTGGTCCAGCGTAACTGCTTGCAAAAAGGCCTTGGGTGATATTCCAGCCCAACGGGTAAATGTTTTTTGCAGTCGTGTGGCTGGCAGACCGGTCAGACCGGTGAGCTCGTCGAGATCGGGATGATCCCGCCAGTTTTCTGTAATGTGCTGCAGAACCGTGCGAACGGTTTCATAGTCTTCGTGGGCATCAGACAAATTCATTACTGGTTTCAAATCCTGGGCGTTGGCCAACATGATCTTGCTCCGCAGGGGGTTGTTTGTCCGTAATCAATCAAATTCAGCGATGACCCGCCACCCGAAACTTGCTCAATGTTTTGCCGTGATCATCGCCTCTTGAAATGCGCTGGCAAAACTGTCCCGGTCGAGCGGATTGAGAAAATATCCAAACTCAACGCTGTTTGAGCGGTGGCTGAGCTGCATTTTTGTGATGCCAATTTCCGTGTGTCGTTCTATTTCAAACCGGGTACCGAATTGGGGAAATTCATGGTTGCTGGCAATTCCCTTCGGATTAACTTTTCGCAACAGGACATGGCGTCGCGAAATTTCCACATCCTCATAGGCCCTGGCAGCTCTGTAATTGGATTTGAAGGCCCAATAAATCAGGGCGACATCAAGCCCCATAAAGCCCAAAACGGGCCAGAGCCCGAGCGCAAAAAACACCATTCCGATGACAAAACAAAGCGCTCCAACCAAACCAATGAGAATTGTAAATCCCTGTTGGTTGAGGGATCTATAAGGAGTAAGCCGTGCGGAAAACACGATGTCGTTGGATGCAATATTGTGCGAACTCATCACTCTAGTATAGAGCAGAGCCATGACACAGAGTAGCCACAAAACAGCAGTTTCAAAACAACCGCGCGCAAAAGTCGCAAGGAAATTGCCGCGCTCTCGGTATACGCGCGTTGAAATCCATCAAATATTCGAGAGGTTTCGCCAGCAACGGCCCGAACCGAAGGGTGAGTTGGATCACGTCAATCCTTACACACTGGTGGTTGCCGTTGCCCTGTCGGCTCAGGCAACCGATGTCGGTGTGAACAAGGCGACGAAGGAATTATTTAAGGTTGCCGATACGCCGCAGAAAATGCTGGCGCTTGGTGAAGCCAAGGTCCGCGACTACATCAAAACAATTGGTCTTTATCGTAACAAGGCAAAGAATGTGATTGCCCTGTCGCAAAAGCTGATTGATGATTTTGACTCAGAAGTCCCTCGCGATCGCGATGCGTTGATTACATTGCCCGGTGTTGGTCGCAAAACTGCCAATGTGGTGATGTCGATGGCCTTCGGTGTACCAACCATGGCGGTCGATACCCATGTGTTTCGCATTGGCAATCGCCTCGGTCTGGCGCCAGGAAAAACACCTGATGATGTTGAAGACATCCTGATGCGGCGCATACCGGAAGAATTCCTATTCCATGCCCATCACTGGTTGATCCTGCACGGTCGTTACACCTGCAAGGCCCGAAAGCCAGAATGTCAAAATTGCATCATCGCAGACCTGTGCAAGGCAAAGGAAAAATCCTGCTCAATTCCAGCAGCGATTGTTCCTCTGGAAGACTGACTGTCCGCCCGTTGCGGTTTAGCCAGATGCGCTGACTCCGCCGTTACGCTGGGCCTTGGCTTCGACGTTTTTGTAAATGTGAACCATCAGCGCTCCGGCAAACAGCGGCGTGAGCAGGTTAAGAATTGGCACTGTCAACAAGGCTGCGATTGCCAGGCCGGCAAGAAATATTTCAAGTCCATACTGTTTCTGTAGCAGATCGACTTCCGACACCGACCGGTGGCGCAGGGCGGCAAACTGAAAATACTCCCGACCCAACAGGTAGCCGTTGAGCAGGAAAAAGATCAAAACCCCTAGTCCGAGAAACAGCACCAGAAGCAGAGCAATAAAGTTACCCAAGAGCACAAGGCCGAAAAACCGCAGGGTAATGCCCAACGATTGAGACAGATTCAATGAGACCCCAGCCGGGTCCTGCGGGTAATGCCTTGCTTCCACTGCATCGGCTATGTCGTCCAGAAATACACCGGCGAAGACCGATGTTACCGGAGCCACCAGAAATCCCATGCCCAGCACCAGTCCCGTTCCCAGCACCCAGACAAGGACTGTGGCAGCCCAGGAATTCTCGCCCAGCATCGGCAGCAGAAATGCTGCGTTGAGTGCCTGCAGGATCCACCAAAGGGCAATGAGCAGAACAATCGTCAGCCCAATCGACTTCCACAGCACCGAACGGAAGGGGTGTGACAGAAGTTGCGAGATAGATGCAGAAATCGCGCTGGGCAGGCCCCGTTGATTCATTGTTTTGGCTCTTGATGACGTAACTGGACGATAAATGGGGTCATCAGAACGGGCGTGCAAGGTAATGGGGTTTATTTTCGGCCTTGAAATCGCTAGTGGATCACTAAAATAGCGATTGTAGGGTTCCCAGTGGTTTCTTCTAAGTTTGACGTTCTTACGGTGGGCAACGCCATTGTTGATATCATTGCTCGCGCGGAAGATGATTTCCTGGTTCGCGAGAACATTATCAAGGCGGCGATGAATCTGATCGACGCCGACAGGGCTGAACATCTCTATTCGGTGATGGGGCCCGCGATCGAAGCATCTGGTGGAAGTGCGGGAAACACGGCCGCCGGCATCGCAAGTTTGGGTGGGAGGGCGGCCTATTTTGGTAAAGTGGCTGATGATCACCTGGGCAGAATTTTCACCCATGATATCCGCGCAATTGGTGTTCATTTTGAAACAAAGCCGTTGGTTGCTCCGCCACCCACCGCGCGTTCGATGATTTTCGTCACCCCTGATGGTGAGCGGACGATGAATACCTATCTGGGTGCCTGCGTTGAACTGCAGCCGGAAGACATAGACGCAGCGGTGGTGGCCGACTCGCAAATCACCTATTTTGAAGGTTATCTGTGGGACCCGCCTCTGGCCAAGGATGCCATTCGCCTGGCGGCGCAGATTGCACATGACAACGAACGCCGTGTTGCCATCACCCTGTCGGATTCCTTTTGTGTGGATCGTTACCGGGACGAGTTTCTCGAACTGATGCGCAGTGGAACGGTCGATATTATCTTTGCCAATGAATCTGAACTGAAATCACTTTATGAAACGGCTGACTTCAACACGGCACTTTCTGCCGTCCAAAAAGATATCGACCTGGCCGCTGTAACGCGCAGTGAAAAGGGTTCCATTGTGGTGACACCTGACAATTTAACACCCGTTGAAGCGCACGCGATTGATCATCTGGAAGATACAACAGGAGCCGGGGATCTTTATGCCAGCGGGTTTCTGTTCGGCCTAACCAGAGACAGAAGTCTCGCTGATTGCGCCCGAATTGGTGGATTGGCTGCGGCGGAAGTGATTCAGCATATCGGCCCCAGACCACAGGTCAGCTTGAGCGATATGCTGGCCCAGTCAGGCATTTGAGAGTTGGAATATGCGATCGGGTGTTCAGTCGACCGGCATATCATTGAGAGCGGCCAGCACATCAGCGAGAAAATCATCCAGATGATCGGTTGAATAATCGATCAGCTGCTGGTCCGATACTTCATGTTCCCAGGTCTCGGCAGAATGCAGCGATCCCGTTGAAGGAACCACTAGAATGGTCTGCATGCCGTATTGTTTGGGCACGTCCAGGTTCCGGGGCATGTCTTCAAACATCGCTGCGCTTTTCGGGTTTACACCGTGGCTGTCGAAGAACTTGATATAGGGACCTTCCGCCGGTTTTGGCACCAGATCGGAGGCAACAATATCAAAAACCTCGTGGAAATGATCGGTAATGCCGAGCCTGTCCGTGGTGCGCCTGGCGTGGGGAACATCACCATTGGTGAATATATGCTTGCGCCCGGGCAATGCGGCGATCAGGTCGCCAAGAGCCGGATTCGGTTCGACCGGTGAATAGTCAATATCGTGAACCTTGTCGAGAAAGTCGTGTGGATCGATGGAGTAGCGCTCCATCAGACCGCGCAGCGTGGTCCCATGACTTCGGTACAGGTCCTTTTGCAGCTTGCGTGCTTCATCCTTGGGCAACGACAACAGATCGGACACATAATCGGTCATCTTCCAGTCAATTTGCGCAAACAGATCGCAGTGGCGAGGGTACAGCGTGTTGTCGAGATCAAACACCCACTCGGTTACACTGGCAAAAGATTGTTGAAGCTGCTGCTTTCGATCATGCGCGGTCATTGTACAAACATGGTCCCGGCACCGTGGTCGGTAAACAGCTCCAACAGCACCGCGTGGGGAGCACGGCCGTTGACGATAACAACGGCCTCCACACCGGCCTTCAACGCATCAATACAGGTTTCCACTTTGGGAATCATGCCGCCGGATATCGTGCCGTCTTCAATCAGATCCAGAGCCTGTTTGACGCTAAGTCGATTTATGAGGTTCCCGTCCTTGTCGAGCACGCCGGGCACATCGGTCAAAAACAACAGCCGGTCGGCATCCAGAGCCCCGGCAACAGCACCGGCAAAGGTATCTGCATTGACGTTATAGGTTTCACCATCGTCGCCAAAGGCAACCGGTGCAACAATCGGGATCAGGCCCGATCCAGTCACCGTGTTGAGAACCGATATGTCAATGCTTTCCGGTTCACCGACAAAACCAAGATCGATAACCTGCTCAATCTTGCTGTCGGGATCGCGCTGGGTACGGCGCATTTTCTTGGCGCGTACCATGTTGCCGTCTTTGCCGCACAAGCCGATGGCGCGCGCACCATGGGCATTGAAATCGGCAACAATGTTCTTGTTGATGGAGCCAGCCAGCACCATTTCAACAATTTCCACCGTCGCTTTGTCGGTTACCCGCATGCCGCCTTTGAATTCACTCTTGATGCCCATCCGCTCCAGCATCGCACCAATTTGTGGCCCGCCGCCATGAACGACGATTGGCTCGACGCCGGATTGACGCAACAGGGCAACATCGCTGGCGAAGGCCTCGCCCAGTTTTGCATCTCCCATGGCGTGGCCACCATATTTGATCACCACCGTCTTTCCGGAATGGGCCTGCATATAGGGCAGCGCCTGTGCCAGCAGCCGGGTCTGGGTCTCTGCGTCGATTGAAGGGGTGTTCTTTGGTTCAGTCATGATGATCGGGCCGTTAGGGGTTTCTCCTTGCTACAGCAATTTCAGCTCATAAAAAAGCACCCGGCTCAATGAACCGGGTGCGAATCGTTGTTTTGGATAGCAGAGGGCTAAATCTCGTTTGAGATCCAGTCTGAAAGCTTGTTTTTAGGGGCTGCACCGACCTGAATTGCAACCGGCTCGCCGCCCTTAAACATCAAAAGGGTTGGTATCGAACGCACGCCATATTTTGCGGCAAGATCCGGGTTTTCATCCATGTTGACCTTGGCAATTTTGACCTTGTCGCCCATCTCAGCGGAAATTTCTTCCAGGCTGGGGGCAATCATCTTACACGGCCCACACCATTCGGCCCAGAAGTCAACCACAACAGGGGTTTCGGAATTCAACACATCGGAATCAAAGTTTCCGGAATCGATTTTAACAGTCGCCATATTTTGCTCCTAAAAATTCCTGACTTCAGGAATCATGGTTTGCGCCTCGTTGGCCGGAACGTAGGGAGCGCGACCTTCCGGGTCAAGGAGCAGAAAGGTATCAATGTGTTCACAGCTGCGCGATTTTGTTCATTGCATGGTCGAGATCGTTGGCAGATAGGTCCATGATTACCGGGCCCAGGGGGGCGTGGGTCCAGATCAACCAGCAATATACCGGTTTCCCCGCATAGAGTGGCCTGACCAATTCGCGGTAAAGTGCCATCTGCGTCACATAATCCGGAGGCAGGTCCGCGTTGCTTTGGGGAACATTGGTGCTTGTTTTGAAATCAATCAGATAGACCCCATCTTGCTTTACAGCGAGGCGATCGATCGTGCCGGATATGGACCGCGGTCCACTGGACAAGTCAATTTTTCCCATAATTGGAATTTCTGCACCGCTTGTTTCGAGATCGAAACAGCCCTTTAACCTGGGATCGTCCAGTACATTCAATACGCCATCAATCAAGTCCGATCTTCGCGAGTCGGTAACCTGTGGTAATTGTCGAACAAGATAAGATTCGGCTTTGATGCGGCGTTCAGATGGATCGAATTGAGGCAAGACCTGCAATAATTTGTGGAGGGCTGTGCCCTGTATTCGTGGATCCACCGGATCTTGGGTTGAATCTGTTTCACCAGTACCTTCGTTTTGCTCCTGCCTGTCCAACAGTGATTTGACCTTAAGGTCCTGCACCAGCACCTCGTCGATAAAGGCCTGAGCCCGTGACGGACTAAGCGGCTTGGGCAAGGCCCGCTCGGTTGGCAGTTGATGAAACATCCAATCCGGTAGCGCTTGAGGGCGGTGTGGCTGGTCATCAGCCCCCTGTGGAGCCAGAGTAAGAGATGCGGCACGTGTGTCTTCAGCATTCCACTGATGCCACAACAAATGACCTTCATTATCGAACACATCGCGCCATCCGGGTTCAAGCGCCTCACTCACCATGGCGTGCCAGTTTGGTTTTGGAGGATTATTTTTTCCCCGATATCCGCAGATGATCAGTCGATCTTCGGCGCGGGTCATGCCGACATACAATAGTCGGCGATGCTCCTCCTCCGCCTTGCGCTGTTCTTCTTCGCGAAGCTTTAGCGTAACGTCGCCCTGTTGAGACGAGGAACGGGCCCACAAATATCCGTTGTCAGTATCACTATCTTGCCATTGATACAGAGCAGGTGCGTGCTGCGCTTGAAATGCCGGACCACATTTGTCAACGAGAAACACAATCGGCGCTTCAAGACCCTTGGCGGCATGAACGGTCATAATGCGTACCTCACCCGCGGTCCGGTCCATTTCACGTTTGATTTCTGGTTGTTCGTTGGTCAAATCATTGAGAAAGGCCTGAAGTCCCGGCGTATCCTTGCTTTCGCGATCCAGGGCCGCGTTAAGAAAGGCATCGATCACATCCTCGGCCTCCGAACCGAGGCGGGAGAGCATGTTTTTGCGCCCATCATACACGCTCAGAATGCGGGCATAAAACTCATAAACGGGCATCTGGTCGACCAGGTTTCGCCACAGGGCAATTGTCTCAAAGGCCTGCGCTATATGCGGCAGAGTGGACTTTGACATTGCCTCATGAAGACTGGATTTGCCTGTCTGAATATCCGTCTCGTTAAAGCGAGATAAAGTAAGATCAAGCAAATCCTGTTCGTTCAAACCAAGCAGCGGGCTTTTCAACACCGTGGCGAGCGACAGATCGTCATCCGGGGTCAGCATGACCTGCCCGAGAGCCATCAGGTCCTGAACGGCAATGTGATCGGTGATGGCCAGTCGGTCAGCACCGGCCACGGGGATGTCATATTCCTTCAGCGCCCGATTGAGGGCGCCAACAAAACGATCTCTTGATCGCACCAGCACCAGAATGTCACCGGCTCCAATTGGCCTGGACTTGGCATGCAAGGGCTCAGTGCCGATCCAGTTGTTCAATTGTTGTGCAATTTTGTCGGCCAGTTGAAGCGCCTGGTGCTGGGTGGATACGTCAACGGGCACATGCCAGTTCTCCGGCACTTCTCCATCATCTCCTTCCAACAGGTCCCATACTTCAACCGAGCCCGGGTCATTTTTGCGGGCTGCGGTGTGCGGTGGCGGCGCCGCGTCAAATGTCAGGCCACGGGCATTGTCTTCAAGCGCAAACACTGTATCCACCGCGCCCAATACGTCGCTGGTCGAACGGAAAGACAGGCCAAGACCAACATCTGCAAATTCCATATTTGCTGCATTGGCCTGACGCAGGAAGTGGCGACGTTGAACCGAAAAATTGCGTGGCTCCGCACCCCGAAACGAATAGATTGATTGTTTTTCGTCGCCCACCGCAAAAACCGTTCGCCGGTTCACCTTGGCGGACTCGCCTGAAAAGAACTCATCAACCAAAGCACCTATGATTTGCCATTGCTGAGGGCTGGTATCCTGCGCTTCGTCAAGAAGAATATGGTCGATCCCCAGGTCGAGCTTGTACAACACCCACGCGCGGGCATCCTTTCGTGTCAGCAGATCTCCCGTTCGGTTGATCAGATCATCAAAATCCAGCAACCCTCGGTTTCTCTTGTCGTTACGATATTGGTTAATGACCTGTTCAGCCACGACCATCAGGCGTTCGGTCTCAACAATCTGGCAAAAGGTTTTGACGCGTCGCTGGGCCTTGATCAGGCGAGGAGCCTCCACCTCCAGCATTGCTTCAAGGTCCGGGAAATGAGCTTTGACTTCTTTGCCGGCGAATCCTTTGTACGTTCTTATTCCGCCCGTCGAGGTCAGAAAGATTTTCGCCAGCTCGGCCAGCTGGTCGTCTGGTGATTTGGCAAGAAAAAAACTTTCGATACGCGCAGCCAGATTGCGGTCATATGCTGCCGGGGACGACTGGCCAATGTTTGACATCTGACGAAGGTCATCGATGGCAAATATGGACTGTTTGACGGCCTGTTCACACAGGCCTGCAACCGTGTCATTTGCAGAGTACGCGAATTGGTGTCGGGCCTGCTTGCCCACTCCTTCCGGCCCGCCAATCTGCTCAAGCCATTCCGCCAGTTCCTCTCTTTGCTCGACAATGTTTTTCAGTGCCCGTTCGATTTCTCCATCGGTGGCAACTTCCATCATGGAAATAAAGCTTTGCCCCAGCGGACTGCCGGGGTGCGCATCGGCATCTACGATGACTCTCTTTCGTGCCTCTTCAATCAACCGCTGTTGTTGTCCATCATCCATGACCGAAAACTTGCCCGGCACGTTTGCTTCAAGTGGAAACTGGTGCAACAGCGCTTCGCAAAAGGCATGAATGGTCTGGATCTTCAAACCGCCGGGCGTTTCCAGTGCTCTGGCAAACAGGATGCGGGCCTGGTTCATCTGGATGACAGTGGGTGTTTTGCCTTCTACGCTCAGCAGTTCCTCGCGCAATTGCGCGTCTGTCATAACCGCCCATTTTCCAAGAATTTCAAACACGCGGTTTGACATCTCGCCTGCGGCTGCCTTGGTGTAGGTCAGGCATAAAATGCGGGAAGGTTCGACACCGGCCAGCAACAGGCGCACCACGCGCCGCGACAGAACAAAAGTCTTGCCCGAACCTGCATTGGCAGACACCCAGGCGGAATGGGTCGGTTCAGAGGCGCGTGCCTGCATGGCCTTGGTGTGGGGGTCGATTTCAAAAGCGTGGCTCATGCTTCTCCCTCCCCGTCATCGGCAAAGGACCATTCGCGCACGCGCGCCAGATGATCAAAGTCGCCCTCCCATTGTTTCTTGGCTGCCGGTCGGGCCTTTGATCGGTAGTCTTTGTTCGGGTCACGATAGGCGCTGATCATGTCGGCCAGATTTTTCCATACCTGCGTGCTCAGCGCGCTGGCCTTGGCAGTGCGTGATTCATCGGTACCGATTCGATCGACCTTCAGCGTATCGGTGGGCCGAAGGCGAACATAACCGAGCCATGCGGCTTCGCGGGCAAGGTCCGGGCCGAACGCACCGTGCCTTGCCATTGCAGCTTCCAGCGGCAATTGGGGAGATTCCAGATCGGCTACCGACTTTGCGCTGGGCTGCAAACCGGTCTTGTAATCTATCAGCGCCAACCGCCCATCCTTCAACAGGTCGATGCGATCGGCCCGTCCACGCAATACAAACCCATCCAACCCCTCATCGGTTCGTCCCGAAAGCTCGACATGAACGCGCTCAACCTGATCGAGATGGTCGCGGTGCCAGTCGAGGAATAATCTGGCAACCTGATGAAGACGCGGTTGCCAATAGGCTTGAATCTCGCGCGGCAAAGCCAGGCTTTCAAAATGATCGGTGGCAATGACAAGAAGCTGTTCCCATGCCGTGTCTGCAAACGGATCATTGACCTGACGGATAAAGTCTTCGAAAATTGCATGATAGAGCGTGCCCTTCTCGCGGGCATCGGCTTGGCGCACCAACGGCGCCAGTGGTTCCAATTTCAGGATGTGGCGGGCATAAATCGCGTAGGGGTCTTCAATCCAGGTTTCGATTTCCGTAATTGAAAGTGTTGTTGGACGCAGCGCCACCGACGGTTTCGGTCGGGGCTGGGAACAGGGCCGTGGTGCCCCCTTAGCAGCGTCAATTTGATCGGCCCAGTCAAGATATTGCTGTCCCCGCTGGCGCATTGCATCACTGACGGACGGTCCGGAAACGATCATCAACCGTTGCAACCAGCGCGACGCCACGGTGGGAGCATTGTCTGATTTAAGGCTGCGGGTCAGCACCACATCTTTCATGCCCATCAGAACCTGAAAATCATGTGCAGCAAGGCCCGTCCGTCGTTCCGGCGGAGGCAGTCCCAGTCCTGATTTCATTGGCCGGGAGAGAAAGGCACCGTTTCGGGTTGCCGCCGGCCATGATTTTTCATTCATTCCCCCCAGTACAACGCGGTCATAGGTCTGCAGGCGGGATTCCAACGGGCCGAGTATGGTGACCCTTGGATGTGCACCACTGGTTGGGCGCGTCACCTGAGGCTCAAAGAGCGCGTCAAATACATCTGGCCATTGTGCAAAACTGGATTGCAACAGGGCACCATGGGTCAGCAGGTCACCGAGAAAGCCTGCAATCTGCTTGCCGTGTTCGGTCGCATACAGCCTATCAAGCTCCCCGCTTGCATCGACACCGAATGTCTCCAACAGCTGAATGGTGGTGGTTGTAAGTTGATCAAGACCGTTGATGCAATCATCATTCAGATCAGGGAGCAGCAGACTGTCCAGCCGAGAGGCCAGAGCGTGAATCAGCTTCCAGTCGCGTTGTGAAATTCGGCGAACGCTGCGGGCAATGCGCTTTGTGCCGCCCTCCATGGAGGTTTCGACCTTTTCCACATGGCTTGCAAACTGGCCAAACGCTGGCGGGGATATGGCACCGCGAAGAATGACCAGCTCAAACAGATTTGCTGCCCTTCGTGCCCGGGCAGGTGTCTCGCCCAGCAGGGTCAACGGGTGTTTGAGAAGACTGATCAAGGCGATGGGGTCTGGAGCTGCAAAACCCACACGCACGACCAGTCTGACAAAGTCTCCAATGGTGGTTTTTCGCAGTGGCTGCCCCGCTGAATCATTGATTTCGAGCCCAAACCGCCGCATCTCGGCTGCAACACGGCGGGCAAGATTCCTGTCAGGTGTCACAAGGGCGGCTGTTTGGTGCCGTTGTTCCAGGGTCTCACGAAGAGCCATGGCGATGACCAATGCTTCTTCGCGCTCGTCCCGGGCTTCGACAAGGCTGACGCCGGCCAGTGCCTGCTGGCTCTGCTCTGGTGATACGACCGAGATCAGGTCTTGCCATTGTCCGGTAGACTGGGCTGGGCGCAGTGCTTCACTGACCAGTTTTTCGCGCAGGCGCAGGGCGCCGCTAACAGGGTTGACGCTGCCATCCAGATGGCGAATTTCCTGCATCGTGCGACTGGTACCCAACCGGGACAGCAGCTTTTTCAAACCATATTGAGGGTGGCCGGAGGCGGCACCGTAATCGTCCCTTTCATTGTTGGGCAGGTCAATTTTTTCCCATGTCTCATCGTCGAGGTCACGGTCGAGTGCGGGCAATACCACAATACCGTGTTCCATATGGGCAATGGATTTCAGAAGATCAGCGGTGGCAGGGATCGACCCCGTGGAACCGGCTGCTATCACAGGACCCGGAGCGCCGAATTTGCGATAGCTGTCTGCCTGTTTACGCAGCATTTCCGACCGCAGGCTGGCACCATCCTGTTGATTCAATTCGTCCAGGATTCCGGGCCAGTTGGTCGTCGCAATCTGTAGGAATTCCAGGGTCAGTTTCCACCAATTTGCATAATCATCAGGCACCAGATCAACCAGTGCTGCCCAATCAGCTTCTTCGGTTGCGACGGCATCCATTAGATCGGCCAGATCGGTGGCAAACCAAATTGCATCGCTCATGGAGGCCGGCATGACAATGTCGGCACCCTCGTAGAGGCTGCGCTGTTCCGGCTTGAGAGAGTTTGACCAAGCATTGACCAGTCGCGACAGGATCAACTGCTTCCTGATGGGTTCAATAACCGGTTCCAGGGATGGATGCAGATCGGCTTCGGCAGGGCTGAATAACAAATCGTCCCCATCGACATCGCCCAGGGCGCGGATTGAAGGCAGCATTGCTGACTGTCCCTCAAACCGCGTGACAAACGCGTCGGCCAGCGCACGAACCGCGCGACGGGTCGGCACCCAGATTGTTATATTGGCCAGGGCAAGCGGATCATCATTTGGCACAAAGCCATCGATCAATGTTCCGTCAAACAGCGTGTCTACAAGAGTCGGCAGGAACGGGCTTCCCGGTGGAATGGAAGCGATATTCGGCAATCCGTCAGCTGGGTGCCGTCGGGTTTCTGATTGGCTGTCGGGAGGCGTCTGTTTCAATGGCCTGCTCTGCCTCTGCAATCGAAGCGGGTGTGCCCACATGCAACCATAACCCATTCAATTTGCAGCCGTATAGTCTGTTTTCTGCAATCGCCTTGTCGAACAGCGTGTTTAGCGAGAATACATCCTGCCTGATGGCCTGGAATTGTTCTGCCTTTGCGACAATCGCTCCCGCATAAATGTATGGGGCAGAAACAGCTTCTCCGCGACGTGTCAGAACCCCTAAATCATTCATGAAAAAGTCACCCGGACCATCAAACCCCGTTGATTGATCTGCTGTGGATACAAGCAACATCATATCCATTTGTTCCGGATTCCAGGCAGCACGCATGCGTTTAATATTGGAGCCTTCCCCATCGACCCAAAACGAATCAGCATTGAGTATAAAAAACGCGCCCTCAGCCAGGCCAGTCATGGCGTTTTTTACCCCTCCACCGGAATCAAGCAGTGCCTGACGTTCATCTGAAATATCAATGGCCGGGTGAGAACGCGCTTCCAGATGGTCTTCAATTTGATCGGCGAGATAATGAACATTGACCGTGACTCGACTGACTCCGCCAAGTACCAGCGCATCCAGAGCGTGGTCCAGCAGGGTTTTGCCGTTGACCAGTACCAGGGGCTTGGGCATGGAATCAGTGATCGGACGCATGCGGGTTCCCAAACCCGCAGCCAGAACCATTGCACGGTCGATGGATTGGTTTTCGGTTTCGCTGACCATCAGATATTCAGTACCGCTGCAGCCCAGGCTTTGTATTCGCGCAAGACAGGATGTTTCAGCGATCTTTGCAGATAGGACTCAATGCGCGGCAAATGTGCCAGATAGACATCTTTGCCATCCCTTTGCCAAAGCCGGACAAATATGCCGAGGATTTTTGTTGCCCGTTGCGCGGCCAGAACTGCATAGGCTGCGCGAAACTGTTCTTCGTCGAAACCGGTTCTCAGCTTGCAATAATGGTCCAACAACAGCGTTTCGAGTTCTGCGCTGACGTCGACCCGGGCATCTTGAGCCAGCGATGCTACGTCATAGGCGCTGGGCCCGCGCAATGCATCCTGAAAGTCGATCAACCCCGTTCTGTCGGTGCCGCTGCATCCAGCCATCCAGATAATGTTTGGTGAATGATAGTCACGCAGCACAATGGAATGCTCGGCCGACTGTAGGGTCCCGATCATATTCCGCCAGATAGTCTGAAGTTCTGCCAACTCCTGATCGGCAAGGGACCTGCCCAATTTGTAGGGCGCATACCATTGGGCCAGCAGGTCGACCTCAATCATCATTGCGTCCTGGTCGAAATTGGCCAGAGAATATTGACTGCCATCTTGAAGCTGGACCGCGTCGGGCCATTGCTTTTCATGCACGGCTTTGAGCGTTTCGATCGCTGCAACATAGCGTTCGTCAATCGGTTGACGTTGATCGGTTATGATGCCGGTATTGCCAAGATCTTCGATCAGCAGCAGACCGTGATCGAGTTCTTGAGCGTGGATTTTAGGA
>CAJQPW010000104.1 GCA_905480295.1 uncultured Rhizobiaceae group bacterium | reverse complement strand
CCATGCTCCATTGGACGCTTGGCGGTCCTTGGTTTCGTGAGCAACGCACGATGGGAGGCCGTTTGGCGGCTGAATGGTTTGGCGCCCGTGACGACGCCATGAAGCTGTGGGATTGATGACGATTCAGCGTTCTGTGGTGGCAGTGCCGGCGCGCCTGGCGTCCTCCCGGCTTCCCGACAAGGTGTTGGCTGACATCGGCGGCAAGCCGATGATCCAGCGGGTGCTGGAACGCTGCGCTCAAGCGCAGGGGCCAGCCGCTGTGGTGCTGTGCACGGATAGCGAGCGCTTGCGCGATTTGGCTGAAAACTGGGGCGTCTCCGTGTTGATGACCGCAGAGACCTGCAGCTCGGGTAGCGAGCGGATTGCTTCCGTCGCCGATCAGTTGGTGGCGTTGGCCTGGGGGGAGGATGCGGCGCAATGGGATCAGGCGACTCGTCAGGCGCGCCTGTTGTCCACGGCGGTGATCTATGTGCAAGGAGACCAGCCCTTTCTTGACCCTGGGGTGGTCTCGGCCATGGCAGCTGAGTTTGTGCGTTTGGACCCCGTGCCAGCGGTGGTCACGCCGGTGTACCGGCTCTAGCCGGAGACGATTCATAACCCCGCCGTTGTGAAAACGTTGCTGGCCCATGACGGCCGAGCCCTGTACTTTTCCCGTTCTGCGATTCCCCACGTCAGGGATATCGACCCCTCCGAATGGCATCAGCACACCTCCTATTGGGGGCATGTGGGGATGTATGGCTTCCGGGGCGATGTGCTTGCCGGTTGGGATCAGTTGCCCTGGTCACCGCTGGAAGATCTGGAGCGGTTGGAGCAACTGCGTTTGATTGAAGCGGGGCATACAATTGCCACCTTCAAAGTGGATGGAACATCCTTATCTGTTGACACGCCGGAGCAGCTAGAAGAGGCACGTCGACTTGCGGATTGTTTGACCTGAATAGATATGTCAGCTCTTCATGTTCGACGCATTAACACCATCTTGGCTGTAGCTGTTGGATTGTTGATTCTCTGTTTGTTGGTTCATGATTTTCATGTAATAAGTTCTGAATCCCTAGGCGTTGATGCCTCTCAGAATGTTCGCTCTAGCGTCAACCTCGCTCGTTATGGCATCTATAGCAGAGAGCCAATTGCGCCGAATGTAGTGCCCGGTTTTCGCCGAGAGCCTTTCCCAAACTTTTTTCTTGCTTTTTACCTGAGGACTGCCGATGTGCTGTCGCCGGGGCTTCTCGATCAAGTTGCCCAGCCCTTTACTGACGGCTTTCTTGTTCTCATTAAACAGATCAACCTGATCTGGGCTGGTGCCCTTTTTCTCGGTTTGTGGTTAACCGCCGTTCTTGTTTTTGCGCCCTTGATGGCAGCGCATTTTTTGTCCATGTTCCTGGTTTTAACCATCAATCAATTTTTTGCGGTGAAGCAAGTTGACGGGATGAATACCGAGTTGGTTGCAGGGATGATTCTTGTTTGGCTTGGTGCTTTGTTGTTGATGGCTTCACGTTCGGCTTCCTGTCGATGGTTGTTGGCTTCGGGTGTCGTGTTTGGGGTTCTGGCTCTGACTAAGGCGATGGGTGCCTACGTGGCCATAACCGTTCTCCCTCTTGTCGCTCTTGTGATGTCTGGGTTCTCAAAACGGTTTTGGAAGTCATTGCTGGCTATCTCTTTTGGATTTTTAATTGTTGTCACGCCATGGGTCATGCGTAACCAGAAATATTTTTTAAAGCCTGTGATTGCTCAGGGGGGAGGTGATGTCTTGCTGATTCGTTCGGCTTTCAATCAGATGAATGCTCAAGAGTTTGTTGATGCTTTTTATGCCTATGCGCCAAGGGTATTGCGTCGTGACCTTCTAGGGCCTTGGATGGATCTTTCCGATGGTGATTTCTCTTGCTCAGGGAGGTTGGCGGTTTTTAATCGGAAGCTCGATTGCGATCAGCTTGCTCTGAAAGAGGCTCGTTATGAAGACGTTCGTTCTTTTTATCAACAAGGTAAGCGCGCTATTCCTAATGCATTGTCTCTGGATCGAGATCAAAAAAAATCGATGGCTGTGGCGAGTTACCGAGAGCGTCCTCTCAATGCGCTGATCACCAGCTTTCCTATTGGATGGCGGGGATTTTGGGGATTTCGAGTGAAAACTTGGCCTAGTGTTGTTTTGAATTTTATGGCTTATTCTGCTCTTCTTGTTTCGCCTCTATACGCTTTTCTTGAGAGAAAGCTTTCCTGGCTAATGGTCTCAATTGTGCCGGTTTCTTTCTTTCTGTTTTATGGCTTGTTCAGTCATTTCCTGCCGCGTTACTCAACTCCTTTTATCCCTGCCTCTCTGATTTGTCTGGCAATGTTGGTGGTTGATCTTGGGGTAAAGGTGTGGAGACGCATCCGCCCTGGAGAGAAGCCGCTTATAAGAGTGAATTGAGCTAAAAGTCTCAGTATCGGTCACTTGATCATTAGCGAGATCGCTTGTCGATCATGTCAGCCAGTAGCGCAAACATGAACACATTCAGGCTTGCAAATCCAAGTAAGACTGTTTTGTCCGTGAGGTTATTAAGTATGGTCAAGTCATAAAGACCACTCGCCGTGAAAAGACCGGCAAGGACGACGATCAGCGGAGAAAGAAGTCTCAGTGGGGCGAAATACATACCCGTACGTAGTATTAGTTGTGCAAATCGCAATGTGTCGCGGATGGGCTTGATGTGACTTTTTCCGATTCGTTTGGCGTAGCTTATGGGCGTGAATTCAACGGCGTAGCGGTTGCGCAGTAAGCAGATGGTGATGGTGGTTGTAAAGCTGAAGCCGTCTGGTAAGAGTTTGATGAAATCCAGTGACCGATCGCGCCTGAAAATTCTTAGCCCTGAGTTCATGTCAGGGACATCGGTGCCGCAAAGAAAAGACACCCATGGCACCAAAATCATCTTGGGGATTGAGCGGATCTTGGAGTAATCAACGTTGGGCCCGATTCGAGCTCCAACCACCATGTCGAGATCTTTACTGGTGATCTTCTCAATCAGCTCTGGAATGCGCTCGTTCGGATAGGTTCCATCAGCATCGGTGATGCAGATGTAATCACTCTGACTTCTTCGGATGCCTGTTTTCAGGGCGGCTCCGTAGCCCTGATTGCGCTTGTGATGTATCACAATCAAATTGCTGCTTACGCTTTCAGCGGCCAGAGCATTCAGAACATGCTCGGATCCATCAGTGGATCCATCGTTCACAGCAATGATCTCAACGTCGTTGAGGTTCGCCTCCCGCATCACCGAACCAATCCATTCGATTGACTCGCGAATGGCGTTTTTCTCGTTGTAACAGGGAATGATGATTGAGGTCTTCATAGCCTGCATATTTTCGATTTAATTTAGTTCATCACCTTTGCATTTCTGGCTGTTTCACTTGGCATGCCTTTGGCTTCATCATTTTTTCTTGCCATGCATGGCTTCAATGTTTGATTGGCTCTTGTGCGGTTGTGGTGGGTAGTGCCTTTGTCGCCTCCCTCGACAAACTCCCCATCAGTCGTTGCGATCCCGCCACCCCTGTTCCTTCAGTTGCTACCAGGCCCCACGAGCCTGATGAATCCGCTCTGCCATTCCCCACGTCAGGGATGTCGACCCCTCCGAATGGCATCAGCACACGTCCTATTGGGGGCATGTGGGGATGTACGGCTTTCGGGGTGATGTCTTGGCGATCTGGGATCAGCTGCCCGCCTCGCCGTTGGAAGACCTGGAACGGCTGGAACAGCTGCGCCTGATTGAGGCCGGTTACACCATCGCCACCTTTGTGGTGGAAGGCACCTCCCTATCCGTCGACACGCCGGAGCAGCTTGCTGAAGCGCGCCTGCTAGCTGGGGCTGCCTAGGAGCACCAGCGGCTGGTGGTGGGCC
>CAJQPW010000103.1 GCA_905480295.1 uncultured Rhizobiaceae group bacterium | reverse complement strand
AGCCGGCAGCCGATGCAGCAAATTTCTGCGCATCTCATCGCGCCCTGCCCGCACGGTAGCCCGGATCCGGCTAACCGGACTGTTTGAAGTTAATGCCTTCCATTTGTCGGCAGCAGTCTTGTCAAAATAGGTTTCTAGTTCGCCGCGCCTGGATTCATAGCTCGTATTGCTCATGTCGCTCTCCCTAGTCAAAACCGAGAAAATCAAAGATCTCCCGGTCCTTCATTGGCGTTGGGGAAAATGGTTCACGTCCTTCCCACAGCGTTTCAGCAAGTTTGAGATATTCATTTTGTACGGCTGCCAATTCAGGCGAGTCCTCCATCTCGAACAAAGTAGATTTCTTCAACCTGGATCGACGGATCACATCAAGATCTGGAAAATGGGCAACCTTATCGAGACCGACCGTTGCATTGAAACGATCAATTTCATCGGTCTCGTGAGATCGATTGGCAATAACTCCGCCAACGCGAACTTCATAGTTTTTGGACTTGGCACCAATTGCGGAAACAATTCGGTTCATAGCAAAAATGGAGTCAAAATCATTAGCGGTTACAATGAGAGCTCGTTCTGCATGTTGCAGAGGGGATGCGAAGCCCCCACAAACCACGTCGCCCAACACATCAAAGATGACCACATCGGAGTCTTCCAATAGGTGATGCTCTTTCAGCAACTTGACGGTCTGGCCAACTACGTAACCACCACAGCCCGTGCCTGCCGGAGGGCCACCTGCTTCGACACACATGACACCGTTATAGCCCTCATAAACAAAATCTTCGGTGCGCAACTCTTCGGAATGAAAGTTCACTTCTTCAAGCGCATCAATCACTGTCGGCACCAATCTCTTGGTCAAGGTGAAAGTTGAATCGTGCTTGGGATCACAACCAATCTGAAGCACCCGTTTACCCAGTTTGGAAAAGGCTGCAGACAGATTGGACGAAGTCGTTGACTTCCCAATTCCGCCCTTGCCGTAAACGGCAAAGACTTTCGCAGTTCCGATATCCATTTGTGGATCCAGCTGAACCTGCATACTGCCCTCACCGTCAAGACCAGCAGGCAATGGTCGGTTGTTGTTCTTAAAATGCGAATTTGGTCCCAATATATTCATGGCTTGTCTATGCCCTCCAGGCAGTCTTCCATTTCGTTACTGGCGTCGTGCAGTGCTTGAAGTGTCTCTGCATCCGGTTGCCAGAAGTTGCGCTCACTCGCTTCGATAAGTCGGTTGATCAGTCGTGATGATGAGGCGGCATTCAGATCAGCAAGCCGCTTGCGCATCGTGTCATCCAACACAAATGTTTCGCTCAGTTCTTGGTAAACCCAAGGACGCACCTGCCCCGTGGTTGCAGACCAGCCCATCGTATTTGAAATCTGTGACTCGATGTGGCGCACGCCCTCATAGCCGTGCGCAAGCATGCCTTCATACCATTTGGGGTTGAGCGAACGAGTTCGGGTTTCAAGCGATACCTGTTCGCCCAGAGTTCGCACCTTGCCTTCGCCCTGGGTCTGGTCAGAGACATAAACGGGGACTTCTACTCCACCCTTTGCCAAAGCCACTGCCTTCGATATTCCACCTAGAGTATCAAAATAATGGTCTATTGTAGTTACGCCGAGTTCCACCGACTCAAGATTTTGGTAGGCCATATCCACATGGCCCATGACGTTGGACAGCAATTCAACTTGTTTGGAAGATTTCCCTTTGCGGTTAATCGCAAAGCTCTTTCGGTTGGTGTAAGTCGCCGCGATTTCCTGATCATCGGTCCAGGCACTGGATTCTATTAGGAAGTTTACATTGGACCCGTAGGCGCCATCGCCATTGCTGAAAACGCGATAAGCTGCCTCCTCAATGTCGCAGCCATTTGCCTCTGCATAAGACAATGCATGCTTTCGAACAAAATTCTGATCTGTCGGTTCGTCGGCGATTGCTGCGAGGTAACTGGCCTCAGCCAACATGCTTGCTTGCATGGGCAACAAATCACGAAAAATACCAGATAGCGTCATGACCACGTCGATCCGTGGACGCTTCAATTGCTCAAGGCTAATAAGCTCTGCGCCGCAGACCCTGTTATAGCTATCCACCCGCGGCCTTGCCCCTAGCAAGGCCAATGCCTGCGCCATCGGCCCACCCGCGGATTTCAGATTGTCAGTGCCCCAAAGCACAATTGCGATTGTTTCGGGTAGGGACTTGCTGGATTCCAGGTGCCGCTCAAGCACACGTGCTGCCTGACGTGCACCATCCTTCACAGCGTAAGGACTCGGTATGCCAAATGGATCAAAACCGTGAATATTGCGTCCTGTTGGCAACATGTCAGGAGTTCGGATTAGATCACCACTGGGGGATGGGGGTACAAAACGACCAGCCAAAGCGGTGACCAATCCGTCTAGTTCAGGATTGGATTTCAGCAGTTGGTTGACGCCAGTCAGGCGCTCGATAATGTTCATTTGCTCAGGATCGGTCATTTTAGTCTTCGAGCATCCACTCTCAACTATCTCTTCAATAATGGAATCGCTTGGTGCCAATGCGTCGTCAGCTTTCGCGATCTGAACCAGCATTTCACGGCGCTCAGAATCGCTCATTCCCTGCCCGACCACATGCAATCCATGCGGAATCAACGAGTATTCCAACTCAATCACTGCTTCATTCAGTTTTCGGATATAGATTTCCATATTGTCACGTGACAGGTCAGAATCCAGATCCATTTGCTCCGCCTGGGCGACGATTAGTTGGAAAACATCATCCTTCTCGCCGACATTGCTCGGCTCAATACTGCGCATGCGGTCTAGCGACGCCTTTATCTCGCTCAGGCCTTTGTACAATCCAGCCTGTGTGACCGGTGGTGTCAGGTAGGACACGAGGGTTGCTGAGGAACGACGTTTTGCAATTGTTCCTTCTGAAGGATTGTTGGCCGCATAGA
The DNA here is from genome assembly GCA_905480295.1 of uncultured Rhizobiaceae group bacterium. Classification (GTDB taxonomy): domain Bacteria; phylum Pseudomonadota; class Alphaproteobacteria; order Rhizobiales; family Rhizobiaceae; genus Pseudahrensia. The sequence goes on along the minus strand of CAJQPW010000103.1, from coordinate 3,703 downwards.
GGTAAAAATTGGGAAGAGCGCCAATCAAGCGTTGCGGCCAGCATTCAGCAGATAATCCAACCTGCTTACCTGGCATAAACTCCAGCGCACCATGGGTACCGAAATGCAGAACCGCATCTGCGGCAAAGTCTTCCCGCAAGTAGCGATAAAAGGCGGAAAAAGCATGTGTTGGTGCAAAGCCTTTTTCAAACAGCAGGCGCATTGGATCGCCCTCGTAGCCAAAGCCTGGCTGAACAGCCACAAGAACGTTGCCGAACTGCTTGCCAAGCACGAAAATGGAAGAACCATTGGTGAAATCGCGGCCCGGTGCCGGTCCCCATTGTTCCTCTATTTCTTCAAGATGAGGATCCCGTCGCAAATGGTCGTGTGTCGGAATCAAATCATGGACGTTGGCTAGTGCACCGTGAACTTCAGAATTTCCACCAAGAATAACGTTCCGAAGCTCATCAGCATTGGATGGCAAGTCCTCAACAATATAACCTTCGTCTCTCAGGCGCAGTAATGTCGCGTGCAGCGATTCAAATACCGATAAAAATGCTGCTGTGCCGATATTTCCCGCGTTGGGGGGGAAATTGAATATTGTCAGTGCAATCTTACGTTTTGAGCAAGTGGTCTTTCGCAGCGAAACCAAACGTTCCACACGATGCACCAATGTCTCTATCTGCCCGGGATGGGCGCTCATCTTCTTATTGTCGCTGGCCTCATGGCGGCCACCAAAAACCGAGGTACCGACGGCTCCGTCAAGTTCCGGGATGGCGACCATGATTGTGGACTCGATTGGTGTCAGCCCACTGTCATTGGACTCCCATCCTTCCAGGGTTTGAAACTCCGTAACCTGTGCGGCCAAATAGGGCACGTCTAGTTTAATTAAGGCTTCTGCAGCGGCATCTGAATCGCTATAGGCAGGACCGCCAACGAGCGAAAATCCAGTCAATGAAACCATGGCGTCGATTTTGACACCGCTTTCTCCGCCAGAAAGATAGGCATCGATTGATGGGCGCATATCCAATCCGTGGCAAAAGACGGGAACAACATTGAATCCTTGAGATTCAAACTGAGCAATTACCCCGTCATAGTGACCGGTATCGGCAGCAAGAATGTAAGAGCGCAACAACAACAGGCCCACCGTGCCACGTGCTTTGCGGCGATGTGGCAGATCCGACACCTGAGTGGAGACACCTGTCGGCAACGAGGGGTGGTAAACACCATTCTCAGCATATTCGACGGGATCGCCAACCGGCAGTTCGCCCTTCATACCCGCCCGGTCGCCGGCTGCATAGCGGTCGACCAAAAGACGCACCATATTAGCCAGGTTCTCTTCAGTGGCTGCCAAGCGATATTGCAGTGTCAGAAAATAAGCACGCACATCTTGGGCAGTGCCTGGAATGAAGCGCAACAGTTTTGGCAAACGGCGCAGCATTCTCATCTGCCGTTCACCGGCCGTTTTGCTGCTGGCTTTGTCCTTTTGGCTGGAGCCACGTAATTTCTTTAGCAACGACATGGGGCCGGATTGCTTACCATCCATGCGAAACGCACCAATTGCCGTATTCTTCATGATCTCGCCGGCAGACATGCAGCACACCATTGCATCACAATGATCGCGTCTGGCCTCCAGCGCGGGACCAATGGCTTTTACATGCTCTTCAATGAACAACATCGAGGCAATGATAATGTCACCGACAGCAACATCATCCTTGCATGCCTGAAGCGTGTTCGGGTTGATTTCCCAATCGGTTGCTGCATGGACGGTCAATTGCAAACCTGGCAGGTCGTTCCACAACATTTCTCGGGCACCGTCCACCGCCCCAGACATATGATGGTCAAGGGTAATCAACACCACGTTTACTTTGGTGTCATTACCGGCTGAAATGCGATTTCGCTTCATACAGCGTCTCCATCGTAATTTCAGCCAAGCCAAGTTCAGCGGCAAATTTTTCGGTATTGCGGCGTGCCTTGCCTCTCACAAAAAAGGGAATTTTTTTGAGTTCTCGTTCGGCTTCCGCCAACCACACAATGGCAGCTTCGCTTGTTTGCAAATCATCACTTTCATCTGAGATATCAGCGCCACGATTGACCCCAGCGCCACCATGACCTTGCCCACCATGGCCGAGATGTGAGGGACCGGCTGTGTCGTTGAACTCAAAGTCGTCACGGAACATGTGAAGAAGGTGTTCCTCAAGCCCCATTGTCAGCGGATGTACCAGCGTGTCGAAAAGAACGTTTGACCCTTCAAATCCCATCAGTGGAGAATAGCGGGCTGGATAATCCTGGACATGAACCGGAGCCGAAATCACTGCGCAAGGGATACCTAACCTCTTGGCAATGTGACGCTCCATTTGCGTGCCCAGTACTAGTTCGGGCTGTAACTCCTGAACTCGCTTCTCGACTTCAAGATAGTCATCCGTGATCAACGCCTCAACGCCATAGTCTTGGGCAGCCTCTCTGACGTCGCGGGCCTGTTCGCGGGTATAAGTACCCAATCCGACAACCTTGAAGCCCATTTCTTTTTCCGCGACCCGCGCCAATGCAATCACATGGGTGGCATCTCCAAAAAGAAATACCCGTTTGTTGGTTAGATAGGTTGAATCGATTGAGCGCGAATACCAAGGCAAACGCCCGGACGCACCTGCGTCATGGCCATTAGAATCTAACCCGGCGATGTCCTTTACTTCGCGGATAAAGTCCTGCGTTGCTCCGACACCAATGGGCACCACTGTGGTGAAAGGTTGGTTAAATGTGCGCTTTAGCCAAGCAGCAGCGGGAGTGGCAATCTCCGGGTACAGCACGACATTGAAATCGGCTTGGCGCAGGCGCAGAAGATCATGAACCGAAGCGTCTAACGGCGCCACGACGTTGACCTCAATGCCAATTCCCTTCAGAAGCCCAACAATCTCTGTGACGTCATCGCGGTGGCGAAAGCCCAATGCAGTCGGCCCCAGAATATTGCAACTCACACGGCTGGATTTCTCATCCGCAGGCCCCAGCGGCGCCAGATGCCGCACGATCTGATAGAATGTTTCAGCAGCGCCCCAATTTTCCTTCTTGGAATAGGACGGCAAGTCCAACGGAATAACTGGCACTGGTAGCCCCAGAGTCTTTGACAATCCGCCAGGATCATCCTGGATCAGTTCACCGGTGCAGGAAGCGCCGACGATCATCGCCGCGGGATTGAAACGCCGCTGAGCCTCACGTGCGGCATCCATGAAAAGCTGGGATGTATCAGCCCCCAGATCCCGAGCCTGAAAAGTGGTGTAGGTAACAGGTGGCCGTTTCTGGCGACGCTCGATCATTGTAAACAACAGATCAGCATAGGTATCACCCTGCGGTGCGTGTAGCACATAATGCAGATCGGTCATCGCTGTTGCGACACGCATGGCACCCACATGGGGAGGGCCTTCATAGGTCCACAGGGTCAACTGCATAAGTTAAACCTCCAGCCTGGTACGACGATTGAGCGGTCGGGCAAACAGCTCTGCCAGATCGCCAGCCTGTTCAAATCCCTGAATTGGTGTGAACACCAACTCGATCGACCATTTTGTGGTAATGCCTTCCACTTCCAAAGGATTGGCAAGACCCAATCCACACACAGCTATATCTGGCTGCGAATCTCGGCAGCGATCTAATTGTTTGTCGACATCCTGCCCCTCACTAATGGTGACATCATCCGGCAATTGCGCCAGTTCGGCAGCCATCAGTCGCTTGT
>CAJQPW010000102.1 GCA_905480295.1 uncultured Rhizobiaceae group bacterium | reverse complement strand
CGACGACGTAGACAAGTCAAATCCAGCAGCGACGCGATGACCGAGGAAATACGGCTCGGTAAAAGAGAGCCTGTATTTATTTGTTCCATCACCCATCCCCGCAGTAATACTCAGGAACTGACCACGCCCCAGGAAGTTTTTCTCAGACAGGCCAACTTCAGCCAAAAGACCGCCATTGGTCGAATAACCACCGCCAACGGAAAATTCGCCTGTTGCCTTGTCTTTCACCTGAACGACTACGACAACGCGGTCCGGGGCAGATCCCTGACGGGTCGTGACTCGAACGCTATCAAAGAACCCGAGTCTATCGAGACGCTCCTTGCCTTGATTAACCAGCACCTTGTTATAGGCATCGCCTTCAGACACATCGAATTCTCGACGAATTACGTAGCTTCTCGTGCGGTCATTCCCAACCACCTCGATACGTTCGATATAAACTCGCGCACCTTCATCAATGAAAAACGTAATGTTGATCGTTCGGCTATCAAAATCGCGATCACCCCTGGGAGTAACTTCGGCAAAGGCGAAACCGTTGGCAGCAATCGCATTGGTCAATGCTACCAGCGATCCTTCAACCTTCCGTGCGCTGTATACGTCGCCAGGTGCAAATTTCAATTCATCCTGTAGCGTGGTTGCATCGACCTGCGGCAAGGCGTTGTCGATTTCAACTGTACCGAAGCGGTAAAGATCACCCTCATCGATCGTGATGGTAATGACGTAGCTGTTGTCAGCAACATTATAATCACCAACGGCAGATATCACCTGAAAGTCAGCATAGCCACGGTTGAAATAGAATATACGAAGGCGGCCTTCATCCGCACGGAGACGGTCCGGGTCATAAACGTCGTCGCGTTTCAACCAGCTCAGGAAGTTACTTTCATTGTGCGAGATGACTTCCAACAAACGGCGATCACCGAATGCGTTATTGCCAACGATGTTTATCTCAGTGATCTTGGTACGGGTACCTTCATTGACCAGGAAGACCACATTCACCCGATTATTTTCCAGCTGATCAACGCGCACGGTCACGATCGACGACGCCCGTCCTGACCGACGTACAGCTTCACGAACCCGCTCAATATCGCTGTCTACCTTGGCCTGATTGTACACGCCGAGGCTTTGGGTCTGAACGATTCGAACGAGCTGCTCATCGCGAACTTTGTCGTTCCCCTCAAACAGCACCAGATTTACGGTCGGATTTTCTTCAACTTCGACGATCAAAACAGTAACCCGGCGCGTAATGCGAACATCGGCAAACAATCCGGTCGCAAAAAGCCGTTCCAGCGATTCGTCAGTATCAAAGGAGGTATAACGCTTGCCCGGCTTAACCGTCACATAAGAGCGAATGGTTTCGGAATCGACCCGTTGGTTCCCCCGGACACTGATCGAATTGACCACTGCGGCATGAGCCTCGGTTGTAATTGCTTCAACACCAACAATCAAAGGCGTTGTCACGATCAGAGTTAGAACTGCGAAAATACGCAAAAACGATGCACTTAGCTGGATGAAAGGTTTCATGAAGCTGTCTTGCCTTTGAACTTAAAATTACCGAGCGGAACACCCGCGTTAGTCTTCTTATTAATTTTACATGCCCGAAGCCGTAATTCGGCAGATTCAGACACTTGTTAAGACTTTGTACAGGCTTTTTTTACCAGTGCAAGCACCATGTCCTTGTTCCCATACCAAATTCTGTCAACCGCGACCAAAAGGCCACACCGAGTGGGTCAATGGTAAACCAATTGTTAACATATTACCCAGAACCGCCGAATAGTCGCATAATATCATTTGACGTGGCGAACAGCATCATCATCAAAACACAGGTTAAACCGATTCTAAACGCAATATCCTGAGTACGGGCATTGAGAGCTTTCCCACGAATCGCCTCCAGCCCATAAAACAGCAGGTGTCCGCCATCCAACATCGGCACAGGCAGCAGGTTCATCAAGCCGATACTGACCGACAATGCCGCCGCCAGCGATATCAGTTGTAGAACACCCAGCGTGGCAACCTGAGAGGTCATTTGACCGATTCCCAGCGGACCCCGCAATTGTCCCGCATCCTGCTTTCCACCAATCAGCTCGCGCACGAAATGATAGGTACGGCTGATTATGAGGCCGATACTGTCAATGCTTTTGACGAATGCTTCGACCGGACCCAGCGGGTTTCTGATAATGTTGGCAGGGTCCGCACCGGGGCCAATGCCGACCAATCCGGTTTGGAATTCATTGCCAAAGCGGTCAGTGCGCTTGGTCATGCGGGGCACAGCTGTGATTTCCAAGCGGCGACCATCACGATCGATAACAAAGTCGAGTGGGTCACCGGAGCTTATCAGGGTGTAACGGGCAATATCCTGAAAACTTTCAATTTTTCCGCCTTCAATGGTTACAACCCGATCACCAAGCACAAAGCCCGCTTCCGAAGCGGCTGAGTTTTCCTGGATCGATCCAATGACCGGCGCCAGTTTGGTTTCACCGAAATACATGAACATGCCGGTGTAGATGACACTGGCGAGAATGAAATTGGCAATCGGTCCGGCAGCGACCACAGCGGCCCGCTGCCAAAGGGCCTTATCTTCAAACGCCCCTTCCCGCTCGTCTTCATTCATCAACGCAAGGGCATCATGGTCCGTGCGGCTGGTGGCATCCTGGTCGCCCAGGAATTTGACGTATCCGCCAAGCGGAATCGCACACACTTTCCAACGGGTGTTCAGACGATCGTTAAAACCGAACAATTCGGGACCAAAGCCAACAGCAAAAGTCTCAACCTTGACCCGGTTCCAGCGGGCAACGGCAAAATGTCCCAATTCATGAAAAAACACGACAATGGTCAACACAAAGACGAAAGGCACAACTTTCGTCAACGCGAAATCAAAAAGCGCCACAGGGGCGGCCAAAAGTTCCATACCTATCGTCCCGTCTCAGATCGCTGCTGACATATATGGCGGCCAATGCGGCCACAAAGAGTCAATGCTGTGACCATTATCCACTCCACCCCGATATTAACACGATTTTTTATTCACAACCGCCCAGGTTCATCCGATGCTTAATGCAACCATAACGGCCATCGGGACTGAAGCTGCGATCAATCCATCCATACGATCGAGAAAACCACCATGGCCGGGAATCAACTGGCTTGAATCCTTGACGTCGAAAAGTCGCTTTACCCAGGATTCAAACAAATCGCCAATTTGCGCAACCACGGACAAGGCAACGGCCAGGACAAGGGTCAGAACAACCCCGAAGTTGAGAAAAAATTGCGCAAACAATGTCGCGGCGATTACGGAGCATACCAGTCCGCCCAGCGCGCCTGACCATGTTTTCTTTGGCGACACGGCGGGCATCAGCTTGGCCCCTCCAAACTTGCGTCCGGCGAAATAGGCCGCAATGTCAGTGATCCAGACAATGATAAACAGGAACATGATGAGCGCAAACCCACCTGAATCGCGGATCAGTGGAAATGCAATTGCCGGAACCGCACAATACAAGGCTCCCAATCCGATCCAGCGAACATCGGATTTTTCCTGACCCACGCTGGCCACTTCCAGCACCAGCCCCAGAGCCAAAAACCCGGCCAGGCCATAGCCGAGATAACCGAAGATGTTGGCTATCAGAAGCCCGACAAACCCCAGACTCAATAAAGCTTCTGCCGCATCGAACGCCGTTTGGCGTACGACCGATTGCCATTCATAGTAGAGCAAGAGTGAAAGCAGGGTTGCCAGCACGATGAATGGCCAGCCCCCAATCCAGCAAATAGTCAGGATAATCAATACCATGACTATGGCTGAAATGATGCGCTTGCCGAGTTCAGTGCTCAAAAAACCCGCAGGTGATGACTGAAAGTTCATGTGCCTGCCCGAGCAACGAGCCCACCAAACCGACGGTCCCGGCTGCGATAGTTTGCAATCGCTTTTTCAAACTGGGCCTTATCAAAGTCCGGCCACAGGCAGTCCAGAAAAACAAATTCTGCATAGGCTGCCTGCCATAACAGGAAATTCGACAATCGCTGTTCGCCAGAGGTGCGAATGATCAGCTCGGGGTCGCTCCAATCGGCCGTATCCAGTGCCGAAGCAAACTGTTCGCTGGTAATATCGTCAGGATTGCACTCACCATCTGCGACCTGTTGAGCGATGACCCGGGCAGCGCGGGTAATTTCATCGCGGGCACCATAGTTAAAGGCAATTACAAGACGGGTTGCCGTATTCTCTCGGGTGAGGCTTTCGGCCTCGTCCAGCAATGGCAGGATGTCGGATGGAATATTGTCACGCGAACCAATGATCGAGACCCGAACATTTTCACGATGCAGATCGGCCAGGTCGCGACGGATGAAAACTTTCAGGAGCCCCATCAACTCATTGACTTCTTCGACAGGACGACTCCAGTTTTCAGATGAAAAAGAAAACAAAGTCAGCGTTTTAATGCCCAGTTCTCCAGCGGCACGAACGGCGGCACGAACGGCTTCTACACCTTTGCGGTGACCAGCGCTGCGCGGCAGACCGCGTGCCTGGGCCCATCGCCCATTGCCGTCCATGATAATGGCTACATGTTCAGGCACAGCAAATCCGTGGCCGGCCAGGTCGGTCGGACTGTTGCTCTCTTGAGTAGCTTCATTCGGCATCACAAAACCCTCGAAATTTGCAGCATCGACAATTCGCGATGTCAGACCTGCATAATTTCGCCGTCTTTAACCGACAACAGCTGATCCACCTCAGACACCATCTCGTCAGTCATTTTCTGCACCTTATCAGACGAAGAACGCGACTCGTCCTGGCCGATCTCCTTGTCTTTCTCGGCTTTTTTCAACGTTTCCATCGCATCGCGACGAATATGACGGATAGCAACCTTGGCGTCTTCAGCATAACCCTTGGCCACTTTGACCAGCTCGCGGCGACGCTCTTCGTTCAGATCCGGCAAAGGAATGCGCAGGTTCTGACCGTCGACAACAGGGTTCAATCCAAGCCCGGCTTCACGAACCGCCTTTTCAACCGGCCCGACCATGGATTTATCCCAGATTTGCACCGTGATCAGCTTGGGTTCTGGTGCGCCAACATTGGCGACCTGGTTGATCGGCATTTTTTGCCCGTAAGCATCAACCATAACCGGATCAAGCAGGGAAGCTGAGGCACGTCCCGTGCGCAGGCCACCCAGGTCTTTGCCAAACGACGCCAGCGATCCTTCCATCCGCTTTTTCAATGAAGCTAGATCAATACCATCTGCCATAGTCTGTTCCTTCGTTCCTTCGGGTTCATGCACCTAAGCCTAGCGAGGCGAGTGACCCTATAAATTAAACTTTCGCGCGAACCCTGGTGGATCTGCCCTGCCCGCACAACACTCTGGCGAGTTCACCCGTTTCATGGATGGAAAATACAACCAGATCAATATCATTGTCGCGGGCCAGCGCAACAGCAGATGCATCCATGATTTCCAATTGTTGTTCCAGCAGATCACGATGTTCTAGCTGTTCATAACGGATGGCGTCTTTGTCTTTTTTAGGGTCGGCTGAATAAATACCGTCGACCTGGGTGCCTTTGAAGATCGCATCTGCGCCAAATTCTGCAGCCCGCAGTGCCGCCGCCGTGTCAGAGGTGAAGTAGGGATTTCCGGTACCACCGGCAAAAATGATGATGTCACCCCGGTCCCGCGCCTCAACCATGCCACGCTGGGTAAATGACTCGCAGACCTGCGGCACTTCCAATCCTGACAAGACCGTCACTTTGGTGCCGCGTTTTTCAAATTCCATGCGCAGGGCAAGTGCGTTCATCACAATAGCCATCATGCCCATATGGTCGCCGGTAACACGATCCGCGCCTTTGGATGCCAGCGACACACCCCTGAAAATATTGCCGCCACCAACAACAAGGGCAATCGACGTGCCGAGCGCCGCGGCTTCAACAATATCGGTAACAACGCTTTCAACCTTGTTGGGATCAATGCCAAACGCCTGCTGCCCCATCAGGGCTTCCCCGGAAATCTTGTACAATATGCGGGTAAACTGGGGTTTACTCATCGAAGGCTGGCTTTCCCGAATCTATTGGTTTTGTTGCATTACAAAACTGCAAGAGAGTTACTAGAAGACCGGCACGTTGTCACCTGACGTGTCCTGAGATTGATCAAGTGGGATCAATTCGTCCCCCTTTATTTGGCTTATCCGCTTCACCTTGACGAAAAGCGATCACCATAGCACCACATGCCATCGGCAAATGGATCTTTGAAATGACAAACCGCGTTGTTCTGATTGAGCACAATCAACATCTTCTCGATACGAGGGTGCACGCTTGGTTGAAGCGTAATGATTTCGTCATCGATGTTCGCCGACC
>CAJQPW010000101.1 GCA_905480295.1 uncultured Rhizobiaceae group bacterium | reverse complement strand
GGCGGTCAGGTGATCGCAGAGTTCCAGCCGCCATTGCAGATTGCGCGTCTGTTCCGCGGCAATGGTCAATTTGTCGGCCCCACCGGCAAGGGCAGCCAGTTCCGCTGCACGGGCCTGGGTCGACAGGGTCCCCAAATGGGTTGCATTGCCGTCATACCAACCCAGCGTGCCCGCCGCATAGGCTCGTGCCGACCAGCCCAGCTTGCCGTAAAATTCTTTCAGCCAGGGCCGGTCTGCCAGTTCAGGCGGCAGCTCAATGCTTGCGGCAATGTCATTGACCGCCATGCCCTGGTCCATGGCGTCAGCCGTAAAGCGCATCACATGCAGGATCGCGTCCCGGGTGGAGATCAGCACGTCCTCTACCTGATCAGCGCCATAGACGGGATTGGTGTGCCCCGGTGCCAGCACCAGCGGTTTGAGCGCCGCCAGACGACCAAGGGTCTGCGCCCAGGCTTCGTAATCGCGATAGGCCGTGCCCCGAATGGCATAGAGGTTGGGGAAGCTGTGATACCAATTGTCGCCGCAAAACAGCACGTTCTGCTGCGGCAGCCACACCACCATGTGATCCGGCGTTTCGCCGGGCATCATCAGCAGTCTTGCCGCGACGCCGTCAAGGTCGATATCGCAATCACCCTCGATCAGTTCAGTGGGGGGCAGATAGCCGGCACCCAGACCTTCCATGGGCCGGTCACCCGGGCCGCATCCAAGGTTGATCCGCTGCTCACCATTCAGCCCGATGCCGAACTGCGCCATGGTGCGTTGTCCCAGCGCCTTGTCCGGCGCGATGCGGTTTTCATCCAGGCCAACAAGGTCGGACTGAAAATTGCGACTGGCCAGGATCGGCAGATCGCCCTCAGCCTGTTTGGCAAATATCGTGGCCCCCGAAATGTGATCGCGGTGGGAATGGGTGTAGATGATACGTCCAACGGGTTTGTCACAAAGCTTTCGGAATTCGGCGGAAATGTTTTCCGCAGCCTTTGTTGATTCCGTCGTATCAATGATGGTGACCGTATCTTTGCCCTCCACCATATGCACGTTTGAAGCAGCGTAACCCACCGCCGTCCAAAGGCCGTCGGCATGTTCGAATATCTTTTTTTCAAACTGCTGGTTGTGCGCCACAAGCTCTGGATTTGCCATTGATCATTCCCTGTTCTGTCCTGTTGGGATCACGTGTTGCCGCACAGGATCCACCCTGGGAATTTTGCAGAATTGTCGCAGCGCATCAATCACCAATGCAACCTGCAAAATTGGCCCTACGATAACAGGCAACGCTTGATTGTAGGTGGGTTCGAGTGGCAAATGGACCCGAACAGCCTGGAGTACTGCCATGATTCACCAATTCGACCCGTCGACGGCCCTGCTGCTGATTGACGTTCAAAAGGGTGTCAATGACACGGCCTATTACGGCGGGCCGGACGGCCATCGCAACAATCCCGAAGCCGAGCGCAACATCCTGTCGATCCTGTCCCGCTGGCGGCAGTCCGACCGTCAGGTGGCTTTTACCAAGCACAATTCCCGCGAAGACGGGTCACCGCTTAAACTTTCGCTGGAAAGCGGCCAGCAGCTCGACGGCATGGAACCGCAGGCAGATGACATCGTCGTCGTCAAGGACGTCAACAGCGGCTTCATCGGCACATCGCTGGAACTCGATCTGCGCCGTGCCGGTATTCAGCGTCTCGTCGTCGTGGGCTATTTTACCAATGTCTGCATTGAAACCACCGTGCGCATGGCCGGTAATATGGGGTTTGACACCTATCTGGTGCACGACGCCTGCGCGACCATGAACAGTGTCGGCATTGACGGCACGGTCTATGATGCCGATCTGGTCCACAACATGGCGCTGGCCGGCATGCATGGCGAATTCTGCACGGCCATCACCACCGAAGACGCGCTGCTGCTGTGCAACGGGAATGCGGATCATCTGGACCGGGTGCAGGGCAACGAATGAAGTTCGATGTCTCCTCAATGACCGCGCCGCTGCGAACGGTCGCGCTGAAAAAGCCGGGCACTTCCCTGCTCCATGCGAATCGTGATGAATGGCATTATGGACCGCATTTCGATCCGCTCAGGGCGATCGACAATCACGCGGCTTTTGTCCGAATTCTGCAGGATCGCGGCGTCAAGATCCTCTGGATGCCAGACGATGATGGTGGCAATGCCGATGCGGTCTTTACCTATGATGCATCCCTGATGACCCCGTCCGGGGCAATTTTGATGTCACCCGGCAAGGCCTTGCGTGCGGGGGAACAGGATTTACACCGCCAGTTTTACGATGCCCATGACATTGCCATAATCGGTTCAATTGAGGCAGAGGGTCGGGCAGAGGCCGGGGATACGCTGTGGCTGGATTCCGAAACCCTGTTGATTGGCCGCGGGTTCAGAACAAATGCGGCCGGCGTCCGCCAGCTCAGCCAGATCATGGACACAATCGGCATCGATGTTCATGTGTTCGATCTTCCCGCCTATCTGGGACCGGATGCCTGTCTGCACCTGATGTCCCTGATCAGCCTGGTGGATACGAAAACCGCGCTGGTCTGCATGCCCCTGCTCCCGGTCGGCCTGCTTGAATTGCTGCAGAACCGCGGGTTCACGCTGATTGAAGCGCCGTTTGAGGAGTTTGAGCGCAGCGGGACATTGAGCACCAATGTGTTGGCAACGGCACCGGGCGAGTGCGTGATGCTATCCCAGTTACCCGAAACCCTGTCCCGGCTGCAGGAGGCTGGTGACGTGGCAACGTTTGAGGGAGAGGCCCTGTGCATCGGCTGCGAGGGTGGCCCCACCTGCCTGACC
>CAJQPW010000100.1 GCA_905480295.1 uncultured Rhizobiaceae group bacterium | reverse complement strand
TACAGCTTCCGAGGGCTGCTAATACCAATAACTATCAAACCTATTACTATCAGGCAAACTAAAAAAATTATCGGCCTGTTTCCGACGCGATTGAAGAGTGTGGAGGAACGGGCAACGGGCAAGGCTGAGTCAACAACACCGCGTTGCCCCAAGGCGAGGCTTTCCGCGATTCTGCCATAGGCATCGGCGACAAATGAAATGCCGTTATTGGCGGCACGAACGACCGGCAAGCCTTCTTCCACGGCCCGAACCTGTGCCTGATGCGCGTGCTGGTACGGGCCTGCGGTCAGTCCAAACCACGCGTCGTTGGTCAGATTGACGATCCATTGCGCTCGCGGCTTACCGTCTTCGATCTCAGCCCGAACAGCACCCGAATAGATGATCTCATAACAGATCAGAGGTAGAAAGGTCGGCGTCCCTGGAAGGCTTATATTGCTGCGACGGGTGCCGGCTGCAAATCCACCGCGCAATTGTGTCAGTTGCCGCAGGCCCAGGCTTTCCAGGAAAGACTGAAACGGCAGAAATTCGCCAAAGGGCAAGAGACGTGTTTTGTCGCTCGCCGCAATGATCTCTCCGTTCCCGTTCAAGGCAAAGATTGAGTTGAACACTTTTGGATCACTGTCAGCGTCTGTCGGTTTTTCCAGGCGCATGGCACCGGTAATCAGCGTCGTCGTGGAAGGCAGCAACCGGGAAATGGCTGCAAGCTGATCTCGACGCTGGGTCAGGATAAATGGAAATGAAGATTCAGGCCATATGACATGGGTGAAGGCGCGAATTGAGTTCTGCTGAGGCCCTTTGTCGGCATTTGAGAGATCGAAATAACGGGCCATTATATCAGCTTCGAGAGCCGGATCCCATTTTTCCCGTTGATCGAGCGCTGGCTGCACAAGGCGCAGGCGAACGCCATCTACCGTTGCGTTATCAGCGCCAGAAAGAACCCAAAAACCATATCCAATATGAACGACACACAGTATCGCGGCCAGGGGCAGGAGCGGCCATCCGGCCCGTTTGAAATTGGACCGAACAGATGGTGCAAATGCGGCAGGCACGGTTGCAATCAGCAAAGTGAAAAAGGTCATGCCATACAAACCAACCACGCCGGCGCTTTGCATAAAAAGTGGTGTCGGCATGGCAGCGTAGCCCGGCACATTCCATGGCAGTCCGGTAAGAATTGTGCCGCGCAACCACTCAAACAGGGTGAACAGGGCGGCAAACCCCAACAATCGCAACCAACCGTCTATCCAGATCAATCGGGCAAGGGCAGCAGCCGACCCCCAAAACAGGGCCAGACCGGCAGGCAGCGCCATAACGGCGAAAGGCAGCAGGTACAAAAAGTCGTCGGCATCGACCAGAAACGCCTTTCCCACCCACCAGAAACCGGACAGGAAATAGCCAAAGCCGAACAGCCATCCGGTCTTGAAGGCTGGCCAGCTGCGGCGCAAGGGGTTGGAACGTCCTGTTGGTGCGATCGAACCGTCCAGCAACCATACGAAAACCGGTATGGTTAAAAACAAAATGGGAAACAGGTGATAGGGAGCCAGTGAAAGCGATGATGCCGCACCGGCCACAACCGCCAGCAAAGAAGCCCGCCAGCCTTCCAGCACAATGATGCGTGTTGCAATCTGTTCAACGAAGTTCGACAGCATCAGTGTTTTTCAATCCACGACCGAATCGCGTGTACAACGCTTCGAATCACAGATGCGGTAACTGATGATACAGGTCAATGGCCTCACCTGCCGCGGCAGGCACCTGTATCGGCAAACATGTTGGCTTGTTGAACACGATGCCGGATGAGCCGGTTGCAATAAAAAACCGGCTGTTTGTTGCCAAACAACCGGCTTTATCTGTGACCCGCTGTCGGGAGGAACAGCTGGGTCAGGAATGCATGAGCCGACTACTTACGGCAGCGACGTTCATTGCCATGCAGATCGATATAGGTGTCTGATTCTTCATCATAGGAACGATAGGCGCGGTAGCAGCGGTTGACGTGGCGCTCCCAGCGATCTTCTTCGTAGTGATCGCGTTCTCTGCTTCGACGCACTTCACTTGCAATAATCGCAGTGCCTGCAGCACCCAGGATCACACCGCCCCAGAAAGAACCATGGCGTCGACCGGCTTCGGCCTGGGTTGAAAAGCTCAATGCCATCATTGTACCAGCAACCAGAGTTGCAATTGAAACAGTTGCGAAACGGCGTTGTACTGACTTATCGGTGCTCGTGTTCAACATGATTTTCTCCTTGACGATGATTTCGATGCGTAATTTGCTGCGTCGTTGGAATAACCCTATCCAGCGCACAAATATTTTTTTGTGTTGAAGTGCACACAGGTGTAAAATTAAAATAACTCAATGGTTTACCCCTTGAATGGGTGAAAAATGAAAGGATTCTACCGTTCCGCGAATGGGCTTGACCTGCTGTCAACTGCAATTGGAGCGGGCATCAAATTATTCGCTTGTTTACCAGATGGCGTTTAGGGTAACGACCTACATGGCCGGCGACTTAATCCCCGGGAACGGCAACGCATGAAGAAATATATTGTCATTGTATCAAACGTGGTGATGCCGGGTGTGGGCAGCCTTTGGGCTGGCAAGGCACCTCAGGGCGCGCTTCAACTGCTGATTGCGATCCTGGCGATTCTGTTATGGATGACAGGCTCGCTTAGAATATTTGCAATCCTGTTCTTTGTCTTTGCCTGGATTTGGGGAATGTTCACGGCCATGCGCTATAAGCGTCACGCTGATCAGGTGGAATTGTATCCGGTCACCATTGTCGAACGACGCTCGCGCGGTCCGTGACGACAGGTATTGCTGTTGTTTGCAATTGGCGACGAGTGGAGCCGTGAGGCAGGCTCCCAGGTAAAAACTCGGATTCTTGGTGCTTC
>CAJQPW010000099.1 GCA_905480295.1 uncultured Rhizobiaceae group bacterium | reverse complement strand
AGACATTGATCTTGATTCGATTGTTGGACTCCCGCTCAACTTTCCGCGCCCAGGGGGTCAGAAATTTGGCGGGAATAGTTGAACGCTCAGGAAGGAAATGCTGCATGTTGAGCACATAGTCCTGAGCCACGACAGGAGTTGTATGGCTACCACCGACAACCACGAAAAGGGTCAGCAGACAGAAACACAATTGTTTTTTTAATGGTTTCATCGAGTTCTTGGCGATCGGCTTCATCCTAAATCGTTTGCCCAGTCCCAAACTGAATTTCAGTAGTCATAAATAATAGGCGAATTCAAGAAGGACACCGAACGGAGTCAGATTTGACTACAGAAACATTTTCAGTTGACTGGAGGGGCCGATGTCACGGTCGTCCCAGTGACGTCGACAGAGCGACACATAGCGCTCCTCTCCACCGATTGCGACCTGAGCGCCCTCGTCTATAACCCGGCCTTCGTTATTCAATCTCACAACCATCGTCGCCTTGCGACCGCACCAGCAAATCGTTCGGATTTCCCGCAACGTGTCAGCCAGGGCTAACAATTCGGCACTTCCGGGGAACAGCTTTCCCTGAAAGTCAGTGCGCAAACCGTAACACATCACCGGAATGCCAAGACGGTCAGCCACACGGCAGAGTTGCCAGACCTGTTCGGCGTTCAAAAATTGCGCTTCATCGACAAGTACACAATTGATTTGTCGTTCTCCGACGGTGGCTTCGATACGATCATACAGATTGTCTCCATCAGCAAATGTTTCAGCATTTGCTTCAAGACCAATCCGCGTGCCGATCAAACCAACCCCTGAGCGATTATCCAAAGCTGCAGTGAGCAGAACAGTGTCCATGCCGCGTTCACGATAGTTGTGTGATGCCTGCAAAAGTAGGGTCGATTTGCCGGCATTCATCGCCGAATAATTGAAATAAATCTTGGCCAAGTTACAGCTTTGTCAAAACCCAGAAATTGTTGCCATCAGGTCTAGCGTCCGGTCAGCAAAGCTCCAAGACACCGCATTATTCTTCCACAGGCAAGGCATTGATTGACTTGGGGGTTCGGTACGCGGTTGAAGACGCCATCATCTGGTTGGACTTTCCGCTCTCGATCAGGCTGTAGCGCGTGATTGTGCGAACGCTGTGTAGCTTGGGCAAAATCAGATCCGATCGCCCTGATGCATAATTTTTCGGCACCAATGGCGCGGCGGTTCAGCGGCTCAGTCCCTGTTCTTCCAATTTTTGCAGATAGGTCTGCATCAGGGCATCGCTTTCTCTGCCGAGTCGATGAAGCGTTTCCCACGAATAAATGCCCGTATCATGCAGGTCATCGAAGGTGATGCGCACCGCATAATTTCCCACCGGTTCGATTTTCATGATCTTCACATGGCGTTTGGCTGGGATAATCTTTTTTTGGCTTGGGTCGTGTCCCTGCACTTCTGCGGAGGGCGATTCCACGCGCAACAATTCGGCGGACATGACCAGACTATCGCCATTGTCAAAACTAACTGTGAGCTGTCTTTTGTCCTTCGACAATCGGATTTCCGTCGGTGTGGTCAAGGTGCTATTCCAAAGTTCGGTTCGATCCGCTAATTCTGCAACTGTCTGCCATCTGTGGGCACAGTGAAAGGCTAAAGTGCACCAATGCCCGACAATCACCGGGAAATTTCCGACTATTTGAGACTTTTGTTTGACCGAGCCGTTTGTGCAGCCGAGCCAAAACAATGTTTGAGCCCGCATCTTCCCAAACCACCAAAAGGGCGAACGCTTCTGGTGGCAGCGGGCAAAGCTGCAGCGTCCATGGCCCGGGCAACAGAACTTGCCTGGCCACAATTCGCTCCGCTGACAGGCATAGCGCTGACCCGCTACGGACACGGAGAAACTTGCGAACGCATCGAGGTCATCGAGGCCGCCCACCCTGTTCCTGACAATAAGGGATTTGAGGCAGCTCAGCGACTGATTGCGGAAGTGCAGGAACTAACGGTGGATGACCTGCTACTGTGTCTGATATCAGGCGGCGGATCCGCCCTGCTGGCGTTGCCGGCACCGGGAATTTCGCTTGAAGATAAACAGTCGATCAACCGTGCTTTGTTGATGAGTGGCGCGCCGATTTCGGAGATGAATACGGTGCGCAAACACCTTTCAGCAATTAAGGGTGGGCGTTTGGCCGAAGCCGCATATCCTGCTCAAGTCGTAACGTTGGGTATATCCGATGTTCCCTTTGACGACCCCAGCACGATTGCCTCGGGACCAACAGTTCCCGATCCCACTGATGTTGCGCAAACCTTCGAACTGTTGGACCGTTACAACATTGAACTGCCTGAATCGGTCCTGAATCACTTAAATAGTAACATTGCAGAAACACCTAAACCAGAAGACGCGGTGTTTGATAACTGTCAGTTCACGATGATTGCGCGCCCGACGGACATGCTTGAAACGGTTGTGCAATCCTGCAAAACCGACGGACATACCGTACTCTCCCTGGGTGCAGATATTGAAGGGGAAGCGAGTTTGGTGGCCGCTCAACATGCTGCTCTTGCTCTCACGACTAAAGCACAACTTGTGCTTTCCGGTGGCGAAACCACAGTGACCGTGGAGAGCGGCAAACCTTGCGGTCGAGGAGGACGCAATTGCGAATATCTATTGGCTCTGGCTGTACACCTGAACGGAGCGGAAGGAATCCATGCCTTGGCCGCAGATACGGACGGCATCGACGGAAGCGAAGACAATGCGGGTGCTCTGATCACGCCGGATACGCTAGCGCAGGCCCAATCCGCCGGACTGGATGCTAGGGCCATGCTGCAAAGTCACGATGCATATACATTTTTCGAAACACTTGGAGACCTGATAGTCACCGGACCGACTCGTACCAATGTCAACGATTTTCGCGCCATCTGGACCGGCTGATCGATTACAAAAGCAGCTTCATGCCATGGTGGGATGTTTCAAAACCCAAATTCTCGTAAAACTGTCGCGTCTTTTCTCTTGTAATATCGGTGGTCAATTGCACCAGAAAACATCCCCGTGCGCGACAGATCCGAATGGCCTCCTGCATCAACTGGCTACCAACGCCCTGCCCTCGCAAATCCGATGCGACACGCACGCTTTCGACGTGGCCGCGCGTGCTGCCTAAACGGGACAGATAGGGAATGAACGTAATTTGAAGAATTCCGATTACCCGTTGGCCTTGTTCCGCCACGAGAAGGTGCTGGTTTTTGTCGCCGTCTATGACGGCGAAAGCCTCTTCGTAGCGACGGTTGAGCGGAAGCGAGGGGTCTTCCCGCAACCGCCCGAGCTCATCGTCGGCAAAAAGAGCGACAATCGCCTCCAGATCACCGCGCTTTGCACGACGAAACTGAAGAGGTACTGCACTCACATGAAAGCCTGAATACCGGTCTGGGCCCTACCAAGGATCAAAGCATGGATATCATGCGTTCCCTCATAGGTATTAACCGCCTCCAGGTTCATCACATGGCGAATGATGCCATACTCATCCGAGACGCCGTTGCCCCCGTGCATATCCCGCGCAATGCGCGCAATATCGAGTGCTTTGCCACAATTGTTGCGTTTCATCAGGCTGATCAACTCAGCCGGCGCGTTGTGCTGATCCATCAGACGCCCCAGACGCAGAGACCCCTGAAGGCCCAGCGAAATTTCGGTCTGCATGTCGGCCAATTTCTTTTGAACCAGTTGGTTGGCAGCAAGTGGTTTTCCAAATTGCTTGCGATCCAACGTGTATTGGCGAGCACCATGCCAGCAGAATTCAGCCGCCCCCATCGCACCCCAGGAAATGCCATAACGAGCCCGGTTTAGGCAGCCAAAGGGTCCGGCTAGCCCGGACACATGCGGCAGAAGATTTTCCTCCGGCACAACGACATTGTCCATCTGGATCATACCGGTAACGGAAGCCCGCAAGGAAAACTTGCCCTCGATCTTCGGCGTTTCAAGTCCAGCCATTCCACGCTCAAGGATAAAACCCCGAATTTTCCCATCATGGGCATCTGACTTTGCCCATACGACCATGACGTCGGCCACAGGTGAATTTGTGATCCAGTTTTTTGCGCCTGAAATACTATAACCACCATCGGTCTTCTTAGCTCGGGTCAACATGCCGCCCGCATCGGAACCATGGTCGGGTTCGGTCAGTCCAAAACAACCAATCAGTTTCCCTGATGCCAGTCCTGGCAGATATTTCAGTCGCTGTTCCTCGGTGCCGTAGGCAAAAATGGGATGCATGACGAGTGAAGACTGAACCGACATAGCTGATCTGTATCCGGAATCGATGCGTTCGACTTCGCGGGCAACCAGACCATAGGAAACATAGTTCACGCCAGCGCCACCATATTCCTCAGGAATTGTGGCACCCAGCAGACCGAGTGCTCCCATTTCCGACAGGATATCACGGTCAAAAATCTCATGACGGTTCGCTTCCAGAATTCGTGGAGCGAGACTTTCATCAGCATACGCTCGGGCCGAATCTCGGATCAGTCGCTCGTCTTCCGTAAGTTGGTCTTCCAACATAAACGGGTCTTCCCAATTCAGAACCGGTGGCTTTGCGCGGGCTGTCTCTGGTGTGTTGACATGGTCCGCCATCTCGTGGCTATCGTCGCTTTTGGTGAGCACCGTTTTTTCTCCTGCTCTATCACTGGGAGGATTATATAACCCACAACGCGTGGATGAAAACCACGCAGCGGTCGCAATTGCATGTTTTTTGTTGCACTAAATGGATTAATATCGTTGCGATAGATCTGATCTCTATTCCTTCGTGGTCAACACCAATCCGAACAAATAGTTTGAAGACTGTACAGAAAGTAGAATTTGCCATGAATTTGCGAGACGATCTCAGTGCCCATATTTCTAAAGCGGAAGGCCGGCCACCTTTAATGCTCGCCAGTTCAGTGGAAAAAAATATCCCAGTCTACGACTGCAGAGCGCTGGTGCGATGCCTGGAACCTGGCGAACCGCGTCAGTCACTGATGGCGGAACTTGCTCAAAATCTGCTAAAAGGCAGCGGTGCATTTGTTCTTCGTTCGGCCTTTGAAGACACAAAGATTGTCGACCAGGCCACCGCAGCGTTTTTGGCGATTATTGCTGATGAAAAGGCATCCAAAGGGGAAGCCGCCGATCATTTCGCCGCCTCCGGTGCCAATGATCGCATTTGGAACAGCCTTGAAAAACTCTGCCTGGCCGATCCTGAAACCTTTGCCCGTTACCATGCCAACCGCTGGATAGAACTGGCCAGCGAAGCCTGGTTGGGTCCTGCGTTCCAGATGACCGCGCAGGTAAACCTTGTGCGCCCTGGTGGCAAAGCACAAGAAGCCCATTGCGATTATCACTTGGGTTTCATGACCGCCGATCAGGTGCAAACCTATCCTGCCCATGTTCATGCCTTTTCACCCCAGTTAACGCTGCAGGGCGCGGTTGCCCATTGCGACATGCCAGTGGAATCAGGCACCACCAAGTTGCTTCCATTTTCTCAAACCTGGCCGCAAAATTATGCCGCCTATCGCGATTCTGGAGTACGGGAACTGTTCGAAGAAAGGCATGTGCAGCTGCCCCTGACCAAGGGAGACTTGCTGTTTTTCTCGCCCGGTCTGCTGCATGGTGCAGGTGATAACACGACTTCAGATGTCGACCGCATGGCTAATCTGTTGCAGGTTTCTTCCGCATTTGGTCAGGCGATGGAAACCATCGACCGCGATCACATGTGCCGATTGATTTACCCCGTCCTGGCCTCCGGTAGTATGTCAGCGGCGGAATGCCAGGCCGCAATTGCCAGCACCGCCGAAGGCTATGCATTTCCCACCAATCTGGACCGCGACCCTCCGGTTGGCGGCCTTGCTCCCCAATCCCAACAACAGTTGATGCGACAAGGGTTGGAAGAAAGC
Source organism: uncultured Rhizobiaceae group bacterium (assembly GCA_905480295.1). Lineage (GTDB taxonomy): Bacteria > Pseudomonadota > Alphaproteobacteria > Rhizobiales > Rhizobiaceae > Pseudahrensia. Next base: position 5,022 of record CAJQPW010000099.1, on the reverse strand, counting down.
TGGTCCGCCCAAAGGTTCGAAAAAGAACTGAATACACGCCAGGCTCGCCGAGCGAGCTAGCCGCGGCCAAACCAAATCAGCAGACACCAGCATCCTGCAATCGTTTTTCTTCAGATTGGCAGGGCCGTGGTATCCTTGATTTCTTCCATCACGAAACTGGCCGATATGTCACTGAGACGAAGCCGCGTCGTCAATTGCTGGTAGAAGGTATCATACGCTTTCACGTCGCGAACTCGCACCCGTAACATGTAATCGAGGTCACCGCTCATCCGAAATGCACCGGTAATCTCTGGCATGGCATGCACTACGCTGCGGAACTTGTCTGCCCAATCGGCGGCATGTTCATTGGTCCTCACAAAAACCAGAACGGTAAGTCCGAGATCCACGGCTTCGGCGTCAACCAACGCTACTTTTTGCTTGATGACTCCGCTCTCTTCCAGATTCTTGACCCGCCGCCAGCATGCGTTGCGGGATAGATTGACGCGCTCTGCCAGGGAATCAACGGATTGAGCAGCATCAACCTGCAAATGTTGCAATATTTTTCGGTCAAACTCGTCCATAATTTCCTCACTATTGGGATAAAATCTCAACCTAAACCAAATTTATCGTAAAATTGGGATAATATCCAGCCAATAGCTATGTAAATTTCTCCAAAGCATAGGGAGAAAATCATGCGTGCAGTTATATCCAAAGTCTTCTTCGATCACCCTGCCTCGGTTGAGGAGAGTTATTTTGAGCATCTGATTTTTGCGGGACGGTTTGCTTCCACACTGTTTCTTGCTTCGCTGGCCGCTCTTATCCATGCCATTATCCCGGTCCTGTTCGAAAAGACCGCCAGCAATCTGATCCGCCAAATGTATGCGCGGATCGAAAACCGCTAGATTCCATGTGTCGACTTGCGGCCTATAGCGGCCCAACTCAATCCCTTTCCAAGATCGTCATTGATCCGGGACATTCGCTTGTCGTGCAAAGTCAGTTGGCAGAAGAGGCCAAACTGGCGGTCAACGGCGATGGATTCGGCCTGGCCTGGTATGGCGATGAGAAAGCTCCCGCACTCTACAAAGAAATCATGCCAGCTTGGGCTAATCCCAATCTTATCCATATTTGCCGGGCGATCCGTTCAAACAATTTTCTTGCCCATGTCCGCGCTTCGACTTTTGGTGGCGCATCGTATCAGAACTGCCATCCGTTCACCCACGGCCAATGGTCGTTTGTACACAATGGCCAAATTGGTGGATTCGAACAATTGAGACGCCCGCTAGAGGCAACCCTGCCCGATCCTCTCTATCAGATGCGGCAAGGCATTACCGATTCAGAATTGCTCTTCCTTTTAATTGTCGCAAAGGGCCTGAATCATGACCCTCAGGCTGCATTCAGCGCAGCGATTGACCAAATCGAAACACTGCGACGGTCTTACAATATCCAACACCCATTACGCTTAACCTTTGTCCTGTCTGATGGGGTGCAGATTTTTGCGACCCGTCATTCCAGCGATGGCCGCGCACCGACATTGTATCACTCCCAACAGATGATCCCAGGAGGCACAGTCCTGGCCTCCGAACCCCTGGACGGCGATCACGGGAATTGGACATTGCTGGACGACGGCTCTGCCCTGCAAATCAAAGGAATGCAGGTCAATAAAATACCGGTGGCGATCGGCGCAGGCCTGGCTGCTTGAACTTAATCACTTTCCACCATCACCAACATTAGATCCGCCCGGTGGTGAGTGATTGGGTTCGGGCCGCCAGGCCGAAATATCAAAGTTCCTCGCTGTCGCGCTTTAGTGATAGGTCGTGTAATTTTTCGCTGCTCTATCCGCGGTACTGGTCTTTTCTCATCAGTCACTCATTTCCATCCAAAAACGACGTGATCAGTATTTCCAGCTGATTGCGCACAGACTCAGGCGGCAATCCTACCGTTCGGTCGTCCAGCGACAATTCTACAACCCCGTGCACTGCTGAAAACAATGTTCGCGATATGAGGGATATCTCTTCGGTTGTGGCATTTGGCCAAAGCTCAGCCAGAGGCTTTTCGATATGGTTGAGCAATTTCAACTGCCCTTCATACATCCACTCTGGTAAATCATAATTTTTTGGAAACACGTGATCAAACAAACCGCGCCACGGCTTGTTATAGTTGGTTGCAAAGTCGAAATAGGTCCAGGCCAGATTGATCATCACCGCTCTCGGACCATCATCATCGTTGGCAGCGGCCGCTGCCATCACCTCGTCAATCGCCATCAATGTACGGGCGTTGGCGTGGACGATCAGAGCATGCAGATCATCAAACACATTGTAAATTGAGCCGAGAGAACAGCCAACATCCCGGGCAAGGTCACGGGCCCGCAATTGGGTTATACCGTGCTCAGCAATGCGCTTTTCCGCGGCATCAATGAGATCGATATGCAACTGAGCCTTGCGTTGCGATGCTTTAGACATGGGGCTTCTGCTCCTGTTGAAACCAACATTTTCCGGCTTCCTCTAACACCTGATTGCAGCAAAAAACAGCAAAAATATGAACATCGTTCACTTTTTACTTGAACACTGTTCATATTTAGCATAAGTAAAAACATGAACATTGTTCAAAATATGGAGAAGCCGATGTACCGACACGTTTTAACTCTGCTTCGTGGCAGCGCCCATGACACAGCAGAACAGTTCACTGATCACAATGCGCTGGCGACTCTGCGGCAACAGATTCGTGATTCAGCCCGATCAATTCAGGCATCAAGATATGCCATAGCGAATGCGATAGCACAGTATCAGTCGGAACTCGATCACCAGCAGATTGTAACCTCAAAAATAGCCGACCTTGAGCAGCGCACGATCATCGCGCTGGAGAAGGGACAGGACGAGTTGGCGCAACAGGCTGCTGAAACAATCGCAGGCCTGGAGGACGAGAACGAAACGTCCTCAGCCGCCCAAAAACTATTTCGCGAACAACTCGCCAATCAAAAGGCGCAATTGCGCGAAGCTCAGTCGATCCTTCGTGAACTGCAACGCGGAGCACGGTTGGCGGCTGCAGCAGACTCAACCCGCTACCTCAACGACCGGGCCGGCAGCAATCACACCGGCGCCTTAAATGCAGCTCGCGAAACCCTGGATCGCCTGCAGAAACGACAACAGCAGGACCAGCGCAAAGCCGAGGCATTGGCCGGTCTGGACCGCGCCGCCCAACCAAAGACGGTCACCGAAGAACTGGCCCGGGCCGGCTGCGGCAAACCACTGCAACGCACGGCCAACGACGTATTGGACCGTCTGCGGACCAAAACCAAACCGAGTAAAAAATCCTAACCCCAGAACGACAAAGGAAAAATATCATGAATAAGGTTCTTTACAGCCCCACCCAAGCCTGGACGCATTTTACAGTCGGCATTTTTATTGTCGCAGCATCGATGATGGCGGGCGGCATCTATTTCCTCGAAGCGACATTCTCCGCCAAGGGCTTCTATGCCATGTCCGCCATCATGCTGGTGCATGCCTCCGTGACGCTGACCAAAACCCTGCGTGACCACGAAGAGGCCGGGAAGCTGATCAACAGGCTGGAAGACGCAAAGACGGAAAAACTGCTGATGGACAGCGACAAAAACGGCGGGGACGACATCCTGTAATCCCCGCATCTCCACTCACGAAAAACCCGGTCAACACACAGGCCGGCCAACCGGGGCGCAAGCCCCGGTTTTTATTCCCCACCTGTAACCGCAGCCCCCTGCCCGCTGAACATCGCCATCGGCTACCGCATCACTTCGTGTTTTGCGAATACGTCCAAAGAGGCAATTGCGCTGACCCCGGCTCGGCTCTAAGTTCGATCTGAAACGTTACGTGGAAGGCAGGTCATGCACGACATAATCGAACAATTGCAGCATCGTCGGGACGACGCCCGCAAAGGAGGTGGTGATCGCCGGATTGCGGCCCAGCACGCCAAGGGCAAACTGACAGCCCGGGAACGGCTGGACGTGCTGCTGGATGAGAACAGTTTTGAAGAATATGACATGTTCGTCACCCACCGCTGCACCGATTTCGGCATGGAGAAAACCAAGATCCCGGGCGATGGTGTCGTCACCGGCTGGGGCACGATCAATGGCCGCCTTGTCTATGTCTATGCCCAGGATTTTACCGTGCTGGGCGGTTCGCTGTCAGAAACCCACGCCGCCAAGATCTGCAAGATCCTCGACATGGCGATGAAGAACGGCGCCCCCGTGATCGGCATCAATGATTCCGGCGGTGCCCGCATTCAGGAAGGCGTCGCTTCGCTCGGTGGGTATGCCGACGTGTTCCAGAAAAACGTGCTCGCCTCCGGCGTCGTGCCGCAGATTTCAGTGATCATGGGTCCCTGTGCAGGGGGCGCCGTCTATTCCCCGGCCATGACCGATTTCATCTTCATGGTGCGTGACACGTCCTACATGTTTGTCACCGGCCCCGACGTGGTGAAAACCGTCACCAACGAGATTGTCACCGCCGAAGAACTGGGTGGGGCGAAAACCCATACCAGCAAGTCATCGGTCGCCGACGGGGCGTTTGACAATGACGTGGAAACCCTGCGCCAGATGCGCCGCCTCTACGACTTCCTGCCCCTCAACAACCGCGAAAAGCCCCCGGTGCGGCCGTTTTTCGATTCCCCCAACCGCGAGGAACCCAGCCTCGACACGCTAATCCCGGACAATCCCAACCAGCCCTATGACATGCACGAACTGATCGGCAAACTGGCCGATGAGGGCGACTTTTTCGAGATCCAGCAGGACTACGCCAAGAACATCCTGACCGGCTTTATCCGCCTTGAAGGCCAGACCGTTGGCGTCGTAGCCAATCAACCGCTGGTGCTGGCCGGCGTTCTCGACATCAATTCATCGCGCAAGGCCGCCCGTTTCGTGCGCTTCTGCGATGCGTTTTCGATCCCCCTGCTCACCCTGGTCGACGTGCCCGGCTTCCTGCCCGGCACCAGCCAGGAATTTGGCGGCGTCATCAAGCACGGGGCAAAACTGCTCAATGCCTATGGCGAAGCTACCGTGCCAAAAGTGACGCT
>CAJQPW010000098.1 GCA_905480295.1 uncultured Rhizobiaceae group bacterium | reverse complement strand
GCAGGGCGCACGGGTTCTGGGTGATGGTGAGCCGCGAATTGGTGCCCACGGCAAGCCGGTTTTGTTCCTGCATCCGAAGGACTTTGCCGGGACGCTGGTTGAACTCGAACAGGTTTAGCAACGTGGAAAACCGAATATTCTTGGAGCCTTGGATGATTGAGAATGGATGGGATCTGTAATGGGTATTGGAACCGGGATCGCGGTCTATTTCATCATTTGGTGGATGACACTGTTTGTTTCCCTGCCATTTCGCATGAAGTCGCAGCTGGAAGAGGGCGAGATCGTCGAAGGTACGGAAGTGGCGGCGCCGCGCAATCCTAAGATGGCCAAGAGACTGGCATGGAATACACTGATCAGTGGGGGTGTGTTCTTTGTATTCTGGTTCGTGGTTTACTATCTGGGGTTCGGCGTCGATTCCATTCCCGAGTTCATTCCTATTCGAAAAATCTGAGCTGAGAAGCGGGTTTACCGCGTTTTCCTGGCAAAGAGATTCATGTGGCTGCCTGCTTCAGTATTGAATGGACGCGGTTGATGGTTCTGCGAACCTCTGGCAGAAACCGGTCTTCGTGATGCGTGACCAGCCATTGCTCATGTTCCAATTCGTCAATTGTCGACGATATCTGAAACAAATCTGCACATGCGGCACCAATGAAAACCGGAAGAACAGCCTTGCCAGCGCCAGCCTGAACAAGGTCGAGCGCATTGCGCGGGCTGGTCACTTCGATCGAAGAGTTGGGGCTCACATTGGCCTCGACCCATCGGGCAGATGGCGTTGAACCGGCAACACGAATCCATGTCGTGACGTCTTTGTCCCTTGCATAGGTGGCAAACTGAACTCGACCGATTTGCCTGCCGGCCAGTCCAATTTGTTCTGGACGATGATTCCGGATGCCGATCACCGCTTCTCGTCGCGCAATATCGAGCACGTGCTCCGCAGCAATAAAGCGCAGGGCAACGTCGTCGTTTGCAACAATTTCCTTGATGTTAAGGCACAGGTGTTGAGTGACCCAGGTGCCGGCAGAAACCTTGACGAGAGGCGCCTGACTGCCATCCGCAGTCCTCTCGATCGGTGCGATCTGATCTGCCAGGTCAGCGGTCCTGACCAGCAGCTCGCGACCCTGGTCGGTCAATACATAGCCCCTTGGCAGCCGTTCAAACAGTTCCTGACCGAGCCGACGTTCCAGCGCCAACATGCGCCGTCCTAATGTTGGTGCGCTTTTTCCCGTTGACGCAGAAGCGGCGGCAAGGCCGCCCTGGCGGGCCACTGCCAGAAACAGGCGCAGGTCATCCCAATCGAAGTTCGTTTCATTCATGAAATGAACATTACAATACATTTCATGGATGTGTGAAGTCTCCGGTGACACATTGGATCGCATACAACCGATGGAGAAGACACATGCATTTTCTGAAAACTGATGTTCCAACTCTTGGAATGGGATGCTGGCCGATTGGTGGAGCCATGTTTTCCGGCACCGAATCTCTTGGCTATTCAAACGCCGAAGATGGCGAGTCGCTGCGCACCATCCATGCGGCGCTGGACCATGGCGTAACCCTGTTTGACACTGCAGCGGCCTATGGTGCTGGACACGCAGAGCGGTTGCTGGGGCGGGCGTTGAAGCACCGGCCCGACGCTGCGGTCGTAACCAAGATCGGCATCAAAATAGATGAGGAAAGCAAGCAGCTGACGTTTGAGGAAACCAGACCAGATACGGTTCAGTCCGCCATCGATGCCTGTCTGTGCCGTCTGGACCGTGAATGCATTGACCTGCTGCTTTTTCATCAAAATTCATTCCCGATTGAAAAGGCAACATTGATCTTTGATGAAATGGAAGTGGCGCGACAGGCTGGAAAGATCAGGGCGTATGGCTGGAGCACAGACTTTGCACAAAACGCAAGAGCGATGGCGGCACGTCCGGGTTTTGTTGCCATTGAGCACGCAATGAACGTCTTGCTGGATGCGCCATCGGTACAAAATGCGGTGCAGGAATGTGATCTTGCAGCCCTGATCCGGTCACCCCTTGCGATGGGATTGTTGTCGGGAAAATATGACTCAAACTCAACAATGCCCGCCTCCGATATTCGAGCGACGGACAATCTGACGGTCCATTATTTCAAAGATGCGAAGGTCAATCCGCAGTTCATGGAGTCGGTCAATGCTGTTCAGGCCTTGTTGCGTACCGGGGGACGCACGCTCACGCAGGGAGCATTGGGTTGGATCTGGGCCAGATCAGCCGACAATATCCCAGTCCCCGGTGCCCGGACAGTTGCTCAGATTGAGGAACTCGCCAAAGCTGCACAATTTGGCCCGTTGCCAGAGTCTGTCATGGCGGAAATCGAAACGTTGTTGGACCGGGAAGAGGCGCGCGCTCCCGATCGTGAGCGTTGATAGGCGGTGTTCGTCGGCATCGATTGCGTATTGAAGCAACTTTATTAATCCATTTTTGCTGCAGTGAGCCTGCAACTGGAGAACATACCCATGCTGGCGGTTGAATTGCTTTTGTCGCCGTTCGGGCGCATGAAACGCCTGACCTATATCCTGTTGAGCAGCCTTTTCAGTGCCATGAATTTCTGCCTGTTGATCCTGTTGGGATTGCGCAGTGGATCTGGCGTTCTGGACGTGCTCGCCAATGGGCCACTGTCAGTCTTTCACGCTTCTCCGATCCTTTCTTTGGCCGTGCTCGCCGGCATGTGGATGCAACTCTGCTTTGTTTTCAAACGCAGCCGGGATTGCAGCGGGACAGCCAACTGGGGCTGGGCGTTTTTGATTTTTTGGGTCGCTCCTTTTGTCGGTCCCGATCTGATGAACACGGCGCAGGAAACCGGTGGCCGGTTGATGTGGCAGGTTATCTGTGCCGTCCCCGCAGCCCTTGTCGGG
>CAJQPW010000097.1 GCA_905480295.1 uncultured Rhizobiaceae group bacterium | reverse complement strand
CCGTTTGCCACGCGGGACCAAACTGGCAAAGGGTGCAACAGCACGCTGTTGAAAATCCGGATGCGACCGGTGAAGGACCGGGCCTTTGATTTGCTGCTTGACGGGGGAAGCAGGTCTTCGAGGCTTCCCAGATGATCATCCGCAGAGGCCGGAGAAGTAAGGAACGAAAACGCACTAAAGATCAGGACGGCGAAAATGCCGGAAAGAAGATGTTTCAACAATGGGATGGTTGGGGCTATAGGGTTGCGCGGAAACACCTTATCGCATCTTGCGTGGAGCATGTCATGGCCGGAACCGATCATCGCCAAAAATTGATCGCCGATGGACCGGTGATTGTACTGGTCAATCCTCAGCTTGGGGAAAACATTGGTGCTGCGGCCCGGGCGATGGCGAATTTTGGCCTGTCGGAATTGAGACTTGTTGATCCCCGCGACGGCTGGCCCAACCCCGTCGCCCGGGCAAATGCCGCCAAGGCCGATCATATCATCGACAATGTGGCCGTGTTCTCAACGCTTGAAGAAGCCCTTTCGGATCTCAACTTTGTTTATGCAACCACGGCCCGGCAGCGCGAAATGCTGAAACCGGTGCGGGGACCGCGTGAAGCCGCCACCACCTTGCGCAACCGCCATCAAGGCGGTGAGAAAACGGGCATCTTGTTTGGCAGGGAACGCTGGGGGCTGGAAAGCGTCGAAGTGGCGCTGGCGGATGAAATCGTCACGTTTCCCGTCAATCCGGCCTTTGCATCGCTCAATATTGCACAGGCTGTACTGCTGATGAGCTATGAGTGGATGCTGACCCGTGATGCGGAACTGCCAATCAGCGAACCGGCAAGCTTGCCAGCACGAAAAGAAGACCTGTTTGGCCTGTTTGATCATCTCGAGGGGGCGCTGGAGCTGGAGAACTACTTTCGGCCACCGCATAAGCGCGCCACGATGGTCGAAAATTTGCGCAATATTTTCCAAAAGGCAGAATTGTCCCAACAGGAAATCCACGCCCTGCGCGGTGTCGTTGCCACGTTGGAAGGACGCAAGACCAGGCCACGAAAGGACCGTCAGCCTCCCAAAACTCAGCGGACGAAAAAATCCAGGAAAGCCGACAACACTTCCTCAGGAGATTCTTCTGCCAAATAATGGCCGCTGGATATCGCCTTTCCGCTGACCGATGCAGCGCAGTAGGATTGCCAGATGGATATCGGGTCGTAGAGCTTGCCAATAATGCCTTTGCTTCCCCACAGGGCTAGCAGATCACAGCTGATCTTCTGACCTTGGTCGCGCGCAGCCCTGTCATCGATCAGGTCGATTCCGGCCGCTGCACGATAGTCCTCGCACATCCCGGTAATCATTGCCGGGTTGCACACACTCTCCAGATAGTCCTGCAAGGCCTGCGGGTGAAAGAAAGACTTATCTTTCGGTTCGCGTGACGTATGACCCCAGAACCAGTCGACCGGTGCCTGGTTTATCAACTGCTCAGGCAGGGGGTGTTTCTGCGCCAGCCAGAACCAGTGGTAATAGCGCATCGCAAACTGCATATCGGTGCGTTCAAAATGCTCAAGGGTTGGGATGATGTCCAACAGCGCCAGTCTTTCAACCCGCTGAGGATAATCCAGTGCCAGACGATGGGCGACTCGAGCGCCGCGATCATGTCCGGCAATCTGCGCACTCTCGATTTCAAAATGGTCCATGACAGCAATGATGTCGCGCGCCATCGCCACTTTGCCATACGCGCGTGAATCAGCCGATACCGGTGGTTTGTGGGATTGGCCGTAGCCTCTCAGGTCCGGGCAGATGACATGGTAATGTTGCGCCAGTGCCGGGGCAACAGCGTGCCACATGGCATGGGTCTGTGGATTGCCATGGAGTAGAATGAGGGTCGACGCGTTGTCGGTACCGCCGCGGCGCAAGCGAACATCGCCGGTTTCCAGCCCAAGGGTCTCTATCTCAAATCCGTCAAAAAACGCGGGCTCCCCATTCATGGGGCACGCAGATGATTCAAAACATCCTGGGCGCTGCGATCGGGAGGAAAGACCGGATAGAATACTTTGGTGATCCGCCCCTGTTCAGCAATAAAGGTCAGTCGTTTGAGCAGACGCGTGCCTTCTACCATCATGCTGGGCAGATTAAGCGCATCGCACATTGCCCCGTCGCTGTCGGACAGCAGGGCAAAGGGCAGGTGCAGCCTTTCGGCGGCCTCTTGCTGATAGGCAGACGACTGGGCCGACAGGCCAAAGACATGATCAGCGCCAGCCGACTTCAATTCGGCGTTGAGATCGCGAAAGGAACAGGCTTGCGGTGTGCAGCCGCGGGCGCCGGGGATCATGTCCCAGTTGTCGGGCAGCGCCACGTCGGGCCGGGCGGTCATGGGATAGGCGAACACCACACAGCGTCCGGACAAGGTGCTGAGGTTCACCGGCTCACCCGTTGTGGCGTCCCGCAGCAGATCGGGCAGCGGGCAGTTCAGCAAATGGTCATCACCGCCATCGTCTTCCGGTTGCGGCAGGGCATCCCAGTCCACCTGGTGCAGATTGCTCTGATTTTGCTCGGCCATCCAACTGCCCCCTTGTTTTGCGACCCTGAATGCGGTTTTAAGTTGCAGGACAAATTTTTCGGGCGAATCTGCCCCTAAGGCGAGCCCAGATTGGGCCATAATCTCTCATGTTGCTATCAAAATATTTTATCCCTGTGCTGAAAGAAGCCCCCCGTGAGGCCGAAATCGCCTCCCACAGGCTGATGCTGCGCGCGGGCATGATCAAACAACAATCCGCTGGCATCTATTCTTGGTTGCCGCTTGGTCTCAAGGTGATGCGTAAAGTGGAGCAGATTGTTCGTGAAGAGCAAAACCGTGCCGGTGCGATCGAAGTTCTGATGCCGACCATCCAGAGCGCTGATCTGTGGCGGGAAAGCGGACGCTATGACGATTATGGCAAGGAGATGCTGCGCATCACCGATCGCCACAAACGGGACATGCTGTTTGGGCCGACAAATGAGGAAATGATCACCGACATTTTCCGGACCTATGTCAAAAGTTACAAGGATCTGCCGCTGAATCTCTACCATATTCAATGGAAGTTCCGCGATGAGGTGCGGCCTCGCTTCGGCGTCATGCGGGGGCGGGAATTCCTGATGAAAGATGCGTATTCTTTCGATCTTGATGAAGCCAGCTCACGCGCTGCCTATTATCGCATGTTTGTCTCCTATCTGCGCACCTTTGACCGGCTTGGCGTCAAGGCGATACCGATGCGTGCCGATACAGGGCCGATTGGTGGTGATTTGTCCCATGAATTTCTGATCCTGGCCGATACCGGTGAAAGTGAAGTCTTCTGCCATGCCGATTACATGAAACTGGACGTGCCCGGCGCTGGCGTTGATTACGACGACGACGCTTTGATCGAAAAGATCGTTCAGGACTGGACTGGTTCCTATGCCCGGACGGACGAAATGCATGACGAAAGTCTGTGGAGTGCCGTGGGCGCAGACGATCAGATGAATGCTCGGGGGATCGAAGTGGGTCACATTTTCCACTTTGGGCAGAAATATTCAGAACCGATGGGTGCCAAGGTTACAGGCCCTGACGGTAAGGATGTGCCGGTTTATATGGGCTCTTATGGCATTGGCCCGAGCCGGTTGGTGGCAGCGCTGATTGAAGCAGGCCATGATGAAAACGGAATTATCTGGCCAGCATCGGTTGCGCCTTTTGACGTTGGATTGATCAATCTGCGCGTGGGTGATGAGGGCACGGACGCGGCCTGTTCCGGGCTTTATGATCAGTTGACCGCTGCCGGTTTCGACGTGTTGTATGATGATACTGACGGCCGCGCGGGTGGTAAGTTTGCACTGGCCGATCTGATTGGCCTGCCCTGGCAGTTGATCGTTGGGCCACGGGGATTGAAAACGGGGGAAGTCGAGTTGAAACAGCGGGCCACAGGCGAGCGGGAAACGCTTTCTCTGGAAGCGGCGGTCAACCGTCTGGTTGGATGGCAATCTGATATGAAGGCCCAATTTGGTGGCTGATATGGCGGCTCAGAAATCCTCACCGTCAACCGGTGCAGCCGAGGACAATATGACCGCCGTGCGCGATTCATTGCCCGGCAAGACGCGCCCGTTTGCAGGGTTTGAATGGATGCTTGCCCGCCGTTATCTCGGCAGCCGTCGCAAGGAAACGTTTATTTCCGTCATTTCTATTATTTCATTCATCGGCATCATGCTGGGGGTGATGACCCTGATTATCGTTATGGCGGTGATGAACGGTTTTCGCACCGAATTGCTGGACCGCATCCTTGGCATTAACGGACACCTGATCGTTCAGCCGGTTCATTCGGCGCTGACGGATTATGAAGCGGTGGCCAGGCGTATTGAAGCTGTTGAAGGTGTGCAAATTGCAATTCCGCTGATCGAAGGTGAAGTATTGGCCTCGGGCGGCAGCGGTGGCAGCGGCGCGCGTGTGCGCGGCATGTTGGAACGGGACCTGAAGCGCCTGCCGGCTGTGGGCACCAACATCGTGCAGGGTACGCTTGACGGGTTCGACACCGAAGAGGGCGTCGCCATCGGCGTCAACATGTCGGAAAATCTGGGTGTCGGGCTGGGTGACATGATCACGCTGATCACACCCGATGGCAACAAGACTGCCTTTGGTGTCTCGCCCAGGGTGAAAGCCTATCCGGTGGTTGCCATCTTCAAGATGGGCATGTCGGAATATGACAACATATTTGTTTTCATGCCGCTTGCTGAATCGCAGCTCTATTTCAATCACGAAGAGGCGGTTTCCGTCATTGAAGCCTTTGTGGACGATCCCGATAAGGTCGAGGCGATGACGCCGCTGGTTGAGGCGGGAGCAGGGCGTTCGGTCTATGTCACCAACTGGCAACAGCGAAACACCACCTTTTTCCAGGCGCTGGAGGTCGAGCGCAACGTGATGTTCCTGATTTTGACGCTGATCCTGCTGGTAGCGGCGCTGAACATCATCTCCGGGCTGTTCATGCTGGTGAAGGACAAGGGCGGTGATATTGCGATCCTGCGAACAATGGGTGCCACGCGCGGCGCGGTGATGCGGATTTTTCTGATTACCGGCTCATCAATCGGTGTTTTCGGAACTCTTGCAGGTTTTGGGCTCGGTGTTGTGTTTTGCCAGAATATCACGGCAATCAAGGATTTCGTCACCTGGGTCAGCGGTGCCAATGTCTGGGATCCAACGGTCCGATTTTTGAGCGAGATTCCAGCCCGTCTGGATATGGCAGAAACCGTCATGGTTGTGCTGATGGCGCTTGGCCTGTCGCTTCTGGCCACAATTTTCCCAGCCTGGCGTGCAGCCCGGCTCGATCCGGTAGAGGCGCTTCGCTATGAGTGAGCCCGTGCTCAAGATGCAGGGCATCAACCGGACCTATGGGGAGGGCAAGCAGGCGCTCACCATTCTCAACGATGCCGACTTTGCGATCGGACGGGGCGAGCTGGTCGCGCTCGTTGCTCCCTCGGGGGCTGGCAAGTCCACCTTGCTGCACCTGGCCGGTCTGCTGGAACGGCCCAATGCGGGAAGTCTCGAAATAGGCGGCGTCGAGTGTGGCGATCTCAATGATGACCGGCGCACGAAAATGCGGCGCATCGATATTGGTTTTGTCTATCAGTTTCATCACTTGCTGCCCGAACTGGATGCACGTGAGAATGTTGCCCTGCCGCAGCTGGTGGCCGGAAGCAGCATGACCAGCGCCAACCTGCGCGCTGATGATCTGCTTGATCATCTGGGTATTGCCGCCAGGGCAACGCATCGCCCATCGGAATTGTCCGGGGGGGAGCAGCAGCGGGTTGCGATTGCCCGTGCCGTGGTCAATCAGCCGAAACTATTGCTGGCGGATGAGCCAACGGGAAACCTCGATCCCTCTACATCCGATCTGGTGTTTGAAGCCCTGACGGGTCTTGTGCGTTCAACGGGCCTTGCGGCTCTCATCGCTACACACAACCACGCATTGGCTGAACAGATGGACCGCAGCGTGACCATTGAAGGTGGCAAAATCGTACCGGCGACGATTAATACCTGAGCCCGGCTGGCTTCGGTAAGACCGCATATTTTCAACATTCTACCTGCTGCGCGCACCCGCAAACCCCTGATTGCCATTAATCTTTTGTTAACCAGAACATTGAGTGAACATTGGGTAATGTTGACTGATTGCCGTAAAAGAACATATAGTGAACAAATGGAAATACAGGCGCAAATACTGATACT
>CAJQPW010000096.1 GCA_905480295.1 uncultured Rhizobiaceae group bacterium | reverse complement strand
GTATCAATTGCAGCAAATTCTAATTTATCTGCATTTTGATATTCAATTATATCCGTAATTTGTAAAGCTAACAACTGTGTTGATATACCTTTTTTACCCATATATTCATATGGTTTAAATTTAACTTGCACATTACCTTTGGATCCGTTTCCAATAGTACTTGTATCAAGTATCGGCTGTAATGATTTATCAACAACAGGTGGTGGTGCAGTATTATATTTACCATCTGCATCGGCATAAATTTTCTTTTTTAATGCCGCAGTATAAACAACCGCTCCATTTTCTTCCGCTGGTTTTACATTTATACCAGCTTTTTTCCAAGCCTCAGCCGCAACCTTGTCTGCAGTTTTTACAGTACAAGAATACTGAGGTGACTTTTTATCAAATCCCATATCAGGATTTTTAGGATCAAGTTTAACCCAACTTAGATCTACATTATTTAATAACATATTATTTTCTCCTTATTATATTATTGAGGCCTTCTACCTTGTCTATTATATTTTTTAAACATTCGTTTTTCGTCTTTACTTTTAGACTTTTTATGAACTCTTACCCGTTTTTTGGGTTTGTCCCGTTCCACAAATGCTTTGAACTTTCTCGCCATATTCACATCCGTTCTCATCACAAGGACCGCAATTTAAACACAAACAATTGCATGTAAATTCGTCCGGTTTGGTTGTGTTTTTACATTCTTCACAACGCATATCTTCACGCATTTTATCCTCCTAGTAAATAATTAATCTATTTATAAAGCCAATATATTAGGAGGATATAAAATACATTGGCTATAAAAATAGACTAATTAGTTAATTGATTAGTTTTTAGCTTCTCTGTAAGGTATAGAAATAGGAATATATTCATATAGCTATGTAAGCTTATAGTATTAGTTTATTTTTAGTTTTTCTGTAAGACATAGAATTAGGATTTCAAAATCTATACCTTACAGAAGTTTCAAATCAGTCGCAGAAAAAACCTAAATATATCCATTTTCGTAGTGTTTATTTATCTACAAAAAATGTATACAATTATCGGCCTACGTATATAAGGAAACTAATTGCTATTTATTATATAATAAAGCTTTCTTATTTGCTATGGTGTTGTATAAATATGGATAGTTAATTTTATTTATTAATTATCTTTTTAGTTCAGGATCTACAAAGTAAAAAACATAAAAATTCAGCGGGTATATTAAAATACCAGTAAAATGGGGCTAAACCGCAACTTTAAGGGTTACAGGGATCTAAAAATTCCTATTGGAATATCAACCGAGTAGAAATTCCTGGCCGAGGGTTAGTTTATCTTTATCGGCTAAGTTGGTATCAAAACCATCCAATAGTTCTAAATAGATCACAATTACAAATGATAACCACCTAAATTTTTAGATGGTTTTTATTTATAATTAACAACGGAGGATAACAATATGGCTACTAAATTAGCTAAAAACGGAAAACATTTGGAATATATTATTATAAGACCAACTTTTGGTTTTACAGTTGATACATTAGCAAATGCTATTTTATGGTATCACCAAGATGTGGAGAAATTTAAAACTACACATAAAACTTGGAACAAGATTATGGAGGCCGCTAAATCAGGTATTTTAGAAGAAGGTCTTCAGAAATTGGAATATGTTTTTGAAGCAGTTGAGGATTATGATACTAAACATAAAAGTTTAGTTGAGTATATGAAGTCAATTAATCCGCAAATTGATTAAATTTTATTTTAACCCTTATGGCCTAAAAAACCATGAGGGTTAAGATGTGAAACAACGGAGAATTTTATGCAAATACAAATACAAAATATTCAAAAGGCAAGAGATACTGTTTTAAGCAGTTCATTTTACCCAATGGATGAGAAATTTGACATAATTAGACACAAATTTACTAATTATGATCAATTAGCTTCTAAATTAGAAGTTGAGTTTAAAAATAATAGAATGGAAAGAACACGTCATTATAAAGTCTTGGTAACAAACACGGCTTTAGAAATTGCTAAAGTTTTTCCATCTTTATTTGAAGCAAGTAAAAGATGGTACGTTAAAAAAGTTAAATAAATATAAATAGGAGGATAAATATGAATAAATTAATAAAAGGATTTGATGTTAATGTGGATGATGAAGTTGAAATGTTAACTAAACAATATCCTAGATTTGAATCTGTTAATGCTGGTTATTGGTTATATGGAAAACCAAAACAATTATTAAAAGATGTTTTAGAAAATAGAAAAACAACTTTATTTTTTATTTCTAATATAATGCAGGCTATATCAACTATAGGTACTTTATATAAACTTAATGAAGATTTTATTAAAGATGGTATTGAACCTAAAGATGCTAAATTTAGAAATGCTTCACATACAGTTGCTTTAAATCAATTAACAGTTGATCTTAAAGATTATAGAAAAGACTATGCTAAAACATTTGTATTTGAACAATTACTTAAAACTAAAATAATGGAGGGAAAATGATAATTAGTTCTGAAAAATCAAACACAGGTAAATATTTTGATTTAGTAAAATTAAGATATGAAACTTATATGAAAACTGCATTTCCAAATTCAGATATTGGTAATGTTGAAATGATTAAAGGTAGAAAATATACTAAAATTATTGTTGATAGAGGTATACATTCATTTATTGATAATACAAATGGTAATATATTAAAACCTAATAGTTATAGAGCACCTCATAAAACACCAAGAGGTAATATTATGACTGAGGAAGATCAATTACAATCTTTTGGTTCAAATAATCCTAAAAATATTGGATATTATTGGATCAAATATTTACATAGAGGATAAATAATGAGAATAACTAAAAAAAATAATAAAAGAATAGATCATGTTCAAAAAGGTTTAAAAGCAGATCAAAAAGTTAATGGAACAAAAAGACCTTTAAATGAGTTTACAGAATTATGTATGCTTATTGGAGATCAATTTGATGATGATACATTTTCAATTAAACAGGAGAAAATATGCTTAAACCTAATATAAAAAAAATGATTGATAAGTAAAATGAGTTACCGCCACCGCCACCTATCTTTGATAAAGATAAATTGCTCCTTGATGTTAATAATAAATTGGCGGAGGAATTAACTGGCTCCAAGTCTGTTAAATTAGTGGATCTAAAAAATCCTAGACGGACTTGGATCAGTTATGAATATCATTTGGATATTATGTATACAATAGGTAATGAACCAAAACAACTTACATTGTTACCTAATAATTTTTATGATAATAACCGATATGAATTAACCTTTGAACAACAATTAGTTGAAAGGTTATTAAGAAAACAAAAAGATCTTAATAGGGAGGAATAATGTCAGATAATCAAAAATTAACTATATTTGCAATAGTTGTTGTGATATTAGGAAATGGATTAGCTAATTATGTTTATTGGTAGAATAATAATTATATGTTTATTAATTACTGGTTGTAGTAATTATAAATATGATCCAAGGTTTACAATCATAAAACAAATAATAAAAGAGGAAAATAAAAATGAATAAAATAATGTTAATAACAGCATTTGTTTTATTATTACAAGGTTGTGCTAAATATGAACCAGTTATTGATACAAAAGGTAAATCAAAATTTGAAAATTCTAACGCAGAAGAAATTTCAGATGATCTTTTACATTGTAAACATTTAGCTGAAGAAAATAGTACAATGGGTGGTAATATTGTTTATTGGCTTTTAAGTCCAATGGCTCAAAATCAATATGCTGTTATATATAAAAAATGTATGGAAGGCCGAAACCATCAAGTGTTAAATTAATAAATAGGAGAATAATAATGACAATACTAAAAAGTAAAGTACAAAAAGATGCTATTACTGACAGAATTAGTTCTGCCAGTGATTTTGCT
>CAJQPW010000095.1 GCA_905480295.1 uncultured Rhizobiaceae group bacterium | reverse complement strand
TCCTGAAAAATCATAGAAATTTCATTGCCCCGGATTTCCCGCATCCGTGCATCACCTGCCTTGGAAAGATCTTCCCCATCGAACAAGATACTGCCGGAAGCAATGCGGCCAACCTTTTCCGGCAACAACCCCATAATGGCGAGCGCAGTTATGGATTTCCCGCAACCGGATTCGCCAACGAAGCTCAATGTTTCGCCTGCATTCAGTTCCAGTGACAAATCATCAATCACTGGTGCAATGCCATCACGGGTGGTCAGTTCGATTCGCAGATTTTCAACCTTAAGAAGCGGGGCCATTAGCGCTGTCTCAACTTCGGGTTCAACGCATCGTTGAGGCCATCACCAACCAGTGAAATGGCGAGCACTGTTACAAAAATCGCAACACCGGGAATTGTAACCGTGTAGCTTGCGTCCAGAATGTAAGGTCGGTTTGAACCGATAATTTGCCCCCATGAAATAATGTTGGGATCGGTGAGTCCGAGAAAGCTGAGGCCAGCTTCAAACAGGATCGCCGACCCCACCATCAGCGCAGCCTGGACAATGATCGGTGGCAAGGCGTTTGGCAAAATAACCCGAAATATGAGCTTGGCGTTGGCGACCCCCGAAGCCCGTGCCGCGGTTACATATTCCAGTTCCCTGATCCGCAGAAATTCCGACCTTGTGATACGCGCAACCGCTGGCCAGCTGACCAGGCCAATCGCCAGCGTGATCATCGGCAGGGAGGCACCAAACAAGGCGACGATTACCATGGAAAACAAAAGCGTTGGAAGCACCTGGAAAAACTCGGTGATCCGCATCAGCACCTCTTCGACCCACCCCTTGTAGAACCCGGCCAGCGCTCCAACCGTGATGCCGATAAACACCGTCAACAATGCGGCAGACAGGCCAATCGTGATCGACACCCGTGCACCATGGATGAGCATGGAAACCATATCACGGCCCAGATAATCGGTGCCGAGAAGATAACCTTCTTCACCGGGAGGTGTCGTCGGTGCCCAGACCATTTCAAAAGGATCGCCAACATATACGTAGGGGCCAATCAAGCCACCCACCACAATCAGGATCAGTACGAATAGCCCGGCCATTGCAGCATGATTCTTTCGAAACATTTCGAAGGCCTCTGAGAAGGGCGAGCGGGCTTTTTCGATGAATTCTTCCTGCTCGCTCATCCCTTGCTCCCCACACGCGGATCAATCAACCGCAGGATCATGTCGGTAATCAAATTGCCAACGATCACCACCAGCGCAGAGAAGAACAAGATTCCAAGGATAGTGGGGGTATCACGGGCGATAATGGATTGCAGGGCGAGACTACCCAGGCCCGGCCAGGAAAAAACCGCCTCCACGAGAACCGCACCTGACACAACCGCAGAGAATTGTATCCCGGCAAGAGTCACAACCGGAGAGAGCGAGTTTTTCAATGCGTGTTTATAGATGATTTCGTTTTCTGAAAGACCCTTCGCCTTGGCAGTGCGAATAAAATCCGACCCGAGAACTTCCATCATGCTTGCCCGGCACAACCGGGAATAAAGGGCAAGAAAAATTGTCGACAGGGTGAAGACCGGCAACACCATGTGTTTGACAAGGTCCCAGGCTTGGGCAAAAAATCCACCTTCAACAGTAACATCGAACATGCCTCCAGACGGGAAGATCTGGATTTTCAAAGAAAACGCAATCAGCAGCAAAATGCCAGTCCAGAATACAGGCGCCGCATAGCCGAACAGAGCCGTGAACGTAACGAAATGGCTGAGCAATCCATTGGGATTGCGGGCTGAAAAAACGCCTAGCAGCACACCAACGATCAGGGCAAAGACCTGAGCCGTGATGACCAGCAACAGGGTGGCCGGCACTTTCTCAAAAATCAGGGAAGTGACAGGCTGGTTGTAGAAGAAAGAATGGCCCAGATCGAAAGACAGGACCTTGCCAATATACTGACCAAGCTGCACCAGGAATGGCTGGTCCAGTCCATAGTCTTTGCGGATCTGCTCCAGAACTTCGGCATCAGCACCGCCGGACGCTTGCGCAATCGTATCGGCAATATCTCCCGGTGCCAGGTGAAGCATCGAGAAATTGAGCACCAAAACAGCAATCAACAGCATGGCTGCATAGAACAGGCGCTGCAGTATCATAATGAAAATTGCCATCTGGTCCTCAAAACCGGCAAGCCGCAAATCCAAATTGTTCTGCGGCCTGCCCGTTCAGTTTCCGTTATTGTTTAACCCAGACCTTGTCCAACGGGCTGGAAGTGCCCCAGATCGAATTGGGGGCATTCATGACCTTCTTGTTTGACACTGTGTGATAGGGCGACGGAAAGAGCGGATATAGCGGCAATTCGTTTGCAAGAATTTCCTGGAACTCCGCGTAGTATTTTTTGCGCTCGTCAATGTCGTTGGTCGAGCCAGCAAGTGCCATCAACTCATCAACCCGGGCATTTGAGTATTGCTGGGTATTTGACCAGATCACACCTTTTTTAATGTTCTGGCTGTTATACGTGCGGTGTACACCAATAACCGGATCGCCCCAGTTGAACACATTGTCCATGGTCATCTCGAAGTCATGATTTGAAATGCGCTTCGCCCATGTGGGGAAATCCGCTGACGAGCGAACCGTCACGTCGATACCGACTTTCTTCAAGGCCGGTTTCACATATTCGGCAAATGGCTTCATCGCAGGCCATCCGTAATCAACGGTCAGAGCGAAACGAACCCCATTGGCGTCCTTCTTGTATCCGGCGTCTTCCAGAATCTTGTTGGCCTTGTCCAGATCAAGATCATAGGCCTCAACTCCGTCATTATAAAACGGGCTGCCTGGATGAATGCCTGTCTTGGCTGCTCCGATCGTACCACGCATCAGGGCTTTGAGAATGAAATTGCGGTCAATGGCATAGGCAATGGCCTGACGCACCTTGACGTCTGCGGTCTTGCCATCCTTGGTGTTGAACGCAAGCCAGTTCACCGGACCAATGGCGGCATAGCCAGCATTTGACACATCAAGATTTTCATTTTTCTTCATGCGATTGAGATCACGTGGATTTTGTTCAAATCCCGATACCATCAACTCGCCATTTTCAAGCGCGATCGTGCGGGCGGATTCGTCCTTGATAATGCGCATGACAATCTTGTCGAGATAGGGAAGCCCTTCCAGGAAATAACCATCATAGCGTTCCAGGATGACGTGCTGATCGCGCTTGAACTCAACCAGTTTGAACGGGCCTGACCCCACAACGTTCTCTGAATTTTGCGGGTGAGATTTCGGATCCTGCCCATCGCCATAAACGTGTTTTGGAATGATCGACAACAGTTGCGATGACATCGCCAGCAGCAGTGCGGGATGAGGTTTGGACAGTTTGATGACTGCAGTATTCGCATCAGGTGTTTCCACACTTTCAACAGGTGCGAACATGGATTTGAATGGATGGTTTGCTTTCACCGTATCGATTGAAAAAGCCACATCTTCCGAAGTGATAGGCTTGCCATCGTGGAACGTGGCTCCCTTCACGAGATTGATGGTCACGGTGAGACCGTCTTCAGAAACGTTCCATGATTCAGCCAGATAGGGTTGTGGTGCCCAGCCATCGTCATAACGCAGGAGCGACGCAAAAAGCTGCGTGCCCGGCTGACCTGTTGCTGTGCCGGACTGAACGGCTGGATTGAGATGGCGCGGGGTCTGCTGGATCGCCATGGTCAGCGTGCCACCCTTGGTCACTTCCTGTGCCGCAGCCATGCCACACAGCACTGATGCCATCGCCGTTGCGACCACCAGTTTCTTGATAGATTGCCTCATAAAAATTCTCCCAATTGTACTCAAAGCACTGCCTGGTACTGTTCGCCCATTGCTTAACATGTTAAGTCAACCATGCTTTTGCAGGGGCGACAAGAGCATTTCTGGAACCTTGGGGGTAACTCTCATGACGACAATCTTCAGCGCGCGAAAAATCATCACCATGAACCCATCGCGTCCGCAGGCCACACATGTTGCGGTGCGGGACGGTCGCATTTTGGGGGCTGGCACATTGAAGGAACTTGCTGGCTGGGGAGACTACACGCTTGATGAAACATTCAAAGACAAAGTGATCATGCCCGGTCTGGTGGAAGGGCATTCTCACGCCATGGAAGGTACATTGTGGAAATATACCTATGTTGGATTTTTCGACCGAATGGACCCCCATGGGAAAATCTGGACAGGCGCAAAAGATATTGATGCCGTGATTGACAGACTGGTGGAAGCCGACGCACAGATTGAACAAGACGACGCTCCACTGCCAGCTTGGTCTCTTGACCCGATCTATTTCAACAATGAGCGCGTCACCCGCGAAGACCTTGATCGCGTATCGACAACACGCCCCATCGGAATAATGCATGCGTCGGGTCACATATTGAACGTCAACTCCAAGGCGCTTGAAATCGCTGGCTTGCTGAAAACAGGCATCAATAATCCCGGTGTCCCGCTGGGCAAGGATGGCTTGCCAACTGGCGAACTTAAGGGGCCGGATGTGATGACCCCTGTAGGCATACATGTCGGTTTTGACCGGGACATGCTGGCTTGCGACGAGCAGGGCTTGATTGATTTTGCCAAGCTCTGCGTGCGGTCGGGTGTTACAACCGCGACCGACCTGGCGGCAAGATTGCCCGACGAAGCGGTGAACATGATGCTGGAGGTGACCGCCCACAAAACCTATCCCGCGCGCATCGTACCATTGCGGTTTCATCACGGTGTCACACCGGATGAATTGATTGCCCATGCGGAGAAACTAAAGACACAAAGCACTGACCGTTTGCGTCTTGGCATGATCAAGGTTGTTGTCGATGGCTCGATCCAGGGTTTTTCAGCGCGCCTGCGCTGGCCTGGATATTACAATGGTGCACCCAATGGTCTTTGGTACATTTCGCCTGAACATTTACAGCATGTCATCAATGCAAGTCTGGAGAAAGGCCTGCATATCCACACCCATACCAATGGGGATGAAGCGACCGAATTGGTGCTTGACTGCATGGAAGAAGGGCTTTTGCAGCACCCTGCACCGGACCACAGGTTTACCCTGCAACACTGCCAGCTGGCTGACAGCGCACAGTTTCGCCGCATGGCAAAACTGGGCATGTGCGTCAATCTTTTTGCCAATCACCATTTTTATTGGGGCGATGAGCATTACAACCTGACCGTTGGCCCTGAACGTGCAACACGCATGAATGCCTGCGCTACTGCGCTAAAAAACGGGGTTCCAATGGCCATTCATTCAGATGCCCCGATAACTCCTCTCGGCCCGCTTTTCACAGCGTGGTGCGCCGTCAACCGATTGACATCATCAGGCCGTACACAGGGCGAATATGAAAAAATCGAGCTGAGTGAGGCGCTCTATGCGATCACCTTGGGTGCCGCCTACACTCTAAAACTGGATGGCGAAATCGGCTCCATAGAGACTGGGAAACGTGCTGATTTTGCAATTCTGGAAGATGACCCTGAACAGGTGGACCCGTCCAAACTGAAGGACGTGAAGGTGTGGGGTACTGTGCAGGATGGCCGCATATTCCCGGCGGCCAATCTTTGATGTCGACCAAACCCAAAACACCGCTCACCGTTATCGGCGGTTATCTTGGTTCTGGAAAGACAACGCTGGTCAACCACCTTTTGCGCAACGCCGATGGCAAGCGTCTGGCCATTCTGGTCAATGAATTTGGAGAACTGCAAATCGATGCAGATCTCATTGAAGCCCAGGACGACGATGTGATCAGTCTTGCCGGCGGATGTGTGTGCTGCAGCTATGGCAATGACCTGATCATGGCCATGATGGACATGTCCAAAATGGGCCCTTGTCCTGACCATATCATTCTGGAAGCCAGCGGTGTCGCCCTGCCCGCAGCAATTGCAGGTTCAGTTTCCCTCCTGAATGATTTTGCAGTAGACGGCATCGTTGTACTTGCCGACGCTGAAACCATTCGCAACAGATACAACGACAAATACATGGGCGACACCGTGTCCAGACAATTGAGTGATGCGGACATGGTCTTGCTCAACAAGACAGATCTGGTGTCGACGGAGGATTGTCAGACAATCCACGCTTGGCTAAGCGACGTCACAAGCCAAACTCCGATTATCGAAACAAGCCGATGCGCCATTCCTGCAGCCGTACTGTTACAGGATTTTGGCCGTTCCGACATAGCCCCTGCAACGCAAGATGCCCACCAAACCAATAATTTTCAAACCACCTTGCGGGTGCCAGACGGACCGGTGGACCCAAATGATTATGCGATCCAATTGCTGAAGGAAATTCCCGGACTGGTTCGCGCAAAAGGTTTCGTTACCTCCACCGACGGGTCTTCAAAAACCATTCAGCTGGTGGGACAACGAATTGAAATCACTCCAGCGCCTGCCGATGCTACCACGGGAGTGGTGACAATATCTGTGTGTCAAGCCTCAAGCAAACCAGACGGCGAATGATGAGCGGCGAGGTGCATAAGATGTACTCACCAGTCACGACAACACCCTACTGGTGGGAGGGTGCTTCGCCTAAGCGAACTCCGCAAATCGACATCATTTCCCAATGCGACGTGATGATCGTGGTCGCCGGTTATGGAATTCAGGATCCGCACAATTCCATGAGATAGCTGAGCGTCAATTATCCTGTGATTAGGGATGACAAACTGGTCCAATTGCCGCGATGCGAGCAGGACCGCTTTGGGCTCTAAGCAGTAGTCCGCTGTTTTTCATTCAGCCGGATTTGAATGGCTGCATACGGGAACCAACATCAAGTTCCAGAAAAATGCCGAATGGCTCCATTCCCCAATTTTACCAATTTGGAACCCGTCGCTCCACGAACACAGGCTCTTGGCGTACCAGGTAAGAAAGTCCTCACACCAGACCTTGAGAGGCTTCCATAATTTAAACTATCTGTACTAAAGGCTTCAATTTGGAGGCAGGATACCAGCACACAATACCATCATCCGAAACTACCTTAATCAAAAGCCCATGTTCTGCATTTTGTTTTCTTGCAGTTACAGTGCCGGGTAAATCGAGAAATTTTCCAGCATTATTAAGATCGGGAATTCTAACTCTCGCAGCATTGCGCAAATGACTTTGTTCTTTCATCGCATAGGAACCTCCTCATTGAGGTTACCAATCTTTATCCGATGACAGCAAGGAGCCCAAAGTGCCCCTGCGGTGATCGGGGTTGTTGCTAACTTTGTGTGACTGAGCACGCTGGATCGACTGGCGACGGACTGGAGGTTAATCCGCACTATTTGACCTGAATAGAAAGCGCTTCTTACTCCATTCAGAACCCATGAGGGCTTCGCGTATCCGGGAAGATGCGTCAGAACCCATCAGTTGGGTTTTCGAAATCCGCATAGTAATGCTCATATGCGCTCTCTGCAGCTAACAGTGCTTCCTGTCGAGTATCAAACGGCCCGTCATCCAGCTCCTCTCCGTTAACAAATGGATGCCATTTATTGTCTGTTGGCGACAATCGAATTTCCAGGATGAAACTCCCTTCGTTTGGATTGGCCTCCCCTGACTGAGTTCCCTCAAAGGACCATTCGTATCTAAGTTTCATAATTTGCTTCCAACTTCTTAACCGCTGTTCCTAGACGGTTATTCGAGGTGTCCAGATAGCACTCAGTTGTGTGTACCCGATTGTGTTCTGAATGTTCCGATATCCCATGTAAAGTTGGATGGCACGGGTTGAGCCAAGATCCGGTTGTAGCCCCGCTGACGCGCCCCAAAGGCTACAACGGCAATCTCATTTCCTCTCCCCGCCCGTTGATCCATCCAATGCTCGAAACATCGATGTGGTTGCATACGGTCGGCGCAGGCGGTTGCACAGCAAATAACATCGCCTTGGCGGCTCGGTCGTCGGTGACGGTGGTTTGTGCCAGCTTCACCATGTTGTCGCGTCTGCGCGGCCCAGTGGTCAAAAACAAGGTGTATGCGTGTGGGATCACAAACAGATCCTTCAGCACATCGTTCTGATGTGTGGCTTGGTAGGTGAGCAGCTTGCGAAGAATAGACGCCTTCTGCAAATTGTTGGCCTCAAGTGGCATCGTGCCGCGATCGATCTCGATCGCAAAATATCGCGCGTTTTGATTGTCTGGCCGATCATGGAATTTAATACCGATAAAGCGGTCAGGTTTAACCCAATGCTCAAGCGTTTCCCCGTCGTGTGAAAAAGATACCGGCCATCCCCGATGGGATCGGACATCCAAACGCGGCGATCGGTGGATGAGCGAAAGCTCATCGATCAGCTGTGCCTGCTCTAAGGAGCGCACATGCAAATCTATTGAAACAGTGAAGTCTGACAGAGCCAGGTCATGCGTTCGATATGAACGTGATGAGCGTGGGATTGAAATTCTTTTTGGCGCGAATGATCGCGCATTTGCCAACGCATTCATGCCCCGTTGCGCAAGGACATATTCGCGGGGTTCATCAATTGGCGTTTTCAAATAATGGATGAGATCCGCTTCGCGCAATTTCTGCAATCTGCGTTGCAATCGTCGCAGGTGCGTTTCCGATGGACTGTGGATCGCTGCAATCTGTTTCGTGTTGAGCAATCCGTGTCTGTATAGATCGGTAAACAGATCAAGATCTCGGTTTGTGAGCTGTGGGTTCGTGGTCGTCATTTGCCAATTATAGCACTCCCCTACCGAGACTGGATCAGTAAATTTTACTGTCCAAGAACTGGAAATATTTCGCAATCAAGAGCGGCAGCAATCACGCAACGATAGCTGCACCACTCACTCCATACCGAGCCACCAAGTCCAACACTCGCTAGAGCTTACATATATATGTAGGAATGAGCGTCAGCGAATGACGCGTGGCGGAGGAACGGAGCCACACAGCCGAAGGCGAAAATATATACAGCTATACGCTGTTTATATTCCGGACTGCCGGTGGCCCGATAAATTGCTGTTTTAATTGATTAATCCCAAAGCTTCGCATCGTTACGAAATCCGGTACTATTTCCGGACTAAAATCGGGGGTGATTTGATGGCACCAAAAGCCAATATTGTAATGACGGATCATGCGGTGAAGGCGCTCGCCTTCATTCAGGAATACCGATATTTGACGGTCAATCAAGTGGCCGAAATTACTGGATTGAAACCAAAATCAAGCAGTGAAATGCTGCTCCGTTTGGAGCGTCAAAAGTTGCTCTCATTCTTTGGAAATGTGGGGCAACGGGGGTATGGGAAAACCCCGAAGGTCTATTATCTGACAAAGCGGGGTTATGGTGTCCTGGCCGATGAATTTGATGCGCGGGGTTTGATCTTAGAACCGTACCGGCCGATCAATGTTTCCAGCCGATGGTCGCAACATATGTACCATCGAATAGCGACAATTGATGGATAGCGGTATCTGGGTCGGCTGTCACGT
>CAJQPW010000094.1 GCA_905480295.1 uncultured Rhizobiaceae group bacterium | reverse complement strand
AAGGTTCGCCTGTCGATGAAAGTCGTCGACCAGGAAACTGGTGAAGAATACGAAGACGACTAAGGTCCCGATCTTTGGCCTGAAGGTCAAATGCTATTAGAATTAGGGCGCTGTGGCTGACCACAGCGCCCTTTTTTTGCCAATTTGGTACAAAGGTGGCATACATCTTACGGGGTTGGGCGCGCATCAGCCAGGAGGGTTATATGCTGCGCAAACCCGATATCGCGACCCTACCCACGTCGCCAAAATCCAGCTATGTCCTCAGTTTCACGGTGACTGGACTGCTGCTGATTGCAGTTCTGCAATCCTGCGCCAGCCTGAGCAAACAGGAATGCCTGCAAGGGGATTGGCAAGGCATTGGTGAACGGGATGGGACGCTTGGGCGCCCCTTCAGCCAATTTGATAAACATGCCAAATCTTGCCAGCGCGTTTCTGTGGTCGCCGATCGAGCTTTGTGGCTGAAGGGGCACCGGCAGGGCGCGCGACAATATTGTACCCGCGCAAACGGTCTGATCGCCGGTAATAGTGGCCAGGAGTATAACAAAATTTGTGAGCTCGATCAGGAACCGGTATTCCTGTCTGCCTATCGATTGGGTCGCCATCGTTATTATCTACTGAAGCAGCGCCGGGGCATCCTGCGCAGCATCGAATACAATCAGGACAAAATTTCCAACGTCAATGATGAGCTCGCCAAGGGTGAAATGGACAAGGACGACGCGCGAAGAGAGGTCGATAACCTGGTCAGTAACAACCAGTCTCTGCTTGAAGATCTGGAGGATCTGACATGGAAGATTGCCCGCTTTGATCAAAAATTGGAGAAAGCTGACTTTGCCCCATTGCCGAGACCGTAGTTGATTGGTCTTGATGGCGAGATCGTAGCCATCGGCATTTCAGGTGGTTGAATCTTGCGCCAAATTGTGGCTTGGCTTCGTCATGGCTGACTTCCGCGACACTTTAATTCTACCGTTTGAAAAGGGTATTTTGCCTTTCCCAAAAGAAGGCGAAAACTGGCTGATTCTAAATGCGGATACGCTGCCGCTGACCGAACCGGCTTTGTGCGACCTTGTTCAGTGCGAGCAGGGGTTTCGTTCTTCCTATCTGGCATTGAAAGCAGCGGGATACGAGGTGGCAGCACGTCAACCCACCGGTGCTGCGCTTGATGGCTGTCTGGTCTTGGCCAGTCGCACCCGGGCGGTGAATGAAGGCAATCTGGTGCGTGCATGGAACGATTTGAAACCCGGCGGAGTGCTCGTCTTTGCAGGGGATAAAACATCCGGCGTGCAACCCTTGCGCAAGTGGCTGTCACAGAGAGTGGGCACCCTGGAAAGCCTCTCCAAGCACCATGCTGTGGCCTTTTGGGCGGTTAGAGAAAGCAATGAAGAAGACATTGAGTACGAGGCGCCTGAAACCCGCCAGGGCGATTTTTACGTATCGCCGGGGATGTTCTCAGCGCGCGGACCCGATGTCGGTTCCCTGTTATTGGCTGAGCAATTTGACAAACGATTGTTTGGCAGAGTGGCCGACTTCGGCGCCGGATGGGGATTTTTGTCATCCATGATGCTGGACCGCTGTGACCAGATTGAAAAGCTTGAACTGTATGAAGCTGACTGGGAGTCACTGCAGGCAGCCGAGGCCAATGTGGGGGAACGGGGCACCTATCATTGGTGCGATCTGACCACAGAGGCACCGCGCGGTCCATTCAACTGGATCGTCATGAACCCACCCTTCCACAGCGGACGGGCCGCGACGCCCGATCTCGGGCGCAGCTTCATTGAAGCTGCTGCGAGGGCTTTGCCGTCGGGTGGACGGTTGTTGATGGTGGCCAACACCAATCTTCCTTACGAAAACACCCTCAACGGACTGTTTAAGAAGGTCGAACGCAAAGCACAGGCCAAGGGTTTTAAGGTCATCGAAGCGACCAAAGGCAGCCGTTAGAAGGCAACATCGCCTGTCACTTTCGGGATAACGGGCGCCAATGCTTCGTGCAGCCGCGTTTCCCATTCTTCGCGGCCGGCGCGCGCGCGGGGCACCGGATTGATGAAATCGAACAGGGACCATAGGGGCTCAATTCCGTATCGGGGCAGGCCACGTGCAGCGCGAATGCCCTTGCGGTGCTCGCTGCATCTCTGACCGGGCGATTTGCCGGTGCTGCCGACATAGGCCCCATACAGGCCGTTTTCTTCTGAATAGCCATGCCGCAGAATAACGTAGACATTGGCGCCGAGCCGGCCCTGCTTTTGTTGCTGAAGAATATCTGGGGTAAAGACGGAACGCACACGCTCCCCGGCTTCCACCAGCCAGGATACGGGCTCCAGCTCAGCCCCGGCAAATTTCATTCCTGCCTGCAGGTCGCTGCCCCGCCCCTTAAGTTCTTCATAGGCCAGCGTTGCCAATTCCAGCGATGGTGGGTTGCCCACCAGCCAACCACCAATGGCTGCTGATAATTGTTGATCTTTCCAGTTCCGAAAGGGGCGTGGATGGGCGTAATTCAGTCCCGGAAATTTCGTATAGTGACCAACCGCAAATGTCGTCAGCCTGTCGGTCATTCGCGGACAGTTTCCAAAATCACGTCTGAATCCCGGACATCACGAGCATCTCCCAGGCGGTAGGCATCGATCAAGGCCTGGCTGGCCTGCATGATCTGTTGTTCCGTGCGGCCATGAACAAAACCAAGGGGTTGTTCGCCGTCAATCGTGTCGCCCACCATGGCCAGTTCGGTAAAACCGACAACAGGGTCAACCGCGTCAGCGGCCCGAACGCGACCACCACCCATTGCCACAACGGCCAGCCCGACAGCGCGGGTATCAATATCAACAATTGTACCGCTGTCAGCTGCATAAACAGGTTGCACCAGCGGTGCGGCGGGCAGGTGT
Organism: uncultured Rhizobiaceae group bacterium; assembly: GCA_905480295.1. Taxonomy (GTDB): domain Bacteria; phylum Pseudomonadota; class Alphaproteobacteria; order Rhizobiales; family Rhizobiaceae; genus Pseudahrensia. The sequence continues at coordinate 25,985 of CAJQPW010000094.1, read as the reverse complement.
TTCTCGGGTTTTTCGAGCAGATCGGTGGGGCCGCCCAGATCCCGAACCATGGCGGCAAATTTTCCGGCTGCTGCGCCGGAAGCAAGAGCCGTTTCCATTTTTTGGCGTCCGTCTGATGCATCTGCGGCCAAACCGCCATTCGCCAGCATTTCCGCACCAAGAGCGACCGTGACATCCCACAATCGGGAATCGACATGCCTGCCAGTGAGGAAATCGATGCAATTGCTGATCTCGACAGCGTTTCCAGCTGCGCTGGCCAGGGGTTGGTTCATGTCGGTCAGGATCGCGGTGGTCGGCAGGCCGGCACCGTTGGCAACCTGAACCAGCGACTGGGCCAGTTGCCTCGCCTTGTTCTGATCATCCATGAAGGCGCCATTGCCGCATTTGACGTCGAGCACGAGGCCTCCCAGACCGGCAGCCAGTTTTTTCGAGAGAATGGATGCGGTGATCAGAGGCACCGATTCCACGGTGGCAGTGACGTCGCGAATGCCATAAAACCGTTTGTCCGCCGGTGCCAGATCCCCGGTCTGTCCAATAATTGCACATCCTACCTGGTGGGTGATGCGTCGAAAAAGAGCATTGTCCGGCTGGCTGCTATACCCGGGTATCGAATCCAGTTTATCCAGAGTTCCACCGGTATGGCCCAGACCACGCCCGGAGATCATGGGAACAAACCCTCCACAGGCAGCAACAGCAGGGGCCAGCATCAACGACACATTGTCACCGACTCCCCCTGTCGAGTGTTTGTCGAGCACGGGGCCGTCGAGGTCCTGCCAGTCCAGTACTGTGCCGGAATCGCGCATTCCCAGAGTAAGCGCCACGGATTCCTGACGGTTCATGCCGTTGAAGAAGATTGCCATAGCCAGCGCCGCAACCTGGCCTTCGGAGATCGAATTATCGGTAATGCCACCAACGAATGCTGTGATTTCGTCTGTGGACAGCGGTTCGCCATCGCGCTTCTTGCGAATAATTTCCTGGGGAAGGATGGAAAGGGACAAGGGTAATTCTCGTTGGTTTTTTCGCAGCATTTCTACCATGAACCGAGTCGGTTTGCCTATCGGCTGTGCGTTGGGAAATTCCCTTATTGTTCAATTTTTGCGTGGTTGTTATCAGGAGTGGGATATCCCGGGTGAGTTGGCATCCATCTGCGGTCCTGCCAATGACTTGTTATAACGAGGAACAAAACCGATGTCCGAACTGCTCGTGCGCCCTACCAGATCGTCCGGAAAAGTCATTGATATCACGCGGGATAGCGCAAAGAGTAAGTTGGCTCCTGACTGGAATTATGTGGGGTTTGGTCTTCACAAGCTGGCCATTGGAGAGGATGTCAGCGAAACAACCGGCGACAATGAGGCCATTGTGGTGATCGTTGAAGGTCGAGCTGACCTGTCGGCCAATGGTAAAAGTTTCGGGGAATGCGGTTCACGGCTGAGTGTTTTTGAAAAGACAAAACCCACCTGCCTCTACGTTCCTAATGACGGGAATTGGTCTGCAATCGCAAAAACGGCCTGCACCATTGCGGTCTGTTCCGCACCGGGCAAGTCGGGTCATCCCGTTCGGTTGATCAAGCCGGAGGATATCGGCAGTGAAACCCGTGGCAAGGGGGCCAACACGAGGCACATTCACCCCATTGCGATGGAAGAATCTGATGTGGCGGACAGTCTGTTGGTGACCGAGGTTTTTACCCCACAGGGCAACTGGTCTTCCTATCCTCCGCATCGTCATGATGAGGATGACTATCCGCGCATGACCTATCTGGAAGAAACCTACTACCATCGGCTGAACCCGTCCCAGGGGTTTGGTTTTCAGCGCGTGTTCACCGATGACGGGTCACTGGATGAAACCATCACGGTCCAGGATGGTGAAGTGGTGTTGGTGCCAAAGGGACATCACCCCTGTGGCGCGCCGTATGGATATGAAATGTACTATCTCAATGTAATGGCTGGTCCGTTGCGCAAGTGGCGCTTTGAAAATCATCCCGACCATGCCTGGATTGCCGAGCGAGACGCCTGACCGGACCAGATTGCGATCAGGTTCCACTGGCGCGGTAGGCCATCCAGAAGAAATTTAATGCGCCGATTATCGTCAGAACATCAACGATTGTAGCATGGCGGCTGTTGGTGAGTTTGCGCAGGATGGAACGCCCGATGAGGTTGCCGGGTATGGTCATCAAACCGACAAAAATTCCCAGAAACAGGTATTGCATGTCGAGCAGTTCGGTTGTCCCAAAGATCGTGGTGCGCGTAACGTTGGTGGTGAATGCGATGGCCGCAAGCGTGGCGACAAAGGCTTCACGGGTCAGACCTGAGCCAAGCATGAAGGGAATCAGCACCATCCCACCACCAATGGAAGCGCCGGAAAGCCCGCCATAGACCACAGCAGCACCGGCAAGGGTTTTCCGGGTGGTTTTGATTTCGCGGGACATGGCCCAGCGTCGCAGCGGAATCGCCAGCAGAATCACGGTGCCCAGCAACAATGCGATTACGGACGACGTCATTTTACCGTAGAGCCATGCGGAGGCGACGATGCAGGGCGTGGCCGGAATAGTGATGGCCCAATAGGTCTGCTTGTTGAAATTAGCGTGGTTCAAAAGTACACGTGACGAATGGCTGATGAGCAAGGCGACGCTCATCACCGGAACCACCGGTTTGACACCGATTATTGCTGCCAGCGCTGCTGTCATTAAAAATCCACCGGCGACACCGGTTGCCCCGTGCAGCGCTGCAGTAAAGATTGCTGCTACACCAACGAGGATTATGGTGGTGGGGCCGAGTTGTACGAAGATGTCGAACAAGTTTTATCCGATGGGCCGATGCATTGATCTCGCACTGTCTAGACGGCAATTGATGGCATTGCCAGTCTCTCCACAGAATTGGCGGCTAACACGTTTGAAAGCACGGATTTAGTGGTCGAAACCGACGTAATCACCGATGCAATTGATGAGGTGATAGAACGTGCTTGCGGGTACGGTGTTGGTGGCAACCCGTCCGCGCCCGTCAACGACATCGATCCACATGCCGGCTGGCGCTGGCTTGATGTAATGGTGCCACAGGTTCTGCGCGCAGCGTTCTGCCGCGAATTCAAGATGGGCGTGTTTGGTTTTGGCAAGCGATATCAGACAACCCAGCATTTCGGTCTGCACCCACGCCCGGGAACGCTGATGCACCGGCGCTCCGGATCGGTAGACCTGATCGTAGGCCAGGCTGGTGACCGGGTTGATGCCGAGAGCCATCGCACTGCTGAACAGGCTGCTTATTTTTTCACTCGGTTTTGTCTCACTCAAGACGGCCAACCGGCTCAGCAAATGGGCCCATTCGAAGTGATGTCCCGGTTCAAAATACTCGATCGATCCACCGGCAAAACCAAGGTTCTGGTCAAAAGCTTCGCCCAGCAACATCTGGGTGCCATCAAACATTCGGGTCTCAAGCAACTCTCGAATCTGCAACGAACGTTCCAGGGTGGAGCGATCACCATAGGCCTCATAGGCAAGCATGAAGGCTTCTAACAGATGCATGTGCGGGTTTGAACGCCGCGGCAAAGAACCGGCGGAATCTTCCGCATATCCCAGTGACGTTCCATTCTCATCTGCAAACTGCAGCGCGTCGATTACTGCAAGAACCCGTTGAAGCATACCTTCGGGGGGCTCAATGCCTGCCTTTTTGGCTTGGGCCAGAGCAAGCAGCACAAAGGCGTGGTCATAGGTGTCCTCATTCCGATCAACGGGACTGCTCCTTGCATCAAATGTCTTGAACCATCCGCCGAGCGGTGCTGGCTCCGCAGCCGTCAGGAAGGCGAATCCATGTTGGACCACTTCTTCCGCGTTGCCATGCCAGCCCTGTTCGGAGGCCAGAGCATACGTGTAGATCATGCGCGCCATGGTGCGCAGTCGCTTGTCTGAACCGATACTGAGCCCATCCAGATCAAGAACTTCATGAAACCCGCCCGTGCTCCGATCAAGACCGTGGCTTGCCCAATAGGGGAGCGCCTTGTGAAACAACCAATCGTGCCATTGACCCTTCATCGACCCGGGTCGAGCCCCCTTTTCGGTGAGCCAGGGTGAGACTTTGGTTTCTGGTCTTTGTTCGTCATCCAGCGTGGTGACGATCTGTCGAACCTCCTCACACCGATTGAGCGGTGTGATAAGAGTAACGTCATTGGTGGCGACGACGGCAAGATTTTCAACGCCAACCGTTGCGATCAGGGGGCCTTCGCTGTGCAAAAGATTGCCTCGACTGCCGTGCGCGATCACGTCACCGAATATCGCATTGTCATCGTTGTCCTTGTCGGCCAATGCCATCAATGAGGCAAAGGAACCAACGTCATGCCACTCGAAACTGGCCCGAACGACCGTAATGTTATGGGCTCTTTCCATCACTGCGAAATCGATTGATTCAGCCGGGACCTGCTGAAACAGATCATAATCCAGTTGGATCAGGCCATCCTGCACGGTTGATGCATCCACCGTAGCTCTTGTTCGTTCCAAAATATCGGGCCGGTATTGCTGAAGTGCCTCGATCATCGTGGAAGCTCGAAACAGAAAGATGCCGGCATTCCACAGGTGACGGCCGGATGCCTGATAGGCTTTTGCGGTCGCCAGATCAGGTTTTTCGCGAAAGGAGACGACTGGTGCGACCGGACTATCACCATCAACTTCGATATAGCCATAGCCGGTGGCCGGTGTTGCCGGTTCAACACCAAACACGACGATTTGCCCGTTATTGGCAGCTTCGACACCATGGCCAATGGCGGTGATAAGTTTTTCAACGGGATTGATTATATGATCAGACGGCAGCATCAGAACCAATGGGTCATGCCCCACCGCTTCACCCCTGGCTGCTGATACCAGACTGGCGGTCGCGACCGCAGGCGCGGTGTTTTTTCCAAATGGTTCGCTGATCAACCAGCCCTTTTTCAGGGCGAGGCGCTGCATCACCCCTGTCATTTCGGGGATTTGGGACTGTCCACCCATCAAATTTACAGCAACATCAATGCCTTGCAGGGTAAGTTGGGATGTACGGGCAGCCGTTTGCTCCAACATTGTGCTGGTGCCAATCAGGGTAAGATTCTGCTTGGGATTATCAGCCCGGGACAACGGCCACAGGCGCGTTCCACCACCCCCACACATGATGTAGGCATGCAGTTGATCTGCCGAAAATTTATCCGACTGGCTCATAAATTTAGCTCCGGGGCCCCCGAAATTTTCAACAGACTAACGGCCAAACTTTAATTCATTATTCCAATGGGGACGATTTATCCCCGCTCCTGTCGATGAGGTTAAACATGCCGACCTGAAGGAGCCAAACATGGAAAATACCCCCAAACACACATTGCCCTACATTATGGCAGCCCAGGCGCAAAAGCATGTTACTCACAATGAGGCATTGCGCGCTCTGGATGCCTTGATTCAACTCTCCGTCAAATCGCGAACTGAAGCGATTCCTCCGGCAGACCCACAGGAAGGGGATGCCTATCTGGTCACGGCAAACGGGCAAGGTGATTGGCTGGAACACGATGGGTGGTTTGCCGCTTATCAGGACGGTGCATGGGCCTTTCATCGACCGAAGCCGGGCTGGTTGGTTTGGGTTGAAGATGAATCGCAGCTGCTGGTGCATGGAACAGATGAATTCCATGAATTGTTTGACTTGCTGGTTGGTGGCATCAAGACCTTGCAAAACCTCACCCTTCTTGGCGTCAATGCAACCGCGGATGCTTCCAACCCGTTTGCGGTTGCAGCTGGAAAATGCCTGTTCAATCATGCCGGAAGTGATCAGCGTATTGTCATCAACAAGGCAAGCGAGGGGAATACAGCGAGCCTGGTGTTTCAGGATAATTGGTCGGGAAGGGCGGAATTCGGGCTGGCGGGGGAGGATGATTTTTCAATCAAGGTGAGCGCGGATGGCAGTACTTTTTTGACCGCCCTGCGGGTGGACCGCACAACGGGAATCGTCTCGTTGCCGCAGGCCGATTTTGCCACGGGCACGGCAATCAACCTGTTGCCGGACAGCGGACGCATGGGGAGTGGAGGCGACGGGATTGCCGTCTCCGGGTTCCAGTTTCCCTCCTATTTTGAAACCCACAACAGCGCCGCGACGGCAGCAGCGGGGCAGTTCATCAACGACAACAGCGACTATGGTGGCGCATCAGGAACCCTGTCCGGCTATATTCGGGAACTGACCGATAAGATCAAGCACGCGTCCAACCGGCGCTATGGATTGGAGTACTGGGCATGCGAAGTGACCGCCGGGTCAGGAACCGGCGATGCGGTCATCGTCGACAATCAGGCTTACTATCGTGCTCTGGGTGCGAAGCCCGGTCCGGGGCTTGCCACCCATACATTCCATTGCCACGTCAAGGCGATCGACAACTCCGTTGTTATTGCTCGCTCTGTTGCGGGAATGACTCTGTTCATTAACGGTGTTCAACCGGCTGAGGATGCAATCATAGACGCGACCGATGGCTGGGTATCAGTGATGATCCGGTGGCAATTCACCGCTTGGGAACACGACGGGCATGTACCACCATATTTTGACGTGCATTGCGGGCAGGCCGGTGATCGATTTTTGTTTGCCTGTCCGGCGCTGTTGGCCGGGCGTCATTCGCTCGGCCCGAAACAGGGCGTTCTGGTTTCGGACCAATTGGTCGAGTTTGGGCCTTGAGTTGTCTTAGCGTGCCCGCAATCGGGGATCGAGCGCATCGCGCAACCCGTCGCCAATGTAGTTGACGCTGAGCACGGTCAGTGAAATGGCCAGACCCGGCCAGATTACCCGCTCTGGATATTGCTGAAGATAGTCAACGGAATCAAACAACAGTCGTCCCCACGTCGGAAAGTCCGGCGGAAAGCCGAGGCCCAGGAAGCTCAACGCACTTTCAGTGATGATGGCGTTGGCAATACCCAACGTGGCAGAAACCATGATTGGTGACAGGACATTGGGGAGAATATGACGGGTGATCATGCGTCTTGGCGGGGTGCCGATGGACCGGGCCGCGAGTACAAATTCACGCTCCTTCAGAGCCAGAACATCGCCCCGTACAATCCTTGCCGTCTGCATCCAGCTGGTGATGCCAATGGCCGATACCATCAGGATAAAGATTCCCCCCTCCGGCCCCAATTGAGCACTTAAGGACTCCCGAAACAGCATGATGGTGACCAGCAACAGCGGCAGCAGGGGCAGGGCAAGGAACAGATCGGTCAACCGCATCAGCGGACCATCGAGTGATTTGAAGTATCCTGCCACCACACCAATCAACGTGCCGAACAGTAAGGCAAGCAGCATTGCTGTAATGCCGACCGCCATCGAAACCTGCCCACCCGCCATCATTCGGGCAAAGGAATCGCGACCCAGTTGGTCGGTGCCAAACGGATGCTCAAGGCTGGGGCCGGAATTGCGGGCCCGGATATCGATATAGGTCGGGTCTATTGACCAGACATAAGGTCCCAGAATAACGAAGATCAAAATGAATACGAAAAAGATCATGCCCACCAAAGCGCCTTTATGCGCCTTGAACTGATCCCAGACGTCACGCCATTGCGCCCGCGCTGGTCGCTTCAGATCGTCGGTGACTTCTGTGGGAATTGCGCTGCTGTCAGTCATAGCGAATCCTCGGATCAAGCAGTCCGTACAGGACATCTGCAACCAGGTTGAACAAGACGATCAGCACCGCAAACATGAAGGTCAGCGTTTGCACCGTCGGTACATCGCCTGCCTGAATGGATATGATGAGCAATTGTCCAAGGCCGTTCACCTTGAACACTTGTTCGGTGATGATGGCGCCACCAAAAATGGTCGGCACACCCAACGCAATTACTGTGATCACCGGGATCATCGAATTGCGTAAAACATGTACCAGAACCACGATTTTTTCACTCAGACCCTTGGCACGGGCGGTACGAACATAATCCTGGTTGAGATTGTCGAGCATCGAAGCACGCAGGAAACGGCTGATCTGTGCCGTTGTTTGCAGAGCCAGCACCATCACCGGCATAATCATCTGCTTGAACTGGATTACAAAACTGTCCCAGCTGTCGACAATGTGGGTGGTGTCATAGATTGAGGGCAACCATCCAAGTTGCACCGAGAATATAACGATAACCAAAACACCGCTGAAAAAGGGTGGCACGGAAAAGCCGATCATCGAGACAAATGTCCCGGCCTGATCGAAGATTGAATATTGCCGGTAGGCAGAAAATATGCCGATTGGCAGCGCAATGAGAATGCCAACAAGATAGGCGGTGCCAACAACCCAGAGGGTCTGGGGCATGCGCTGGATTACGATATCCATAACCGGAGAGCGGGTCTGATAACTGATAATGCGCTGGCCAACTTCAAATTCGGTGCCGAAATACTGATTGGTCCAGTACAGGGGCTCAGAGATCATTAATTGCTTAAGCCACAATCCGAATTGAACAAGCAGCGGTTGGTTGACGCCGAGCGATTCACGGATTTTTTCACGCACCTCGGGAGGGATCGTCAGCGGCAGATTTGCCGTCGGATCCGACGGCGACAATTTGACAATAAAGAATATTACCAGGCTGATGAACAGCAGGGTGGGGATCGCCAGAAACAGGCGTCTGATCGTGTAATTCAACATTTAGCTACCAGCCATGGGTTGACTCAAAAGCGGGCGCAGAGAGGCGCGGCTCATTCCAGAGCGCTGCTTGCGGGCCGCCACGGGCACCGAGACATATGAATGTTGAATTGGCATGATTGAACCAGTCGAGAGAAATGGGGGCTGGAGCATATGCCCCGGCCCCCAAAATCGTGTTATTTGGCGCGATGCCAGTCAGCGATGTTCCAAAGCTCGCTGTCCCAGTCGGAGATTTTAACACCGCCGAGTGAGTTTGCGTGCGCGGAAACACCACCACGGTGGATCAGCGGAATGATCGAATATGACTTCATCAGCATATCGTTCATCTGCTTAGCCAGATCGGCGCGATCTTCCAGGGCTGCTGTCTGGCTCATCTTGTCGACGAGCGCATCATATTCAGCAGAGCAGAAACGCTGCATGTTCGCACCCTGCCACTGGCTTTTCGGGCTTGGGATTTCTGCACAGCGCCAGTTGGCCATATAGGCCTCCGGGTCAACACCAGCAAAGTTGTTGGTGTACATTTCGATGTCAGCAAAGAACTTCTGGAATGTATCCGGGCTTGCTGGATCACCACCGAAGAAGACCGAAGCGTCGATGTTACGAAGCTCTGTTTCTACACCGATTTCAGACCACCACTGTTTGACCAGTGCCTGTGTGTCCTGACGAACTGCGTTGGTTGAAGTTTGATACGTAACGCTCAAACGCTTGCCGTCTTTGGTGCGCACACCATCGCCACCTTTGACCCAGCCGGCATCGTCCAGAATCTTGTTGGCACCAGCAATGTCTTGCGTTTTACAGCTGTCATTGGCGGTTGACGCATAGGCTGCAGGTGCAGGCAGAACGTTACAACTCACCTGACCACCAGAACCATAGCCAACTTCCACCAGCAGAGCCCGGTCAATCGCCATCGACAAGGCTTGTCCGATGCGAGGATCGGTCAGGAATGGATGCGGGTGCTTGATCGTTGCGCGCTCGTCGCCGAGTGCCGGATCAGGGTTGCTCTGGTTGATGTGAAGGCGTTCGACCGATGTACCAAAAGCGGTAACCACCTTGCCGTTGCCCTTGGCTTCCATGCTGGACAGCAATTTTGGATCGATCTGCAGGTTCCATGCGTAGTCAAACTCGGCGGTTTCAAGAACCGAGCGGGCCGCAGAAGCAGCGTCACCACCACCTTTAAAAAGCACTTTGGCAAAGGCTGGCTTTCCGGCATCGCGATACTGATCGTTGGCGGACAGTTGGATCACATCATTGGGTTTGAATTCATCAACAACAAAGGGACCTGTGCCGATGGGGCCGAAATTGGCGGTGGTGCATTCCGGTGCCTTGGCACCGAGGCAATCCGCAAATTGGGCAGCCTGAATGATCGGGCTTTCCGAGCCTACAAGCGCGGTGTACGGGAAGGGCTTAGGACCCGTGAACGTGATCTTGATGGTCTGGTCATTGACAGCTTCGATGTTTTTCACGCCATCAAAATAGCTCGCCTGGGCACAACCACCGGCCGGATCGGTGCAATATTTCCAGGTGAATACGGCATCATTGGCGGTCAGCGCGCTGCCGTCAGACCATTTGACGCCGTCTTTCAGCTTCCAGGTAATCGATGTCAGGTCTTTGGCCACGCCACCGTTTTCGACGGTGGGGATGCCATCGGCCAGCCAGGCGGTCAGCTTGCCCGTGTTGTCAAAGCGTGCAAGGGATTCCAACACCATGCTGGCGCTTTCGACTTCCTTGGTACCACCTGAAAGGTAGGGGTTAAGCGTGGAAGGGGCCTGCCAGTAAATGATTTTCAACTCACCGTCGCGGCCCCGTTTTTCATGGCCATCTGCGTAGGCAGTGCCAGTGGCAATTGCGGTCGCCGCAGTCACCAGTAAAAGGGTTTTTAGTCTGCGCATTAAAATCTCCCATGCGTTGTGGCCGAATTTTCGACCCGTTTATTTTCTTTTCGGCAAACCGGGTTTGCCGAGGGCTCATCTGTTCGTCACTCCGCCAAATGGCAGGCGACAAACTGATCTGGTTGAAGTTCACGCCATTGTGGCGGCTCCGTAAAGCATTTTTTCTCAGCGATCGGACATCTGGTGCTGAACACGCATCCGGCAGGTGGATTGCTGGGAGACGGTACATCACCGGTCAGGATGACTCGTTCGCGACCGGCTTCCACCTTTGGATCGGCCACAGGAACAGCCGATAACAGCGCCTTTGTGTAAGGATGTTTGGGGTCGGAAAACAGGGCTTCCCGTGGCGCCAGTTCCATGATTTTGCCGAGATACATGACTGCCACACGGTTTGCGATGTGGCGCACCATGGACAGGTCATGGGAAATGAACAGATAGGTCAGGCCGCGTTCTTTTTGCAGGTCTTCCAACAGGTTGACCACTTGAGCCTGGATTGACACATCCAGCGCGGCAATGGGTTCATCGCAAACGATGAAGTCCGGATCCAGGGCCAGGGCACGCGCTATGCCAATGCGTTGGCGCTGGCCGCCGGAAAATTCGTGCGGGTATCGATTCACGAAATCCGGATTCATGCCGACGGAGTCCAGCAGTTCTTTAACCCGCTCATTGCGCTCGTCGCTGTTGAGCTTGGTGTGTTCCACCAACGGTTCACCGATGATCGCTCCCACGGTCATGCGAGGATTGAGACAGGCTTGCGGGTCCTGAAAAATCATTTGCATGCGGGGTCGCCGGTCGCGCAATTCACTGCTCGACAACTGTGCGATGTCTTCCCCCTGAAACGAAATCATGCCGTCGGTCAGTTCATAAAGGCGTAAAACGGCCCGTCCGGTCGTGGACTTGCCACAGCCGGATTCACCGACCAGGCCAAGTGTTTCACCGCGTCGGATGTCAAATGAAACATCATCAACCGCTTTAACGTCACCTACCTTGCGGCGCAGCAAACCCTTGTAAATTGGAAAGTGCATTTTCAGATTGTTGACACTGACCAATGTCGTATCTGTTTGTTGCTGATCAGCCATTGGATTCCTCCAGCCAGCACGCAGACTTTTGTCGATCGCCGATCGTGAACAGGGGTGGATTTGCACTATGGCACTTGTCGAAAACTGCACTGCACCGTGGAGCGAACGGGCATGAGGTCAGGGGACCCTTGAGATTGGGCGCCTGCCCGGGAATGCTGATAAGACGTTGTTCCCGTTCGCCTTCCTGGCGGGGCAAGGTCTGCAACAGTGCGCGCGTATAGGGATGGCGGGGGTCGCTGTACAATTCGTCTACATCGGCATATTCGACGATCTGACCGCCATACATCACGGCAACCCGATCGGCTATTCCGGCAACAACGCCCAGATCATGGGTGATCCAGATGATGGCCATGCCGAGCTTTTGTCTCAGGTCCTTGACGATTTCGATGATCTGCGCCTGAACCGTTACATCCAGAGCCGTGGTGGGCTCGTCGGCAATCAACACTTTGGGGTCACAGGCAAGAGCAATCGCGATCATTACCCGTTGCCGCATGCCGCCGGAAAACTGATGCGGGAAATCGCGCAGCCGTTCTTCCGCGGAAGGAATGCCAACCAGTTCAAGCAGTTCGACTGCTCGGGCTCTGGCCTGCCGCTTGTTCAGTTTCATATGTGCACGCAGCGGTTCCATGATCTGAAAACCAACCGTGAAAACGGGGTTCAGCGAGGTCATCGGATCCTGGAAAATGAAACCAATGTCGCCACCGCGAACATCGCGCAGGCTTTCCAGATCAAGTTGAAGCAGATCGCGGTTGTCAAATTTTACGCTGCCGGCAACGATTTCTGCCGGTGGCATGGGCAGCAATTTGAGCAAAGACATCATGGTCACGCTCTTGCCTGAACCGGACTCGCCGACAATGCCGAGCAATTCGCCCTGTTGCAGAGAGAAACTGACGTTGTTTACCGCATGAACGTCGCCGTCCTGGGTGTGGAACACGGTTTCCAGACCGCTAACCTCAAGCACGGTTTCGGCTGTTGCGAGGGTGTTTGCCACCTGTGATTTTGCAGATGTCGTAATGTTCGCCCGCTCGGTACTCGCACTCGTCATTGTTGAAGACTAGTACAACCATCGTGCGACGCAAGGGCGAATGTTGGCGATGGTGCAAAATTATGCAACGCGTTGAATCGCCATAGTTCACAGCTTGCATTGCAATAGACTAGTAGTCTTTTTCCAGAAATACACCGACGCTGGATTGGCCGTCAGATGTCACGGATCCCCGAGCCGTGATGTCGTTGGTGATGTCCAGATTGACGGTTGCCTCGGTATTCTGGCCGGCCTGAATGCCCAGATAGATATTGTCACTGAGATATTTGCCTGCCTTAACCGCGGTTTCCCCATCGGCGTCCTGAACCACATCAAGATCATCCAGACCGGTTCCCCGTCGCAATGTATCCACCAGACCGGGGCTGTTTCCGCCCGTCAGTTCGGCCGCGATCGAAGCCAGTTTGACAATTTGTGAGGGGGTCAGTTCATCGATCGATCGTCCGAAGATAATCCGTGCCAGAACTTCATCCTCGGGCAGTTCGGGGTTGGAGTAAAATTTGATCTGTATATCGGACACCTGACCTTCGACGGAAATGAAGGCTTCCACATCACCAGCATCGGTCTGGGCGACCAGTTTGAGAATTGGGTCGAGGTCCCCCTGCAGGGAAATACGTCCTTCGGTCAGGTCAATGCGCTGGCCGAGCATGGACAGCCGTCCCCGGCGCAGATTGAACTGTCCGACGGGGCTGACATTGGTGACCGGGCCGGTCAGGCGAATTTGCCCTCCCAATTCAGCATCCAGACCACGGCCCCGGACAAAAATCTGGTTGGGGGCGTTTACTGTCAAATCCAACCGCATAATGCTTGGCCGACTGGTCGGACGGCCGCGTGGCGTGGCCTGCTCAATCCGCGCCAGCGTTTGGGCAACACCGGCTTCCGGCTTCACGTGTTTGACGTCCAACAGTTCGGCGCCACCGGCAAAACTCTCCGGCACTGCAATCTCGGTTTTGCTCAGCGTGATCGTACCGCCCAGAATCGGATCACGCAGCAGCGCGCCGGATAGGGACAGCGCACCGTTGACCTTTGTGCTGAAAGTCTGACCGTCACCGTAGCGGGCACCATCCAGTTTGACCGTCAGCTTGGCAGGATAGCCTTCGCCGAAGCCAACCGATCCACCCAGCGACACGCTGCCACCGCCCGCCAGATTTGCCTGGCCACGGTTAATCGAAATCCGGTCGCCATCAAGCCCGGCCAGAACGCCGATATTGGTAAGCTTGAGATTGGAGAGTGGATCGGTGAGGGTTGCGTTTTCCACCGAGACCAACCCGGTAGCAGACGGTTTTGATAGGGAACCTTTTACTGCCAGATTGAAGCGTGCGGTGCCGGTCAATGATGATCCGCGGCTCGCCAATGCTGGTTGCGCCATGCTGAGTGGAAGGGCGCCATCCGCCTTGAAATCCATTCCGCTACCGACGATGGGCAGACGGCCAGATGCGTTCAGTGTAAGATTTTGACTGTTACGGGCCTGCAGCGCAGCGAGTTGCAGTATGTTGTTGCTGAACCCACCCTTGGCGCTGAAGTTCAGTGGTTTGATGCCATTGCTGGCGAGTTGACGGGCGCCGACACCGCTGCCCGTCATCGCAAACTGCATCGTTGGACGGGCGGACGTCCCCGCAATCTGCATTTCACCCGACGCAGTGCCCTGGGCACCGATATCGGGGCGGATGGCATTGATAATTTTCAACGGCAATGCCCGCATGGCAACCTGCAGGTTCAAGGTCGAACCAGCTGTGCCGCTGACCGTCACTTCGCCGGCGGCCACAGTCAGTGCAGCCTCAGAAATGTTGACCTGGCCATTTCGGACTTCAAATTCGACCGGCCTGCGCAGGGTAATCGGCGCCAGATCAGATTTCAGATTGAGCCTGTTCAAAGAGATGCGGCTCGCGGATGCGCTATGGCGCAACTTGCCAGCTGTTTCCAGTCGGGCATTAAATTGTGCCAAAGCAGCCCGCAGATCGAATGTGCTTGTGTCACCGCGCGTGCCCATTTGACCATCAAGCGACACCAGATCAAGTCCGGCAGCAGAGACGGATTTAGCCTTTATGGTTGCACCAATTTTGGGCTGGCCAAACAGATCGACAACCGTGCCGACCAGGTTAAGCGAACCGAGTCGGTAATCGTCAAAGCGCACTTTGCTCCCCAACAATTCGGTTTTGACCACCTGCACCCCCTGATTGGCTGAAAGGTCGACGACACCATCAATGCGGCCCGATGCCTCTACCAGTGCCAGCGCGGCGACGTCGCTGATGTCCCGGCTGTTGAGATTGATGCGACCAATCAGCAGCCCCTGCGGCGATTGATTTAAATTGCCCTGCAGTCGGGTTGCGCCAATTTCGGCAATGAGATCCTGTAGGAACAGGGATGGGGATGAGTTTGGGGGCTGGTCGATGGCAATCGTGCCAGACAGGTTTACCGGTTTCGTGTTCAACCTTCCAGAACCAGAGAGGCGGCCATCAATCCGGCTCCCGCCCAGCGTTCCCGTGAAGGTAGCGTTGAGGTTTTCCGCACGGCGGCCCAAGAGGTTGCCCGATTGCATGGTGATGGAACTGGTTAGGTCGAAAGGTGATTGTTGACCACGCAATTGCAGACCGACGGCGACCGGGCCCTTTGCCCGACGGTCGATCGCGGCCAGATCATAGATCTGCGCCTGCGCCTGTAGATTGGCATCGTTGCTGGAAAAGCGGCCGTCCACCAGCGTGTTGAATTGGGCGCCACCGATGCGGAACCGCTCAAAGGCGAGGCCAGTCTCACTGCGGGCGATTTTGCCGGCCAGCAGCACATCCCCCGCCATCAGTTTGTCGACCGTGTCGGTGCCCAGCTCGATGTTACGGGCCCGGCCTTGCATGCTCAGATCAAATTGACCCTGGAGAAGGTCGATCATGCCGGTCAGATTGAGTCGGGCCTGGCCCGACAGGTCCCGACCAGACAGTGCTGAAAATCCACGCAACTGGTTGAGACTGAGATTGATATTTCCGTCATAAGCCAGACCGGAAAGCTTGCCCGCCGCGGCCAGACCAAAGGCTTTGGAGCCGATTTGCAGTGCTTGCAGCTCTACCGGGGCTCCGGCCTTCCATTCGCCGTTGCCAGTCAGGCGAACAGAGTCGCCAAACGCTTCGTCGACGCCCGGGTCGGTAAATTCCAGACCTTGCAAGTGCCCGCGTGTCGCAAATTCGATGCGACGCTGCAAAGCATTGTTCACATCGCTCATGGTTCCGGACGCAACCAGCGTGGCATCGGCAATGCGATTGCCTTCATGCTCAATACCGCTGGCGACGAGGCTGGCAGTCCAGCCTCCCTGTCGTTGTGCATCGTATCCGATATTAACCCGAGCGCCTTTAATGCGGGTATCACCTCCGGCAACGGGCAGCAGCACGGTCGTGCCACTTGTCGGAAGAATATTCAAATCGAGCTGGAGGGCCGTGAGGAACCCGTCTGGCAGCAGAGCTGCCCGCCCTTCGGCATTGAGATTGCCGCCCCGCAGGCGAACAGCCGGGATATCCACCGCACCGGAATTTTGCAGAACAGCGGCCAATTGCAAATCGCTGCTCTCACCAAAGAAAGGGCGATGCTGACGCGGCAGGATGGATGCCAGCGGACCGGTCAGGCGGGCGTTGAGGTTGGTGCCCTGGGTACCGGGTGTCAGTTCCATCCGTCCGGTCAGAACCCGTTGAGCGCGGACATCAAACGCGAGTTGCAGCACGATATCCGATATTGGGCCATCGCCGGCGACCGCCAATGCGACAGGTGGTGCACCCTCGATATTGAGCAGGTTAACGAACAAGCCATCTTCAGGTTCGCTCAATCGCATGTCCAGTTTGAGGTTTTTGCTGTCATCGGCATATACGGCTTCGACAGTCATCTGACCGCCATTGGCATCCAGCCGTTCAATGCTGAGATTGGTGTCCAGCGAGCCACCATCAAGTTGCATCTTGCCATCAAGACTGATTTCAGATTGCAGCCCAAAAAGAGACTGGTCGATGGAAACCCGGTCGATAGCCAGTTTTTCAATGATGACGGCCACTGGCAATTGCGGCAGGCTGAAGGGTGCAGCCTCGGCCGTTGGTGCTGATGTGTCCGGTTCCGGTGCGCGATCTACACGAATATGTTTGGCAGTCAGGCTTTCCACGTCAACCTTGCCAACCAGAAGCGAAGCTCGGCTCCATATCAGGCTGGGCTGTTCGATCGTCAGCCAGACCCCCTTGCGGTCGGCAATGGTGATAGATTCCAGCGAAACATTGGAAGACAGAGTGCCCTGCAATCCGTTCAAGCCGATTTTGAAATTGTCGGTCGATATCGATTCTTCAACATATTTGATGAAAGCCGATTTTTCATCGCTGTTCTGAGCCAGTGCCGGTGTCAACAACGCCAGCAGCAAGAGCGACAGCGACAGGTAAATGTATTTCGCAAAGCGACGCATCAGAAGGCCTGACCTATTCCGGCATACAGTGCGAAATCGGAATCACCCCTGGTTTTGTTCAGCGGGAATGCAACATCAACCCGGATGGGACCCAAGCCTGTATAGTAGCGGATGCCCCCACCGACGCCGATTTTTACGTCTTCGGAGAACTCGATCAGGCTGTTGGAACCGACAGTCCCCGCATCGGCAAAGGCGACCACGCCGAAATTACCGTAAACGCGCTGGCGCAGTTCCAAAGATGCCTCAAACAGGGATTTGCCACCGCTTTCCTGACCCAGCGCATTGGTGACGCCGATGCCTTTATATTCAAAACCGCGCACGGAGCTGCCGCCACCGGCATTAAACAGAAAGCTGGGCGGTGATTGGCTGATGCCGGCGCCAACAAGCGATCCGACTTTGACTCGTCCCGCAAGCACGGTGCGGGCTTCTTCGTCAACGGCCAAATAGGTTCTGGCTTCCGCCTCAACCCGCGCTGCCGGTTGGGCAACCTCGAATTCATAAAAGGGTTTGACGTCAAGCGCAGCGTATACACCGCTGGTTGGTTCAACCTTGCTGTCACGTCCATCGTAGAGGACATTGCCGTGCAGTCCGGCGGTGATAAACTGGCGGGTTCCGAAGATATCCTGAAATTTTCCGAACTGCGTAAACACGCCACCCGAGAGCACAGTCTTATCCGATAGAAAATGGGTTACTGTCGCCGATGCACCGGCACCTTTTTCAATAAAGGTCTCGTTATATTCCCGTTTACCATAAGCGTTCCAGGTCAGATCGGTATCGGGGGAAAATACGCCGGGCTGGGTCAGAGTAACGCCTAAAGAATAGTCAAACTGATCAGGGTCGACGGAGGCACCAAAGCCGCCAAATTTTGCGTCAAAGCGCAATTGTTCAGCCTTGCCCATCAGATTGCGGTGTAGCCAATAGGCTTCCAGCCCGGCCCCGTCGACAGTGGACAGGGTGGCCCCCAATCCCAGTCGCCGCTGCTTCTTTTCCTGCACCATCAGGGTCAGGGGCAACATGCCATTGGCACCAACCTGCTCGGCTTCCTGAATTTTCCTGCTGGAAAATACGCCCAACCGATCGAGACGTTTGTGGGCGCGCTTCAGATCATCGGGATCATATTCCTGTCCCGGCTTGATGCCGGTCATGTAGGCGACAAAGGCCGGATCCATGTCCTGAACGCCATTGACCACCAGGTCGCCGTAAACGGCCTTTGGACCGGGGTCGAGCTCCAGAGCAACGTTCAACTGGTTGGCGGGATGATTGGCGGTGGCGGTCTTGCTCAAAATGCGTGCGGTCGGGTGACCCTGCTGGCGCCAGGCTTCGCGGAAAAGTGCCGCGGCCTTCCGAACCACATCGGCTCGAGCGGTTTCCCCCGTGGCAAAGCCGTTGTCTTCTGGAAGTTCAACCCGGTCATCTTCATTAAATGCGGCGGGTGCCTGGTTGATCACCAAAGCCCGTCCAAACAAGTAGCGCTGGCCGGGGGAGACATTGATGGTGACCTTTGACTCGTAGGGCATTTCCTGTCCGGCGGTCAGTTCTGCAGCTTCGCTGCCATTGACGCGGATCGAGATTTGCCCGGCATAGCGACCGGTATTGTAGAGGGCGGCAAGAATGCGGCGATAGTCACCTTTTGATCGGGCAACAAGGCCAGCAGAACCGGCAACCGCTTCCTCGCGGCCACGCCATAATTCAGATGCAGCCTTTATGGCTTCGCCAATGGCTTCGGGCGCAGAAGGGTCCACTTCCAGCTCTACCTGATAAATGCGAGGGTCAATAAAGTTGGTCTGGCCTTCATCTTTTTCGCATGTGCCAATCAGACACTTGCCAAAAAGCTCCAACGCCTCGGCGCGCTGAACCGTACCCGACACAGTCAGGCTGGCCAGCGCAGCAAGAGCAAGAAATGAGGACTTATAAACTTGCAATAATTTAACCGATCACCGGCTGATTAAACGAGACACTGGTGCGGAAGTTCTCCGCCTCAGTCCGGAAATTTGATCATAACCTGTTAAGGTTAAAAAGCCCAATACGATTTTAAAACCATCAGTTAGGGTTAACGCATTGTTTATCCCAGTTTTTACCCGAGAACTGAGGCAATCCATTGCCGGTACACGTGCTGTTGAAGCCGCTAGTCTGACAGGGACGTGTATCGTCTGCGCGTATGCCGCAGTCGCCGGTTTTCCAGCTTGTTGCGGCGTGCGAGCATGTGACCTGAAAATCTAACCGCCGAACGGTCAATGCTGTCGCGTTGCTGCCTTTGCTGCGCATTGTGTCTGCGCAGGCGCAGGAAATGGCTGACCAGGACCAGCACGATAATACAAAACAGGATGAAAGCGATGGGCCTGTCGATGAAGTCGAGCGGTTCCTTCACCCGGCTCATCGAAGTGCGCAGTTTCACCTCCATAATGCCTCCCAGCACCATGCCCAAGATGATTGGCACGCTGGGCAAGCTTAAACGGCGCAGGATGAAGCCGAACAGGCCGAAAACCGCGGCAATTGCACAGTCGGTGGCGTTGTTACGCAGCGAATAGACCCCGATGAAGGACAGGGTGAGAATGCAGACACCCATGTATCTGTTTGGTATTTTTACCAGTTTGATCAGCTGGCGCGTCGAAACCAGCAGAAAGATCAATACCAATATGTTGAGCACGAACAGGGCGAGATAGAGGGCGATGACAAAGTCCATCTTGTTCTGAAACAGACCGGGTCCGGGCACGACGTTATGGACATAGAAGACCGACAGCATCATCGCGGTCAGTGCTTCTCCGGGAATGCCGAGCGCGAGCAGCGGAATCATGGCGGCGGCCGGGACTGCATTATTCGATACTTCCGACGCGATCAGCCCTTCTGAAGAACCATGGCCGAAGGATTGCGGCGTTTTTGAAGTCCGTTGCGCCGTGGTATAGGACATGAACTGGGCGGTGAACTCACCAACCCCGGGGATCATGCCCATCACCACGCCGAATGTGCCGGAAATGGCTGCAATGCGGGGGTGTTTTGCCAGTTCGCGAAAGCCCTCAAACATACCGCCGCGGATACGGGCGAGGCGAATTTTTTCATCCGGACCGAAGAGCAGGAAAAACGCCTGACTGATGGCAAACAGACCCAGCACGACCACGATGAGGTCAACGCCTCCGGCAAGCCAGGACTGATCAAACGTATAGCGTTTGGTATATTTGATGGCTTCCAGCCCGATGGTGTTGAGAAAGATGCCAAGACAGGCGAGCGCGGCAGCAATCAGGGTCTGGCCACGGTGGGCGATGATCACCAATATGATGCCGAGCAGAGCGGCGAGAAAAATCTCGCGGGACCCGAACATTGGGGCAATACTGGCAAGCACCGGTGCCATCAGAACAAGAGCAACGACCGAAAATATGCCGCCAAAAAACGATGCCGAATAGGCAAGGCTCAGGGCACGACGTGCCTCGCCACGCAGGGTCATGGGAAACCCCTCATAGGTGGTGAGTGCGTTGACGGCGGTGCCGGGCGTGTTGATCAAAATGGCAGGAATCGCCCCGCCATACATGGATGAGCCGTAGATGCCCAGCAACACTGTCAAGCCTACAATCGGGTCCATGGAAAAGGTGGCCGGAAGCAGGATTGCAATCGCTACCGCCGGACCAACACCGGGAATGGCACCGATGATAACCCCTCCAATTGACCCCACCAGAAGGGCAATCAATACGTCCCATCGCAACAGGATATCAATGCTGGAGAGGAGGAGTTCCACGCTGCCAGACCTCAGAAATTCAATATGAAGAAATTGCGCAGCGCACCTGGGAGTATCTCATATATCAGAGCGCCGGGGATCTTGACCGACAGGAAGCCCTTAAACATGACCACGGTGGCAATCGCGAACATCACACCAATCCAGAGATGAAACCGTTTGCGATAGCCGAAGCGATACAACAGAAGCGGTGCAAAGATCATGGATGATATCAAGAATCCGATGATCGGCACGGCGTTGACGTAAATCATGAAATAGGCCGCATATTCGAAGGGATGCAGCCAATTGAAACCTTCCCGCCGCTCGTCCGGCGTGAAGGCAGAAGCAAGACTTGCCGATTGCAAAGGCAGGTTGGGCATTTGCTGACGCCGCTGTTCTGCTCTCGCGCGGATTTGCAGACGCAGATGCAGGCCGGTGAACAGAACCATGCCACCCAGCGCAATGGCGGGCCAGAAACCGGGTTGGGTGTAGATCTTGGATCTTGCAACCCATTTTGTTTGCTCGCCAATCAGCGCCAGCAACACGACCGACAAGCCGAAAAACAAAAGAGCAAACAGCACCTGTCCACCGCGGCGGCGCGAGGCTTCTTCACCTGTTGTCGGGTCGTCGAGGCGATCTTCCATCGTGGTGTGCCCCTAAAAGTTCAATTGAAAACAGTGCAAGCGGCGACGCCGTGGAATTTATCGGCCCGAGTACTTGTGTGATCAAGGACTAGCCCCATCGCTGATGCAGATTTCACCATTGCTGCAGGCCTCCCAGCCAACAACCGTTTGTGCGGCTGTTCATTGATGAAACAGTTGACAACACCCTCCGGTCGGAGTCAACTACTTACCATGTTAACTTTCTGTGAAAACCGTCGATGAATTCCCCAACAGCATTGGTTCTGGACTTTGGCGGCGTTGTCACCCGAACGCTGTTTGAGACCCATGATCTGACCGAGCAGGCGCTGGGTCTTGCGCAAGGAAGTCTGCGCTGGCGGGGTCCGTTTGATCCGCAGAGCGACCGTCTCTGGCAACGCATGCAGCGGGATGAAATCAGTGAGCGGGACTATTGGATGGCGCGCACCAAACAGGTCGGTGAACTGGTTGGTCAGGACTGGAATGCGATGGCCGATTTCGTCAAAGCAGCGCGTGGCGCCGACCCGCAACCAATCATCCGTCCGCAGGCCCTGTCGGCTATTGCCAAGGCCAGACAAGCCGGGGTCAAACTGGCGATCCTGTCGAACGAACTGGACTTGTTTTACGGTGCGGAATTTCGCAAAAAACTGCCGTTTCTGGCTGACTTTGACGTGATTATCGATGCTACCTATACCAGCATATTAAAACCGGATCCGCGCGCCTACCAGGCTTGCTGCGACGGGTTGCAGCTGGAACCAGACGCATGTGTGTTTATTGATGACCAGTTGCGGAACATTAAAGGTGGCATCGCCTTTGGAATGCAGTGTGTCCATTTCGATGTCCTGCATCCCGCGAACGGATATAGCCAGGCATTGAAACTGCTTGGCCTGAACGAAAACTGATAGGGGAAGACCGGTGAAAGATTCCAATTATCTTAAAGAGATGAATGCCCGCCACATGTGGCATCCCATGACCCATCCGGCGGATAGTTTGCAAAATCCACCCACCATCATCACCGCAGCCAATGGTGTGCGCATCAGCGATGTCGATGGCCACGAGGTGATCGATGCGGTTGGTGGCTTGTGGAATGTCAATCTCGGTTTTTCCTGCGAGCCGGTGAAACAGGCGATTGCCGCTCAGCTTGATGTGCTACCCTATTATTCGACATTTCGTGGGACATCCAACAATGCTGTGATCGAACTGTCGGACCTGCTGGGCAAGTTTTTTGCTCCCGATGGATTGACCCGAGCGTTTTTTACCTCTGGTGGTTCCGACAGTGTTGAGACCGCCCTTCGCTTATCGCGCCAGTATCACAAGATCAGGGGTGACAACGGGCGCACCAAATTTCTGAGCCTGAAGAAGGGCTATCATGGCACCCATTTTGGTGGAGCCAGCGTCAATGGGAATATCAATTTCCGCAATGCCTATGAGCCTTTGATGCCCGGCTGTTTTCACATTCCGGCACCCTATGGGTATCGCAATCCGTTTAACGAAACTGATCCGGCAAAACTGGCACAATTGTGCCTGTCGGCGCTGGAAGATGAAATTGCCTTCCAGGGGGCCAATACGATTGCCGCGTTTATCATGGAGCCCGTTCTTGGTGCTGGCGGGGTTATACCTCCCCACCCGTCTTTCATGCCCGGGGTCCGGGAAATCTGTTCGCGCAACGGCATTTTGCTGATTGCCGATGAAGTGATTACCGCATTTGGACGCACCGGGTCCTGGACGGGTTCGCGACACTGGGGGGTGCAACCTGATTTTTGCTGTACGGCCAAAGCGATTACCAACGGGTATTTCCCCTTTGGTGCGGTGATGATTGCAGAGCACGTTGTTGAGACATTCGAGAAGGATGAAACCGGGGCGGCCGCCATTGGTCACGGTTACACCTATTCGGGCCATCCGGTCGGTGCAGCGGCGGCAATTGCGTGTCTGGCCGAAACGGAACGGCTGAAGGTCAATGAAAACGCCGCGGCACGGGGTGAAGAATTGTACAACGGGCTCTCGGAATTTCACGACCGTCACGAAATTGTTGGCGACGTGCGCGGAGGGCACGGTCTGATGACAGCCATCGAGCTTGTCAGCGACCGCAAGACCAAGGCACCAATCGGCAAGGATGTTGCTGCACGGGTGCAGGATTTGGCGTATCGCGCGGGCGTGATGGTACGGATATCCGGCCCCAATATTATCCTGTCACCACCGCTGATCTTGAGCAAAGCCGATGCGGCAATGATCGTATCAACTTTGGACGATGCGCTCGAGGCTGCCGTCTAGGGTCAAAACCCCCTGACTTGAACAGTGTCAGTGGTTGTTTGGAGCCCAGAGTGGGCATTGCGAAGACCTGTCGTAAGAAGCGGGGAAGGATCGGATTCCGGTCTCCCGTGGGCTAGCGAAAAATGACAAACATCATTGGCTTGTCTACTTTGTAGCGGGCAAAATGAAATCAAGCTTCCGCGAGAGGCCTACCAATGAACAGTCAAATGATCGCTCCCGAGGAGATTATTGATTTTTGGTTCCCCGATGGCCCTGCGCCGAACCTCAAGGAGCACCTGGACCTTTGGATGTGGCGAATGCGAGGGGGCGCCAATGAGGAAATTCTCAAAAAATATTCCAAAGTCACACAGATGGCCGCGAATGGAGAGTTTGATCATTGGGCAGAAACAGCTGCAGGTCGCTTTGCGTTGATCATTGTCCTGGACCAGTTTCCCCGAACCGTTTGGGCAGGCACGGCTAAAGCATTTGCCCAAGACCCTAAAGCCCTCAAGCTCTGTCTTGAGGGCTTCGAAAACGGACATTTCGATGCGCTCGAATACGTCTGGTACAAGATCGCATACAAAATCCCGCTCGAGCATTGCGAATGCCCTGAACATCTCGCCAATTTGGATCGTGCGGTGGCCATTGCCGAGGCACTTGCTGAGGAAGCACCAGCGCACCTGAAAGAGGCATACCGCAGAGGCTCGCAACAACCCAAACTACACCGTGCGGTCGTGGCGGCATTCGGTCGTCATCCGCATAGAAACGAAATCCTGGGTCGAGAATCGACAGATGCCGAGCTCGAATATTTATCTAGTGGCGATTTTCCGCATCAGACAGATCTAAAGAAACAATACGAAGATTTGCTGTGAAGATCACGAGACTCCGTCGTTCGGCGGGATCTTGTGCCGTTTATTCGGTGATATTTGCAACGAAGGCCCGCTGCGTTGGATGCCGGTGTATCTGCCGAGCCCTTATCGGTGCGACTTTATGCTTTTTCGACCGACTTCTGCAAAGGCCCAATTTAGCTTGGTGTTCGTGCTTGTGATGTTGGTTTGCGCGCACTATTGCTTTTGGCTGCCGAAACCTGCCCATCGGAGAATTTTGCAATGAGACCGACCGAACAGATTGCCTACGTTAGACGGTATTTTGAATTGATGAGCGCATCCAAAATCGAGGATATTATCAATCTCTTTGAAGCAGACGCATATGTGGAGTCACCCTTCCTTGGAAAAATGAATGCATCTGATTTTTTCAAAAAACTCGGCAAGGCTTCACGGGAAAGCAAGCTGACCGTTCATGATGTGCTCCTGGGTGAAAACGGCGGCAGCGCTGCTGCGCATTTTGAATATGATTGGACGCTGGCAAGTGGCGAACAGTTTGTGTTCCAGGGGGTGGACTATTTCAAATTCAGCGCCGATGGCCGGTTTTCCTCGATGTCAATTTTCTATGATACGCATCCGGTCAGGGAAGACGTTGGTGACAAATATGCATCGGCGTGAGGCTCAATCTCCTGTGGCTTCAACGACTGGTCTGATCCGAATTCAGTCCGTTGCCACTGTTTGATGCCAGGTCAGTTTGGCAGCATCTGTCCGGTCACAAATCCGTAGGACTCCTTAACCAGTTGAATGACGGTCTTCAGTTCCGTTTGGTTGTTCGGGGTGTAAATCATGACGAAGCCCTCCCAACCTCTTCGCCTTGTGGCCCACGGATGGGCAACAGCCCAGCCTCGGGAAATTGCCTGCTGGGCAACCGGGGGATCGAGCGATGCGTGCAAGCTGCCATCGGGATGCAGATGGGCGAATTCCCGGCCCCCCACTATCGCCTCCGGTTGGGCCAGAGAAACTTCATCGAGCAATTGGAAACCAACTGCGCCCGGCAACGAAACCCGCGTGGGGCCAAGCTGTACGCCTGGAAATTCTGCAACCACTTTAAGAAGGGCCTGAGACAGTTTTGGATCTGGCGTAATCCCAATTTGGACATGGGGTACGCCGTTGGTGGTTTCGGGCCGAGGCGTTTGTTTTTGCGGCAATAGAGGACTTTGCGCGGTCGCTGATGTGGCTAAGAAGCCCAACCACACCACGGCGCACAGCGCCGTCCATGATTTGGTGTTCAAATGGGCGAAAATCTCGCGGGGCACGGCACATCTCCTTTCGACCTGGATCAGGCTCCAGTCTACCGAGCCAGCCGGAAGGCACAAATGAAACTATTGTAATAAGGTCTGAACCTTCTCGCTGGACTTCCAAAGGAGGAAATCTGGGAGACTGATATCCGGATTTGATTTCAATTGTCGAACGTAACGATTGAGGCCTCTTTGCAGTATAGCAACATCCTAAATAATGTCGGCCAGTTCGAATTGATCTAGCAACTGTATCTTCAGG
>CAJQPW010000093.1 GCA_905480295.1 uncultured Rhizobiaceae group bacterium | reverse complement strand
GGGTCAGATGCGCTGCAGGCGCCAATCGGCATAGAGGTCGGATTGCCGGGAAAAACCAGCCGTGTCATGGCCGGCAAACAGTCCGTCGCGGGTAACGAGCACTGTCTTCCAACCGCGCGAAGACGCACCAATTATATCCGTATGCAGGGTGTCTCCGCACATTACGATCCTTTGCGAAGGAACGCCCTGCAGCGTTGATTCAGCGAGCTGGAAGACTTCTGGAAAAGGTTTTCCAAAAAACCGCACTTCCTGAGGATGACCGTCGGCAATCATGTGACCATAGTGCCCCGGTTCCAGGGAAAACCCATCATCCCTTGGTGCTGCTATATCGGCGTTGGCAATCAATAAGCTGCGTGGCCGCTGATCCATGGAAGCTTGCAATAAACCTTGCCGATGGTCAGTCCAGCCAGACGTTGACAGGAACAGGAAACCATCCACAGCGTCATAATCTTTGGCATTATCGGACAGCCTTGTGGCTGTTGCTGGCAGATCGTTGAGCATGTCCTCACTTGCTGCAATGACTCCCCAATGGCGTTCATCCACCGAAAGCAGCGCCGCTTCTCGACTCGTGATGATTTCGTCACCGCGCATATCCAGACCCAATTTGTTGAATTTTGATATGGCTCCGTCTCGGTCATAGCTCGCCGCATTGGTCAAAATCCGAATTGCACAGCCCCGTTCCCGCAGCTCGGCAATCCGGCGATCGGCGCCATCAATCAGCGTTTCACCCACATTCAGGACACCGAAGGCATCAAATACAAACGCGTCTGCGTCCTCTGCGATGTCCAGCAGCGAATTGATATCAATGGTTTTTGGTGGCTTGCCAGTTATGGGAAGACGCGATCGAATTTCCTGGTAGCGGTCAAAGATGGATTGGGTCGTGAACATGGTAACTCCGGTAGCCTGTATCCAGCGCTACAAAAAAAGCGACAAAATTACAAATGTTATTCACAATTCGGACAAATCTACAAAATTATAACAAATTCAGGCTCAAAAATGTTGTTTTGTTGTTTTTTTTGACATAAGATTAGCAAGGATCAGGGAGGATCGAGACATTCATGTCTTCCAAGAAACGCAAACGGCGAGAAGATATAACGGCGCTGGTTTTGGAGCGCGGCTCGATTTCTGTTGAGGCTCTTGCCGAGACGCTCAATGTCTCGACTCAAACCATTCGGCGCGATGTGGATGCTTTGTGTGAAGGTGAAATGGTGCACCGTTTACATGGTCGCATCGAATTAAGCGAAAAATACCTGAACACCCCATTTGACCAGCGTGCCGGGACCAACCTGGCAGGCAAGCGCGCCATTGGCGAGGCTGCGGCACGACTCATCCCTGATGGGTCCTCAATCTTCATCTCAATCGGTTCGACACCGCTCAGTGTTGCCCAGGCATTGAGGCGGCGCAGGGAGCTGACTGTTATTACCAACAATCTCAGCGCGGCCATGGCTTTGAGTGAAGAAGTTTCCAACCGCATCATCCTGCCGGGTGGCGAACTGCGTTTGCCGGACCGCGATATTTTGGGTGTAGACGTCCTGGATTTCTTTGGGCGCTACAGGGCAGAGATTGGCATATTTGGTACAGCAGGCATTGCCGAAGACGGTGGATTGCTCGAGTTCCATGCGGCGGAAGTAAGTGCCCGTGAGAAGATCAAAGAAAATTCGCAAAAGTCCATGCTGGTTGTCGACTGCTCCAAGTTTGGCAGACACGCTCCTGCGCTGGGCGGCAATATTGCAGATGTCGACACGGTCATTTTGGACAAACCTCCGCTCGGTGATTTTGCCTCGCTTGTAAATGGCGTTGAAGGTGATGTGGTGCTGGCCGAAGGAGGCGCAAGATGACGGACGAACCTTTTGTAATCCTCAAGGATATTGCCAAACGTTGGAACGGCCAATTGGGTGTCGAGGAGATTTCTCTTGAGATTGCCGAAGGCAGTTTTGTTGCGCTGTTGGGCCCGTCGGGGTGCGGTAAATCGACTACGTTGAGGTTGCTGGCCGGGCTTGAGGCGCCGGATGAAGGGCAGATCGTAATCAATGGTCGCGATGTGACAACCAGCGCTGCTTCCGACCGAAACCTGTCGATGGTTTTTCAGTCATATGCTCTGTTTCCTCATCTTTCGGTTGCGGAAAATGTGGTGTTTGGTTTGAAGGTACGCCGTGTCCCGGCACCGGAACGTCAGGAAAAGCTGCAGCGCGCTTTGGAAATTACAGATCTTGTCGGCTATGAAAACCGCAAGCCGGGCGAGCTGTCCGGTGGCCAGCGGCAGCGTGTCGCCCTGGCGCGTGCCATTGTCGCCGGGCAACGTCTTTGTTTGATGGACGAACCTCTGTCAAATCTGGATGCAAAAATGCGTAACGCTGTGCGCAAGGACATCAAGAAGCTGCAGCGCGACCTGGGGATCACCGTTGTCTATGTGACCCATGACCAAACCGAAGCCATGAGCATGGCCGACGTCGTCGTGCTGATGAAGGATGGCCGCATTGTTCAGGCGGGCAGTCCGGAAGATTTATACAACAAACCCGACACCACTTTTGTGGCGGAGTTTGTTGGCGCACCGCCAATGGCACTGATCAATTCAGCCGCCCTGAAAGGGTTTGCCGAAGACCAGACAATTGGACTGCGCACCGAAAATGTCACCATTGCACCAAAGGGAAAGGGCCGGTTGAGCTGCGTTGTTCGTGAAAGCGAATTTCTCGGTGCCGAAACCATGATTGGCCTTGAACATGAAAATGCAACGGGGCTGACCGTGATGATGCCTGGCTTGGCACTCAAAGAAGAAGGCGAGCCAATCGACATCGCGTTCAACGACAGTGACCTGCATGTCTTCGACGCGCAGGGCAATCGGGTCTTGGCCACCTAAATCAATCAAATCCAAGGGCCAGAACCTGGAAACAACCAACGGAGGAAACACAATGAAACCACTTAATCTGACAGGTCTCGGCGTCGCCGCGACCATGTTTGCTGGACTGGCAATGCCGGCAAATGCTGAAACCGAACTGACAATGTACTACCCGATCGCGGTTGGCGGTTCGCTGACCAAAGTTGTCGATGGCATCGTCGATAAATTCGAATCTGCAAACCCGG
>CAJQPW010000092.1 GCA_905480295.1 uncultured Rhizobiaceae group bacterium | reverse complement strand
CCATGTTCAACCACCACGCCTTTCGCGACCAATATGCGTTGTCGGGGGTGAACTCCATCAACTGGGGTCGGATCATGGCGCAGATCGTCTACTACTTCTCCGCAGCCGTCTCGCTGGGAGCACCAGACAGAAAGATCTCATTTTCGGTTCCGACAGGAAATTTCGGTGATATCTTTGCCGGTTATGCGGCCAAGCAGATGGGCCTGCCCATTGACCAGCTGATCATCGCTACAAATTCCAACGACATCCTGGCCCGTACGGTTGAAGGCGGGCGTTATGAGACCAATTCCGTGGAGGCAACAACCTCGCCCAGCATGGACATTCAGGTGTCGTCCAATTTCGAACGGTTGCTGTATGAGGCTTCCGATCGTGACGCTCAATATATTCGTCAGTCGATGTCATCTCTGGCCCAGTCAGGCGCCTTTTCACTGGGCGATAAAGTCTGGGAAGCGGTCAAGGGCGACTTTGTTGCCGACCGGGCAGGAAACGCCAGCGTTGACAAAGTAATCAACAGTGTTCTGGCCCAATCCGATTATCTGTTGGACCCGCACACCGCGGTCGGAGTCAGTGTGGCACGCAAGTGTCGGCAATCCGATGCACCGATGGTGGTGCTGGCAACGGCCCACCCCGCCAAGTTTCCTGATGCAGTCGAACAGGCAAGCGGTATTCGCCCTGCCCTGCCGGAACGCAACAAGGGCTTGATGGATGGTGAAGAACACTTCACATTGATTTCGAACGATTTGGGAGAAGTCGAAGCTTATATTTCAGATCACACACGCGCGGGAAGTTAGCCGCAAACGGACGACTGGGAGGCGTCCGCTAAATGGTATCCAGTAAAGTAAATCAGTTGCAGCATGAACAATCCGCCGCAGCAAAGGACTCCAAACAACTGCCTCACAATGTCGAGGTCACCTGTCTGAAAAACGGCATGACGATTGTAACGGATCGCATGGATCACCTGGAAAGCGCCGCGCTGGGCGTTTGGGTGCGTGCCGGATCCCGGGATGAACGCCCGTCTGAACACGGCATTGCGCATCTGCTTGAGCACATGGCCTTTAAAGGCACCAAAAACCGCACCGCGCGGGACATTGCCGTTCAGATTGAAAATGTCGGTGGTGATGTCAACGCCGCCACCAGCGTGGAAACCACGTCCTTTTATGCACGCGTGCTGAAAGACGATGTGCCGCTGGCCGTCGATATTCTGTCCGATATTTTGAACAACTCGCTGTTTGACGCCACCGAACTGGCCCGTGAGCAACACGTCATCCTGCAGGAGATTGGTGCTGCCAAGGACAGTCCCGAGGATGTTGCCTTCGACGATTTTCAGGCAGCCGCGTTTCGTGGCCAGACCCTGGCGCGTCCGATCATGGGCACACCGCAGACCGTATCCTCTTTCGGCGCCCAGGATTTGCGCACCTACCTGAGCGACCATTATCATGGCCCCAACATGGTGCTTGCGGCATCGGGCAAGGTGGACCACGACATGATTGTCCGCATGGCCGAAGATCGATTTTCAGACTTTGGCGCCAGTCCACCCCGCGAGCCTGAATCCTGCATGTATGTGGGCGGTGAAAAAATCACCAAACGCGATCTGCAGGAAGCCCAGATATTGCTGGGATTTGAAGGACGGGCCTATCACGTGCGGGACTTTTATGCCTCCCAGGTCCTCTCCTCCCTGCTGGGGGGCGGCATGTCTTCGCGACTGTTTCAGGAAGTGCGTGAAAAACGTGGTCTTTGTTATTCAATCTATGCATTCCACTGGGGTTTTTCTGATACCGGGCTGTTTGGTGTTCACGCAGCAACGGAAGAGGCTGACATCCCGGAATTGGTTCCAGTTGTACTTGAGCAGCTGAAAAAAGCGGGGCAATCGATTGAGCAGGACGAGTTGGACCGGGCGCGGGCACAGATCAATGCAGGCCTGATGATGAGTCAGGAAAGTCCCGCATCACGAGCCGGACAAATTGCCCGCCAAATCCTGCTTTTTGGCCGCCCGATCTCGAATGCCGAATTGATGGACCGCCTGAATGCGCTGACCACAACGCGATTGCGTGATTTGGCTGACCGTTTGTTCACCCAAAGCGTGCCAACCATCGCCGCACTCGGCCCGGTTGGGCAGGTTCCCGGTCAGGCACAGATTGCCGAAACCCTCGGAGCGCGCCTGCCCGACGCAGCGCAATAGGTGGTGAGAAGATGCGTCTTCTCAATTTTGCAACCCGCCATCCGGAACCGGGTCGGCTAGAAACCCGGCGCACGGTGCTGCAGCGGCCCCAACCAAATGATTTCCAGGCCTGGGCAGATCTGCGTCGTGAATCCGCCGATTTTCTGCAACCGTTTGAGCCGAGCTGGGCAGCCGATGAACTGTCACGGTCTGCTTTTCGGGCAAGACTGAGGCGGCACGAGGCCGATATTGCCAGCGGCAGAGGTTTGCCGTGGTTTCTTTTTGACAGACACAGGCCCGACATTTTGCTGGGTGGCATTACCATCAGCAATATTCGCCATGGCGTCGCCGAAACCGGCACGCTCGGGTATTGGATGGGCGAAGAACACGCCGGTAAAGGGCTGATGAAAGAAGCCTTGCTTGCGGTTTGTGGTGAACTGTTCGAGGTCCACCACCTGCACCGCATCGAGGCTGCGACCGTGCTCAATAATGAAAGATCCCAGGCCCTGTTGACGCGGTGCGGGTTCAAACAGGAAGGCATGGCACGACAGTATTTGCGGATAAATGGCGTATGGCGGGACCACAATCTATTTGCCCGGCTCGCCGAGGATCAACTACCGGCAGATTCATCTCTGTAAAGTAACAAAACAGGTCCGATTTTGGCCTCAAGCAAGTTTACCTCTGGCCTCGGGTGGCGTATCAATCCGACCAGAGTTTTATGGCCAAATCAGAGCCATTTGAAAGTTGGGACTATGACCCCTCACGTGCTGCGGCGCCTGACAGTTTGGATATTCTGCGCGATTGCGATCTGGCTGTCGTCGGTTTCGGCATGGGCGCTTGAGCCAATCGACGTTGCGGTTGAAACCACGGCCATTGATCTGTCTCGGTCAACAGAGGCGTTTGAAGGTACCGGCGACGGCATCAGCGTCAAAACGGCACCCGACTCAAATGGCGTGATCAACCGCATTGAAGTGCGCTCGACATCGGAGACCAGCAGCGGAAACTGGCTGGCTTTTGCCCTCGCCAACAATTCTGACGAGCAAATCGACCGATTGATTGTGGCCCCGCATTTCCGGTTGGCCGGTTCAGGCTTTTTCTGGCCGGACCTGGGAAGCAGCCGCATTGCTTCCATTACACCCAGTCAGGGGTTCTCCCTTGACCGGCAACAGGCCAATGAGGCGGATATTTTTCGAATTACCCTCGACCCCGGTACTGTGGTCACCTTTGTTGCAGAGATGGCGGGGGACAAAGTCCCGCAACTGACGCTGTGGGAACCGGAAGCCTACAAGGACACCATCAACAGCTATACGCTCTATGAAGGCATTGTATTGGGTATTGCCGGTCTGCTGGCGGTGTTTTTGACCATTCTTTTCGTTGTTAAAGGATCGGCCATGTTCCCGGCCACCGCGGCGCTGGCATGGGCGGTCATGGCCTATATCTGCGTGGATTTTGGCTTCATCGGCAAAATTGTAGCGCTGGCTCCCGGTGACCTGAATATCTGGCGTGCCGGTTCCGAAGTGTTTCTGGCGGCCAGCCTGGTCATTTTCTTTTATGCCTACCTGCACCTCAACCGGTGGAACACAAGATATAATTACCTTGTCATAACCTGGCTGTTGGGCCTGATCATACTGTTTGGGATTGCCGTTGTGGCACCCGCCTATGCGTCCGGCATTGCACGGCTCTCCTTTGCCATGGCTGCGGTGTTTGGTCTGCTGTTGATTCTGGTTCTTTCCTGGCGCGGTTTCGACCGCGCGATTTTGCTGATCCCCACCTGGTTTCTCATTCTCGCCTGGGTCGCTGCTGCATGGATGACCGTCAGCGGCAAACTGGACAATGACATCATCCAACCCGCACTCGGTGGCGGGCTCGTGCTCATCATCCTGCTGATTTCCTTCACCGTGATGCAGCATGCGTTTGCAGGTGGCACGCTCATTCAGGGACTGGTCAGCGACATCGAACGACAGGCGCTCGCCCTGACCGGAGGTGGCGACGCCGTTTGGGACTGGGATGTTGATCGCGACGAAGTATTTGCAGGACCGGAGGCAGCGCAGCATCTGGGTCTGAAGCCCAGTGCGCTCAACGGATCGCCCAACAAATGGTTTGAATTGCTGCATCCCGACGACCGGGACAAGTTCAAGTCAACACTGGACGTTGTGCTCGATCACCGTCGGGGGCGCATTCATCAGGACTTCAGATTGCGAGCGCATGGCGGCCAGTTCCATTGGATGAACATCAAGGCGCGGCCGGTTATCGGCAATGACGGCGAAGTCATTCGTTGTGTTGGCACGATTGCCGATGTGACCGATAAGCGAGTATCGCGCGAAAGATTGTTGCACGATGCCATTCACGACAATCTGACAGGACTGCCAAATCGTGAGTTGCTGCATGACCGCATGCGGGCAGCCATTTCACTGGCGCAATCCAATGCACGGCTGAAGCCGTCGCTATTTGTGATCGACTTTGATCGGTTTTCCGAGGTCAACGACAAGATGGGTTTCTCTGTCGGCGACTCGATCCTGCTGACAATGGCGCGGCGCCTGGGTCGGTTGCTGAAGCCACAGGATTGTCTTGCACGACTCGGTGGCGACCAGTTTGCGCTCCTGCTGCTTTCCGAATACGAGCCGGAACGCATTGCCACCATCGCTGATGCATTCCAAAGGGCCATCAAATCGCCGGTCAGCTTTTCCGATCAGGAAATATTCATTACCGCCTCGATTGGACTGGTCAGCTGGTCGGCTGAATTGCAGAAGCCTGAGCAGATGATCAAAGACGCTGAAATTGCAATGTTTCAGGCAAAACGGATTGGCGGCGACAGGGTAGAACCATTCCGTCCTGCCTACAGAAGCCAGATCACCCCTGACATGCACCTGGAAACCGAACTTCGGCGGGCTTTGGAACGCGGTGAAATTGAACTCTATTATCAGCCCATCGTTGCTCTGCAGAGAAAGAACGTTACCGGCTTTGAAGCGCTGCTGAGATGGAATCATCCTAAGCGTGGCCTGATCTCTCCCTCCGAATTCATTTCCCTGGCAGAGAATACGGGCCTGATCATTCCGCTTGGCCAGTTCGCCCTGGAGCATGCAGCCAAACAACTGGCTGCATGGCAGCATAAATTGGGCGATGTTCCGATTTCAGTCAGTCTCAGCATCCCGAGCCGACAATTGCTGCGTCACGACCTGATTAACGAAGTGAAATCAGTTCTTGCCCGGCATCGGTTGCAGCCCAATACGTTGAAGCTTGAACTGACTGAATCCCTGATCATGGAAAATCCGGAACATTCATCAGAACTGCTCAAACGGGTGAAGGCACTTGGTGCGGGACTGTCGCTGGATGATTTCGGAACCGGCTATTCCTCTCTTTCGCAATTGATGCGGTTTCCGTTTGATACGCTGAAGGTTGACCGCTCATTCGTATCAAGCTCAGCGAGTGATGGACGCCCGATCATCCTGCGATCAATTGTAGGCATGGCTCATGACCTTGGCATGGAAGTTGTTGCTGAAGGTGTGGATTCAGATGCCGACGTCGCTGAACTGCAACAGGTCGGGTGTGGTTACGCGCAGGGATTTTTATTCGGTGAACCCATGAGTGCCAAAACAGCGCTTCAAGCCGTCGTTCAGGACCGTTCATAGGCAATATTTACACCAACAGCGGCATCGATATTTTTGATTTCCGCTTTACGCGTGCCCGGAACTGGCGGAAAGCAATTCTTCGCTGATGCCCATGGTTTCCAGCGCAGCGGCATATTGCCGTGAATGGTCGGTTTCAAACAGAATTTCATGCGTAGCGGGGGTGGTGAGCCAACCGTTTTGCAAAATCTCTTCTTCCAGCTGACCCGCCTCCCATCCGGCATATCCGAGCATCATGATGGCGTGGTCAGGTGGTGTTGGTGAGGCAATGCTGCGCAGTGCGTCCAAAGTGGCACTGATGCAGGCCAGATCGCCAATCCGCGACGACGCAGACGTGCTGTAGTCGAGCGAATGAAGCACGAAACCACGCCCCATCTCCACCGGCCCTCCGCGGAATACCGGAATGGTGTCAACCAGATCGTCCTTATAGTCAGTGATGGAAAGTTCGTCCAAAATCTCTGAGAATTTGGGACTGACGACCGGTTGATTGAGAACAAAGCCCATGCTGCCATCATTTGAGTGGGAGCAAATCAAAATCACTGAGCGGGCAAACCTCGGGTCTTCCATGCCGGGCATGGCAACCAGGAGATGTCCCTTCAAACGGAGAGATTTTTCAGATTTTGAACTCATGGGCAATGGTAACAACAATCACCGCAGATGGGAATATTTTTAGCCCGCCATTGTCACAGCGATATGATGAACTGTGTGCGTGAAACTGTCGCTTTGTGACCGTGTGTGTATTAAATAACGCAGATGAAAATTCGAAACCTTGCCGCTGTTCTCAGCCTTATCCTATTCGCACCTGCTGCTGCCAACGCTGCTGAAAGCAGCTGGTTCCATACGGACGGTGCCAAACTGCGGCTGATTTCGCTGCCGTCTGCTGATGGAAAAAAGCTGGATGCCGGTCTGCAGATCGAGCTGGAAAGTGGCTGGAAAACCTATTGGAGAGCTCCAGGCGCGTCAGGGCTCCCTCCCATTCTGGACTTCCGTGGGTCACAAAATATCGCGTCGACGAAGGTTGAATATCCCGTTCCGACAACTTTTGGCGACGATCAGAATCTGACCGCCGGTTATACCCGCTCGGTTACATTCCCGATAAGCATAGAACCCCTGTTTGCCAATCGTCCGATCACGCTAAAGCTGGCGGGTTTGGTAGGCATTTGCGCTGAAGTTTGCATACCGGTGCAATTTGAACTGTCGCTGATTGAAGATGGCAAAGGCGTGTCGCAGCGCGATATTGCGTCCACACTGTTCCAGGCCCGTGCAAATCTGGCTGGTCAGAGCACCGACAATTTCCAGATAAAATCCGTGGTCTATCGAAAGGACAGGCTCGACGTTACCGCCAGCCTGCCCGAAGGAAGCGATGACAGTTCGTTGATGGTTGAAGGTCCTGAAAGCTGGTATCTGACACCCGCACGGGCCCATAAAATCGAAGATCAAACAGCCTATTTTGAAGTCAATCTGAAAGACATTCCAAAACAGGCAAAGCCGGAAGAAACGGTGTTGAAATTCACGTTGGTCAGCGATGGTGCTGGCGTTGAAATGAGTATGAAACCGGTGCGACCTTAAGCTTCTTGACGTTGGTTCGAGACAAGGTATGACTATCCCAAATTCCGGTAAATTTTGAGGAAAACCGATGAAAATCAAGGTTGGCGACAGGCTGCCAGATGCAGAATTTCTAATCATGACCGATGACGGACTGGCCAAGATATCAGTGGCGGACCTAACGTCGGGAAAGAAGATAGTAGTCTTTTCAGTTCCAGGGGCATTTACACCAACGTGTCATGCCAGCCACCTGCCCGGCTTTCTGGAACATCTGGACGCGCTCAAGGAACGTGGCGTCGACGAGGTCGCCGTGGTTTCCGTAAATGATGTGCACGTGATGAACGCATGGGCTCAGACAACCAACGCGGTGGGGAAAATCCGGTTTCTCTCCGATGGCAATGCAGACTTCACGAAGGCCGTTGGCATGGATGTCGACCTTTCAATAGCCGGAATGGGCACCCGTTCCGCGCGCTATTCGATGATTGTGGATGACGGTGTGGTCACCGCGTTCAATGAAGGTGATCAAAGAGGCCAGGCCGTTGTCGCCTCCGCTGCGACCATTCTCGAGCAGCTCTAGTCTTTTAGTTTGTAAGGCTCCATCCCGAATCGGGCCAGTTCATCGGCCCGTTCATTCTCCGGATGACCGGCATGGCCCTTGACCCAGTGCCATTCGATTTTGTGCCGCGCCACGGCTTCGTCCAGTGCGATCCAGAGGTCGGAATTTTTGACCGGCTTCTTTGCCGACGTCTTCCATCCGTTCTTCTTCCAGCCGTGAATCCAACCGGTCATGCCGCCTTTGACATATTGAGAATCGGTGTAGAGATCGACGGCACAGGCTTGTTTCAAGGCGTTTAGAGCCTCAATGGCGGCCATCAATTCCATGCGGTTGTTGGTGGTTTCAAACTCCCCACCCTGGAGCTCTTTGACGTGGTCGCCATAGCGGATTAGGGCACCCCAACCACCAGGGCCGGGATTGCCGGAACAGGCACCATCGGTGAAAATAGAAACACGTTTCATGCGATATCAAATACGGTTGAGCCTGACTGGCGGAAAAACTTAAGACGCGCGCTGAAGGCCTTGGGATCATGCGGCACGACGAAGGCGCCTTCGGGGACATTCAACCAATCGTTCAACCGGGTGAGCAGAAACCGCAGCGCTGCGCCGCGGGCAAGAACCGGCAAGGCGGCCAGTTCCGCTGCTTCCAGCGGTCGGATGGATTGATATCCTTTGAGCAATTGAGAACAGGCCCTTTGGTCAAATCTATAATCATCGTCAAAGCACCAGGCATTGATCCCAACCGCTATGTCGTAGGCCAGATAGTCGTTACAGGCGAAATAAAAGTCGATCACACCAGACAGCTGTCCATCCAGGAAAAACACATTATCCTTGAACATGTCAGCGTGAATCACCCCGTGGGGAATCTGCGCTGGCCAGTTTTGCTGCGCAAAAACCAGTTCACTTGTGATCAGTTCTTCCATGCCCGGTTCTACGGTATCGGCACGCGCTCGACTGCTCTCCACCAGATCCGGCCAACCGGACGGGTCCAGCGCATTGGGGCGCTCGATTGAAAACCCCTGCGCCTTTTGATGCATATTCGCCATCGTCACACCGGCCATGAAACAATGGTCCGGTGTCGGATGGGATATTTCCATGCCTTCCAGAAAGGAAATAATTGCAGCCGGACGCCCTTCCAGGTGGCCCAGTGCATTGCCATTTCGATTTCTGATGGGTTGTGGACAGGCAAAGCCGCGATGGGCCAGATGGTCCATCAACCCGATGAAAAACGGCAGGTCCGCTTCTGCGACGCGCTTTTCGTAAAGCGTGAGAATGTAGGTGTCTTTATCGGTCCGCAGCAGATAGTTGGTGTTCTCCACCCCGCCTGCAATGCCCTTAAACGACAGAACTTTGCCAAGATCATAATTGGCAAGAAAGCTGGCCAGCGCTTCGTCGGTCACCTCGGTATAGACGGCCATTTATGCGGCTCCGTTCACAAAGGCCATGTCGTCTGCCTCAAGCGCGATTTCCCGTAATTCCCGCATCACCGGGAAATGCTCGTTCTCCACGGTTGATTCCGCCAGTTCAACGGCAAGGTCATATTTCTGGCGAAAGGCCTCGACGATTTCCTCAACCAATACTTCCGGAGCTGAAGCCCCGGCCGACAAGCCAATGCGAATGCCATCGGGATGGTCAAGAACATCGGACCAATCAATCTCCGAGGCGTTTTGCACCAATTTTGCCGTTCCCGCTCCGGCGCGCTTTGCAACATCAACAAGACGGTTTGAATTTGACGAGTTCGGTGCCCCAACGACAAGAAACAGATCCGTGCCCGGAGCGGCAGCTTTTACAGCCTCCTGTCGATTGGTGGTCGCGTAACAAATGCTTTCTGCAGACGGCGCATAGATATCGGAAAACCGCTGCTTCAACCGGGCAATAATGTCGCTTGTATCGTCAACCGACAGGGTGGTTTGGGTTACAAAGCCCAGCCCCTGCCCCGATGGCGGCGAAAAGCTGTCTGCGTCTTCAAGTGTTTCAATCAATGTGACAGCACCGGCGGGCAATTGTCCGGTCGTACCAACAACTTCCGGGTGGCCACGGTGACCGATCAGCAGCACATGCCGACCCCGGCGTTCATGCAACATCGCTTGTTTATGCACTTTGGAGACCAGCGGGCATGTGGCGTCCAGATACTGCAGATTGCGTTCTGCCGCTGCGGCAGGAACGGACTTTGGCACACCATGGGCAGAAAAGATCACCGGTTGATCCGTTTCTGGCACTTCATCAAGATCTTTGACGAAGATGGCACCCAGATTTTCAAGCCCTTCCACCACATAACGGTTATGGACAATCTCGTGGCGGACATAGACGGGGGTTCCGTATTTCTTCAAAGCGAGAACAACGATCTGAATGGCGCGATCAACGCCGGCACAGAACCCGCGCGGACCGCACAACAATAGCTTGGCCTGTGGCTTAGTCATATCAAGTTTCAGCCCCGTGATGGATGATCCGTTTCAGAGATAGCTTCATAACAGCAAAATTTCCAACGCTCACTGGGATTTCAATCGCCCGGACAAAAAATATCCACCAACGATTAGAAGAGCACCGGCAAGACCAAACCATGTCAGGGCATATTGCAGGTGACTGTTGGGGAATGTAATGCGCGTTACACCGCCGCGTGGCAGCTTGCCCGGATTTGGTGTTGAATCGGCGTCGACGAACAATTGCGCAATCGAGGGGCTGTCTTTGCCATATGCCCGTTCAGTCATCTGCGAAAGGCTTTTCCAATGATAGACGTTTTTTTCAAAATCATTGTCGGGAACAAACCGGTTTGGCTTCTGCAGCGGCGCTGACCGGGCGAGGCCGGATATCCTTATCTCACCTGCTACCTGTCCCGCCACACGGTCGGTGGTCGCCTTTTTTGTCAGCGGTACGAACCCCCGGTTGACGAAAATCACCTGTCCGGATGGTCGGGTCAGCGGCGTGTAGACAAAGTAACCGGGTTGCCCCTTGAACGGGC
>CAJQPW010000091.1 GCA_905480295.1 uncultured Rhizobiaceae group bacterium | reverse complement strand
CTATCTCACATTGTTGACAGTGGTGCTGATTATGGCCCCGCTGGGGCTTGGGGGCCTGAGAAGCAGAAGGTCTTCCTTTACCGTCGGAGCCGACTTGCGAGCCCGGCAGGAACGGGTATTGGTCTTTGCGGTGAATTTGGCCTTGCTCTACGCAACGCTGACGGCCCTGTGCGCCCTTGGGTTCTTTGTGATGGGGATCCGGGCCTTTCACGCGGTATCTCTTGCAATGGCGGCGGTTTCAACCGGCGGTTTCCTGCCCTTTGACTCAGAACTCGACAGGACGATCGGACTGGGCGGACAGGCGATTTTTGCGTTATTTCTTATTGTCGGTGCAACCAGTACTTTCTGGCACCGCATGATCTTGAAAGGTCAGGTCGGCGAACTGCGCCGACATCGCGAGAGCTACTCGGTCATCATCATGATTTTCGCGATCGCCGTGTTCTTTGCCATGGTGTCGGTTGCTGTCACCGGACCAGGATCACAATCTCCGCAGGCAACTCTGGCCCAAGCTCTTTTGAACAGCGCGTCGCTTGTTGCGACCAGCGGCGTGCAGTCCCAACCGGGATACATAACGTTGCTACCGCTTCCCGTTGTCTTGTTCATCATTCTGGTCGGCGGCAGTTCGTTTTCCACTTCTGGTGGCATTAAACATTACCGTATCGGTGCAATGTTCACCCAATCCTGGCGTGAGCTGGATCGCCTGATTTATCCCAATGCGGTGCGTTCGTCTCATTTTGGTACCCAGCAGGTCAGCGGCACACTGATGAAGTCGATATGGAGCTTCTTGATGGTGGCAATCCTAACCATCACCTTGGGCACGATTTTCGTGACAACCAACAACATTCCCTTTGAAGCCGCCCTGACCGCGACCATTGCGTCATTCACGACCGCAGGACCGATTTACGGCGCTGGCTGGTCTGCAGCCAGTGACAGCCCCTGGCCCAGCTATTTTGCCATGCCAGATCCGGCAAAAGGGGCGTTGATGGTGATCATGTTGCTGGGACGATTGGAAGTGATTGCCATAATTGGCCTGTTCAGCCGTCGCTACTGGCTCAGTCGCTGACAAACTTGCTGAACATTTTGATTGCGGTCTCGCCCCTTCACCATATACTGGCATCTTGTGCGGGAAGGAGGTCGGGGTAACATGGCCGATAAACAACAAAACTTACAGGACGCATTTTTAAATCACGTCCGAAAGAATAAAATTTCGCTTACAATATTTCTGGTGAACGGGGTGAAACTGACGGGGATTGTCACGTGGTTCGACAATTTCTGTCTGTTGCTGCGTCGCGATGGCCATTCTCAGCTGGTCTACAAGCATGCGATTTCCACCATCATGCCAAGCGAACCGCTGAACATGTTTGATGGATCCGATAGTGATGACAACGTCGATGGGTAGCGATCGAATTGACTAATACAAAAAAGGGTCGCAAAGCCAAGTTTCAGATTGATACGACAGGCGAACGGTCGGCTGAAAAAGCCGTGGTTATTGTGCCCGTTCTGGCCAAAAAGATTGCCGATCCCGGTAAGCTCAATGACCGTTCGGAGGCGTCCCGGCTAGAAGAGGCGATCGGACTGGCGGGTGCGATCGATCTTGAAATCGTTCACAGCGGTATCGTTCAACTGTCCAAAATCAAACCAGGCACATTGCTTGGGACCGGCAAGGTGGAAGAATTCGCCGGCCTGATTGCAGCACTTGAAGCCGGATTGGTCGTGATCGATCACCCGCTCACGCCGGTGCAGCAGCGCAATCTGGAAAAGGCGTGGAATGCAAAGGTTCTGGACCGGACCGGGCTGATTTTAGAAATTTTTGGTGCCAGGGCGCAAACCAAAGAGGGCCGGTTGCAGGTCGAACTGGCGCATTTGAATTATCAGCGCGGGCGGTTGGTGCGGTCCTGGACCCACCTTGAACGCCAGCGCGGCGGCTCCGGGTTCCTTGGCGGCCCCGGTGAAACCCAGATCGAGTCCGACCGGCGCCAGTTGCAGGATCGGGTCAACAAGCTCGAGCGGGAATTGGAGAAAGTGCGCCGTACCCGAAACCTGCACCGGTCTCAACGCAGCAAGATCCCGCATCCGGTGGTGGCGCTGGTGGGATATACCAATGCCGGTAAATCGACGCTTTTCAATCATCTGACCGGTGCTTCGGTGATGGCAAAGGACATGCTTTTTGCAACGCTGGACCCGACATTGCGACAATTGCACCTGCCGCAGGGAACCCAGGTCATCCTCTCCGATACGGTAGGATTTGTTTCCGATCTTCCCACCCATCTTGTCGCCGCGTTCCGTGCAACGCTGGAAGAGGTGATTGAAGCCGAACTGATTATCCATGTGCGCGATATTGCTGATGAGGACGCCAACGCTCAGGCCGAAGACGTCTATTCGATCCTGTCGCAACTCGGCGTTGGCAAGAATGGCCACGAGCGGGTTGTTGAAGTCTGGAACAAGAT
The DNA here is from genome assembly GCA_905480295.1 of uncultured Rhizobiaceae group bacterium. Lineage (GTDB taxonomy): Bacteria > Pseudomonadota > Alphaproteobacteria > Rhizobiales > Rhizobiaceae > Pseudahrensia. The sequence continues at coordinate 5,240 of CAJQPW010000091.1, read as the reverse complement.
CGATTTGCTGGATGCGGAGGCGCTCGAAGCCATTCGGGCGACCCGTACCGGCAGTGATGCGCCGTTGATGATTTCGGCCCAAAGCGGGGAGGGGACCGCACCCCTGCTGGCACTGATCGAGGAAAAAATCAGTGGATCGGAAAATGTGATAGAATTCGACCTGCCCCTGTCAGCAATGGGGAATTTGAACTGGATTTACGAAAATACCCACGTGATTGAACGCCAGGACCAACCAGATGGCTCGGTTCGGCTGAAGGTCCGCACAACCGAAAACTTGCGTGCCCTGTTGCTGAGCAAGGTTGCCTGACGTCAGGCCTTGGGTTTGCCGGTTTTGGTTTTTGCCTCAACCCAAAGCGCTTCCATGGTTTCCAAATCCGCTTCTTCCAGCGACATCTGGTGACGACCCACATTGTTTTCCACATAGGAGAACCGGTCTCTGAATTTGCGATTGCAGCTGCGCAGGGCGTTGCCCGGATCGATATCGAGATGACGCGCCAGATTGACCATCACAAACAGCAGGTCGCCGAGTTCCTTCTCCAGTTCAACCTTATTGTTTTGCGCAATTTCAGCTTCAACTTCCTCCAGTTCTTCTCTTATCTTGTCGAGAACGCTGGCCGGGTTGTTCCAGTCGAATCCCACCTTTGACGCTTTCTGCTGCAGTTTCAGCGCCTCCATCAAGGGTTCGGTTGCAGCCGGAACGGCGTCGAGCAACCCGTTGTCCTCCTCAGGCTGGTCCAGACCCATTGCCGCCCGCCGCTCTGCCCGTTCCTGTTTTTCCTCGCGTTTGATGCGCTCCCAGGCGCCCTTTGCCATGCCTGCGGTGCGCGCCTGTTCGTCACCAAAGACATGGGGATGACGGCGGATCATCTTTGTGGTCACCCCTTCGACAACATCGGCAAAATCAAAGCTTTTCTGCTCCGCGGCCATTTGGGCGTGATAGACCACCTGCAACAGCAGATCACCGAGTTCTTCCCTCAGGTTTTCCATATCATCGCGCTCGATGGCATCGACCACCTCATAGACTTCTTCGATCGTATAGGGCGCGATTGAGCGGAAGTCCTGTTCCAGATCCCACGGACACCCAGTGATCGGGGTTCGCAGGGCCGTCATGATTTCGACCAGACGGGCAACATCGCGGGAAGGTTTCATTGCGGGGCCTCAAAATTGATAATGGTCTTTGCTTCAGCCTGACCGTCGTAGGATCCGTCGACCGAATAGGTTTTCAAAACGAAGTCTCCGTTTTCAAAGCGCCACACACCGGTGGTAAAGGCATCACCCAGTCCACGGCTTTTGTTGAATTCAGATATCTCCAGCGTGCTTGTATCGAAATTGCTGAACACGATCGACCATTTCGATCGATAGCCGGTCACATTGATTGACGCCACCTTTTCATAGCCATCGCCGGTATAGGTGACTTCGTAGCTGGGAACGGCAAAAGGGACAATTTTAACTTCCCCATAGCTGTCGAACAGGACATAGGCATCGCCTTGATTATAGGCTGCCAGCCAGCAGGGTACGCGAAACAGAATGTAGGTGCGATCTGCATCATCAAGTTTGCTGCGGTGGGTAAATGTAAACTGCTCCGCGTCAAAACCTTTGCTGCGCTGTTTCTGGTGCAACAAGGGGCAGGCCTCTTTGCCCAGTGCTTTTGCCATCTGGTTGGCTTGTTGTTCCTTGATGTCAGCACCGGCTGAAACCGGGCCAGTGAAGGCCAGCAACACAATGGCGGGGTTGAGTAAGGCCTTCAGCACGGGTTTTCTCCTGTATCCATTCGCCCAGGCGATGGGATGTTGATCGGTGAGCACAGACAGGCCGCCCGGGCCACGCTAAGCCAAACTTGCGGGCAAAGGGAAACCCTATCTGGTGCGGTGAATGACCCGGGCGGCACAAGGTCCAGGCTTCAGTGCTTGGCTATGTTGACCGGTCTATCGTTTCTTGCCGTATTTGTTGATCAACTGGATCATGTGCTTGTCACGGATCTTGCCGGTGTTTTCCCCCAGGATCACGGCGACAACCCGACCTCGACTGGTATCGGCGGATGTGACCAGGTTGAAGCCGGACTTGCGTGTATATCCGGTTTTGATCCCGTCAGCGCCCTTCAGACGTGACAAAACACGGTTGTGGCCCCGGATCGTCTTGCCACCAAATTTCATCGTCTGTTTCTTGAAGTAGAAATAATATTCGGGGAATTCCTTGCGCAAAATTATGCCCAGCTTCGCCATATCGCGGGCGGTGGTGACCTGCCGTTTGTCCGGCAGGCCGGAGGCGTTGCGAAAGGTTGTCGACAGCAGGCCGAGTGACCGCGCCTTTGTCGTCATGGCGCTCGCGAATGCGGCTTCGGTGCCATTGAAAAACTCTCCAACCGCATAGGCAACATCATTGGCCGATTTTACGGTCATCGCAGTCAGTGCAAGATCGACCGAGATTGAACTGCCGGCTTTAAGAGCAAGTTTCGATGCCGGTTGCCGGGCCGCCCGTTTGGATATCGGGATCTGTGTCTGTTTCGTGATTTTGCCCTGTTTGAGCGCATCAAAGACCATGAACATGGTCATCATTTTGGTCAGCGATGCCGGGAAACGGATGGCATCCGCGCGGGTCTGGTGCAGAACTTTGCCGGTATTGGCGTCGACCACGATGGCCGCAAACCGCTCCGATGGTATCTTGAACGGTGTTGCCCGCAGTGCTGATGAGACGTTACATCCTGCGGTAAGAATGCCCAGAGCAATTACGAAGAAATAGCGCGTTAAGACGTTTGAACAGGTCGTCATTTCAGATCCCCACATAATCATTTCGGCGCCCCGCCACGCTGTCCCTACGACGGGTTCACACCGAGAATCAATGCAAAATTATTTGAAGTGACCGGTTTGTGACTTTAACCCACTGCCAGGTACAGGCGGCAGTGTCCGGCGCTTTTTCTTAAGCAAATGTCTGTTTCATTGCAATGGCGATATCTGCCGCCAGACGGGCATTGTTCAAAACCAGCTGAATATTGGTTTCCAGGCTTTTCCCATCGGTCAGTTCCAGCATGCGTGACAGCAGGAAAGGGGTCACTTCCTTACCCTTGACCCCTTGCTCATCAGCGTCCTGCAACGCCTGATCGATGATTGTTGAAATGACATCGGACGGGATTTCGTATTGGTGCGGCACCGGGTTGGTGATCAACGTGCCACCGGTCAGTCCCAACTGATGTCGAACCCGGGCGTGATCCGCAATTTCCTGCGCTGTATCCAGGCGCAGGGGCGCTGCAAGACCGCTGTCGCGCGACCAGAATGCCGGCAGCTGATCGCAGCCATACCCGACAACAGGTACACCATTAGTTTCAAGAACTTCCAAGGTTTTATTCAAGTCAAGTATTGCCTTGGCGCCGGCGCAGACCACGATCACCTCTGTCTGGGAGAATTCCTCGAGGTCTGCCGATATGTCAAAGCTGGATTCAGCGCCGCGATGAACCCCACCAATGCCGCCGGTGGCAAATACCCTGATCCCGGCCTGTTGCGCTGCAACCATGGTTGCAGCAACGGTGGTTGATCCGGTTCGCCCTTTCGATACGGCAAAGGCGAGATCGGCCCGAGACAATTTCATAACGTCCTTGGCCAACGCCAGCCATTCCAACTGTTCTGCACTCAATCCAATGTGAATTTGGCCTTCAAACACGGCGATGGTCGCCGGTACGGCGCCCCGTTGGCGGATTTCGTCTTCGACAGCCTGTGCGGTCTCCAGATTGCGCGGGTAGGGCATGCCATGGGTGATGATCGTCGATTCAAGCGCCACAACGGGCTGTCCCGATTGCAGCGCCTTGGCGACCGGGGTGGCAATCGACAGGAGTTTTGAGGGCAACGGCATGCGAAGATCCTTCAGCGGGGGCGGCTGGATTGAATGCGCTCGGCGAGGTCTGACTGATAGGCCCCGGCAAACTGAATCGTTGCATGCGCCGCTTCGATGCCGAATTCAACCGAATTTCGCAGATTTTTACCCGTCATCAGACCAGATAACGTGGCTCCGACCAGCGCATCGCCTGCGCCGGTGACGTCGACAACGGTTTTTGCGGGGTGAACCGGAAGGCTGGTGGCATGGTCGCGGTCGACAATCAATACAGTGTCGGGACCATTGCTGATCACCGCGGCTGACAGGCGGGATGTGCCGGCCATGGCATTACGGAGTGCATTCACAATCTCCGTCTCATCGCCGGAATCCGACAGCTCAAACAGGGCAAAGGCTTCCACCTGGTTGGTAAAAAGCAGATCCAGCTGGTCCAGCGCCGGGCGTAGTTTGTGGGCCTTGGCCTTGGATACGGTCAGTCCAACGTGGCGTGCCTGGCTTTCAGCCAGCAAACCTTGGAGCGCCGAGCCGGGCAGATTTGACTCCACGCATAGATAATCCTGCGCGCCCAGCCTGTTGAGAACCTCCTGATAGGGCGCAACATCAAACTGTTGATAAAGGCCAGCATCGGAGATGGCGATGAAAAGCGAACCATCCGGCTCGATGATTGATGTGTAGGTTCCGGTGCTGGCATCTTTGTGATCAGCATAATCAGGCAGGGTTCTGACACCGCGTGCCTGAAGCTGATCCAGCAGCATCTGGCCTGATGCGTCAGCGCCGATTTTTGTGATCAGCTCTGCATCCTGTCCAAGGCAAGCCAGAACGCTGGCGACGTTGAGCGCCGTCCCGCCAGGCGTTTCATCAAATTTCCCGGGGTTTGAACATCCCGGAGCCGCCCGATTGTGCAGCCAACCCGTGCGGTCGATCAGGGCTGCTCCGGCCACAAGGATTCGCCGTTGCGTCTGTGCTGCCATTATTTGAAAACCCGCGGTCTGATTGTCTGAGATCGGATTTGGACCCTAGCGTGACTTTCGGTTCGGTTTAAAGCCGAATCGAATCCATCGCACGGAGTTGGATGCAAGTTGGGCTTTTCTGTAAAACCGAGAACTTGCCGCACTTTATGAGAAAAAAAGTTAAACGTTCTCATTTATTTTATTTTTTAACAGTGGCTTAGAGGTATCTTTACAAAAGAGAACAAACCTAGTACAAAGCATCGAATTGCAACACCCAGCGACCCGTCAAATAAGGAATTTAAAGATGGCGTCACCCAAGCTTAAAGTTGTTGAGGACAATAACGTGGATAAATCAAAAGCGCTCGAAGCAGCTCTTGGGCAGATTGAACGTGCATTTGGCAAGGGCTCGATCATGCGCCTGGGTGCCAATGAACAGCCGGTGGGAATGGTTTCAATCTCCACCGCCTG
>CAJQPW010000090.1 GCA_905480295.1 uncultured Rhizobiaceae group bacterium | reverse complement strand
CGTTCAACGACCAGTTCCCCGGTCGCGGCGATCAGGAGCGGCGTCGATGCTGCACATACGGATAAAATGATGCTGATCCAGACGTCCATCATGACCCCGCGATTGCTGGTTTGACCAATGTAATCCGGTAGTGGATCAGCGTGTCGCAGGCCAGGACGAAAAATAGAAGCAGGCCCTGGAATACACGGGTTGCGCGATCGGAAACGCCAAGCGAAATCTGAGCCGCTTCTCCCCCGATATAAGAAAGCGCAAGGATTAGCCCAGCTGCCACGATGCCCAGCGGATTGAGACGGCCAAGGAAGGCGACGATAATGGCGGCAAAGCCGTAACCCAGTGACAATTTGTCGTCGAGCTTGCCGACTGAACCAGAGACTTCTCCGATGCCCGCCAAACCGGCCAGAGCGCCGGAAACCAAAAATGCAAAGATGGTCATCTTTTTTGCGCTGAATCCAGCGAACCGGCCCGCCCTAGGATTTTGGCCGAGGACTGCAATTTCAAAGCCCTTCAAGGTCTTAGACAACAGGAACCACAGCACAATGGCAGCAATTACAGCCAGGACAGCGCCATAATGGGCGTCTCCAAATTCAAACAGCTTTGGTAAAGCACCGCTTTCGTTGAAGGAGCGTGTGCCGGGGAAACCCATGCCCATGGGGTCACGCCAGGGTCCACGAACCACCCAGTCGACAAATTGTTGGGCAACATAAACCAGCATCAGACTGGTCAGAATCTCGTTGGTTCCAAACCGCGACTTCAGGATCGCTGGAATGAAGCCATAAAGCGCACCACCGGCCATGCCCATCAAAAGCATCAGCGGCAGCAAGATTGGCGATTCCCATTGATGAAACAGAACAGGCAAAGCCGCACCAAACAGGCCACCAATCAGATATTGACCTTCAGCCCCGATATTCCAGTTTCCAGATCGAAAACAGACCGCAAGGCCTATTGCAATCAGCGTCAACGGTGTTGCCTTGACCAAAATCTGTTCACGGCTCCACGGGTCGGTCAGTGGTTCGATGAAATAGACATAAAGCCCTGTAAGCGGGTTTTTGCCCAATATGATGAACATCAGCGCGCCGGCGATCATCATCAAAGCCAGCGCGATCAGCGGCGAAAGCAGGGCAAATGTGTTGGACGCCCCTGCCCGTTTTTGCAGCTCGATCCTCATGCGACCTGCTCCTGCTCTAAAGCGGAACCTGCCATCAGCAGACCAATCTTCTCTCGGGTCATTTTTTCAGCGGGTGCTGGTGGTGTCATGCGTCCATCAGCCATAACGGCGATGGATGTGGCAATTTCAAAAATTTCATCCAGATCCTGGGATATCACCAACACGGCTGATCCTGCTGCGGCGAGATCAAGCAAGGACTGGCGGATGCGGGCAGCTGCGCCGGCATCGACGCCCCACGTGGGTTGGTTTACCAAAATGAAGTCTGGATCGCGGTCCAATTCCCTGCCGACGATGAATTTTTGCAGATTGCCACCGCTCAGCGCTGCGGCTGGTGGGTCTTCGGCTGATTTTCGTACATCCATGGCGCTGTTGACCCGCTGAGTTGCCGCGTTGATTGCACTGCGCGCAATAACCTGAAAACGCCCCATCTTCTTGAACGTATCTGCATCGCTGGCATGACGCGCAAGCAGCATGTTGTCGGTCAACGTCATGCCGGGCACGGCACCGTGCCCCAACCGCTCCTCTGGAACAAAAGACGCTCCCAGGTTGCGACGCTGAGAGATCGACATGTGTCCAGCAGGTTGCCCCAGAATAGTCACCTCATCAGCTGATTGTTGGCGCACCTCCCCTGAGATGGCCTCAAATAACTCTCCCTGACCATTGCCAGCAATACCGGCAATGCACACCACTTCGCCCTGACGCACGTCCAGGAAAATGTCTTTGAGGGCGACGGCAAAGGGATGAGACGCCTCCATTGACAAATTTTTGAGAGAAAGTGTGACCTCTCCGGTCTCCCCTGCCCGTTTATGGCTGACGCCTTCGATTTCCGCCCCCACCATCTTTGAGGCGAGGCTGCCAGCGGTTTCCTGGCGCGGATCACAGCTGTCTACGACTTTGCCATGGCGCATGATTGTCGCCGCCGAGCACAGGCGTTGCACCTCTTCCAGACGGTGGCTGATATAGAGTATGGAACGGCCCTCGTCACGAAGTCGAAACAGGGTTTCAAAAAGAGTGTCGGCTTCCTGGGGTGTCAGAACGGACGTCGGTTCATCGAGGATGATCAGGGCGGGATCCTGCATCAGGCACCGAATAATCTCGATCCTCTGGCGTTGACCCACCGACAGATCGCCGACCAAAGCATCGGGATCAAGCGGAAGCCCATATTGCTGTGACAGGGTGCGTGCCTTGTCGGAAACATCGTTCAATTCGACATCGTTATCAAAGGAGAGGGCAATATTTTCGGCAACCGTGAGCGCTTCAAACAGGGAAAAGTGCTGGAACACCATGCCGATGCCCAGCGCCCGTGCTTGGGATGGCGAATTGACGTGTACAATGTCACCATTCCACAGAACATCACCGGCAGTCTGCTGCAGCGATCCAAACAGGATTTTGACCAGAGTCGACTTGCCTGCGCCATTTTCTCCTAACAATGCATGGATTTCACCCTTCTGGATGGTGAAGTCGACACTGTCATTGGCGTAGAGCTCACCAAATACCTTGGTGATGCCGCGTGTTTCCAACAGCGGAGTACCATTGTCCTCAGATTGAAAATGGTTAGCCCCGGTCATTCACACTTTCAGCACCTGTCGGGCCCATTTGCCCTTCACCGCACCCTAGAACCCGTATCTGCCATTTGCCAAGTCGATAGAAAGATATCCACACCGCGCAATCAGGGTTTGAGCAGGCTGCACCCAATTGTTTTGCGTCCTTCCAGGTCACGATGAGCCTGTTCAGCATCGCCTAGGTCATAGGTCTGATTGATGGCTATATTGACTTTGCCGGATCCAACAACGTCGAAGAGGTCATTGGCGGTCTCATCCAGCAGAGGTCTTGTGGTGATATAATTGAACAGGGTTGGTCTGGTGGCAAACAGGGAGCCCTTCTGCGCCAAAATACCTAGATTGACTTCGGGCAAGGGACCGGAGGACTGACCAAAGCTGGCCCACATGCCCAAAGGTTTGATACAGTCCAGCGACGCAGGAAATGTATCCCGGCCCACCGAGTCGTAGACAACGTCACATTTTTTGCCGTCGGTGATTTCCATCACCCGGTCCACAAAGTTCTCACTGTTGTAGTTGATTACGTGGTCATAGCCGTTGGCCAGAGCCAGTTCGATCTTCTCCTGTGACCCTGCGGTCCCAATGACTGTTGCCCCGAGTGCCTTGGCCCATTGGCCGGCGATCAGCCCCACACCACCGGCGGCGGCGTGAAACAATATCGTATGGTCAGATGTGACCTTGAACGTGGCGCGCAAAAGATATCGTGCGGTCATGCCCTTGAGCATCATGGCGGCGGCCTGATCATCAGATATGCTGTCAGGAACCTTCACGACTTTCGCGGCTTCAATATTACGCAATTCGGTATAGGCGCCAACCGGCGCTGCGGCATAGGCCACCCGGTCGCCGACTTTCATATCTGTGACAGCGGAGCCAATTTCGACAATTTCCCCTGCGGCTTCCATGCCCGGCACGAATGGCAATTGCGGAGGAGGATAAAGCCCGGTTCTGAAATAGACATCGATGAAATTGATGCCGATGGCACTCTGCTTGATGGTGATCTGGTCGTCACCCGGCTTGGAGACATCGTGCTGGACG
>CAJQPW010000089.1 GCA_905480295.1 uncultured Rhizobiaceae group bacterium | reverse complement strand
AAGCAATGCTGTGCTGTCGTACTCAGGCAAGAAATTATTTGCGATTGGCGCCGATTGCGAGAAATCCATTTCTTCTAAAAGTCCCATTTTTTGATCAGCGTAAGGACGACCTTAGAAAGGACCCTTGCAATGAATCACTCCCAATTGGCGCATCAACTCAATGAGAAATTCGCCTTCATTGAACTGGAAGAACGGCTTGGACTGATCGCAGGACACGCGCCAGATGCGGTGTTCACAACCAGTCTCGGCATGGAGGATCAGGTTCTGACCTGGGCCATCGCAAAAACCGGGCTTCCGATCAGTATTGCAACGCTGCAGACGGGACGCCTGTTTCCTGAAACCCTGTCGCTGTTGCACTCACGCGAGAGAAATATGGTGTGGAAATAACAGAATTTACGCCAGATAATCAAAAGGTTATGAAATATGTCCAGCAATTTGGGCGTGATGGATTCTATCAAAGTGTGGAAGCCAGGAAGGCCTGCTGCACAATACGCAAGGTGATTCCGCTGAATGCGGCTCTTGCTGGCGCCGACGGGTGGGTGACCGGAATCCGAAGGCAATCCTCAAACAACCGAAACAGTGTGGACTTTGTTGAATGGGACGCCGAACGCGGATTGCTCAAGTTCAATCCTCTCGCTGACTGGTCAGCGGATCAGATCAAGGCGTCCGTCGAAGCCAATGATATCCCCATCAATGCGCTGCATGCGCGTGGCTACCCATCGATTGGATGTTAACCGTGCACCCGCGCGATCAATCCTGGCGAGAGCGAACGGGCAGGGCGCTGGTGGTGGGAAGATGACGGCAATCAGGAATGCGGCCTGCATGTGCGCGGTTCGAAAGACCAGCCCCAACTGGCTGAAAAAAATCTCAATCCGCGTGAAGGGTCAGACGGTGTCCGTCACCGCCCCTGACCGGCACGAATTTCAGCCCCCGGTGCAATCGGACCATTTGCGAATGCTTGACACCAAAAGCTCAGGTTTTCGTTCAGTCCCGACAGCCGTAACCGGATTGATGTGCGGCAGGTTTGTGGTTTACGCATGTCAGCCCGGACGAACAGGCGGATAAGAGCTGATCTGAACAACAATGCAGGCGATGTCGGAACCACGAAAGCTGCTTTGTAATCTTGACCGTTGGACGGGGGCATGGCATCGCTCCCCCAATTCCACAAAATCCTGTCTGCGGAACCTCTCCATGGCGCATGATCCTCAAAATTCCTTTCAAGGCCTGATCCTGGCTCTTCATGAGTACTGGGCTGATTATGGCTGCGTCATCCTGCAGCCCTATGACATGGAAGTTGGCGCCGGCACGTTCCACCCGGCCACGACCCTGCGCGCCCTGGGTCCCAAACCCTGGAATGCTGCCTACGTTCAGCCCAGCAGACGGCCGACCGACGGTCGGTATGGCGAAAATCCCAATCGGTTGCAGCACTATTATCAATATCAGGTGTTGCTGAAACCCAACCCGCCGGATCTGCAGGAGCTTTACCTCGGCTCGCTCAAGGCCATCGGCATCGACACGGCACTGCACGACGTGCGTTTCGTCGAAGATGATTGGGAAAGCCCGACACTGGGCGCCTGGGGCCTGGGCTGGGAAGTATGGTGTGATGGCATGGAAGTCAGCCAGTTTACCTATTTCCAGCAGATATGCGGTCAGGAATGCTCGCCTGTTGCCGGTGAGCTGACCTATGGCCTGGAACGCCTGGCGATGTATGTGCAGGGGGTCGATAATGTATACGACCTCAACTTCAACGGCGGCGAGGGTGATCGCAAGGTCACCTATGGCGAGGTGTTCCAGCAGACCGAACGGGAATACAGCCGTTGGAATTTTGATGTTGTCGACACGGATATCCTGTTGAGGCATTTTGAGGACGCGGAAGCAGAATGCCGTCGGATACTCGATGCCGATGCCATTGATCCGAAAAAGGACAGGTCCATTGTCATGGCCCACCCGGCCTATGATCAATGCATCAAGGCCAGCCACGTCTTCAACCTGCTGGATGCACGCGGGGTTATTTCGGTGACCGAACGTCAAAACTATATCGGACGGGTTCGGGATTTGTCGAAAGCCTGCGGCGAGGCTTTCCTGCAGACAGAGGCCGGAGGCCTTGAAACCGCCTGATCGCACTTTGACAGGTGATCCCGGCTGTTTCAAACTTCTGAGTCCAAGAGGATCGTAAGAAGGAGAACAGCTATGACTCCCCACGGACATTTCCACTGGAACGAGTTGATGACCCGCAATCTGGAAAAGACAAAGGCATTTTACCACGACGCCCTGGGATGGGAGTTCCAGGCCGTGCCGATGGTGCCCAGCGGCACCTATTGGCTGGTGGTTGACGGTGAAACACCGGTCTGCGGCCTGTTTGAGGTGGAAGGCGCGGAATATGAAGGCCAGCCCGACAGCTGGATGGGCTATATCGCGGTCGATGATGTTGATGCGCGGGTGGCAAAGGCCCGTGAAGGTGGAGCAGTGGTGGTAACGGAACCATTTGATGTGCCTGAAGTTGGTCGCATGGCGGTCCTGCAGCCGCCAGGGGGTGCCAATATTGCCTGGATGACACCGGTCGCAACCGATTGAGCAAGCAACACGCGTAGTCAGTCGCGCTCTCATCGGCTAAGGTGACGCTTTCGCTGAACTGTATGGAGCCACCAATGTCTGATCCCGTCCGCGCAGGAGATGCGCCAATTCCGGTCGAAGTTGAGGCTGGAAAATCCTATTTCTGGTGCGCATGCGGCCAGTCATCGAACCAGCCTTTTTGTGATGGTTCCCACAAGGATACGGATTTCAAACCGGTCAAATGGGTGGCTGAGGCAGACGGCAGGAAGTTCTTCTGCGCCTGCAAGGGCACTGGCAATCAACCCCTGTGCGACGGCAGCCATAAATAGGCTGCGTATTGGCGGGTGACATCCTCGGGCACGCTTGGTAAGAGCGGCCCAAGAAATTCTCCTGCCTCCCGAAAAGCCATGCCCGATCTGCTGATTGAACTGTTCTCTGAAGAAATTCCTGCCCGCATGCAGCGCCGGGCAGCCGGAGACCTTAAAAAACGCGTCACGGATGCCCTGGTTGATGCTGGCCTGACCTATGAAGGTGCGCGCGCGTATTGGACCCCCCGCCGTCTTACCCTTGATCTGCGGGGCCTGACCGCCCGTTCGGCCGATCTGAAGGAAGAACGCAAGGGGCCGCGCACCGACGCGCCGGAAAAAGCGGTTGCAGGATTTCTCCGGGGGGCCGGCCTGACCTCTGCTGACGAGGCAGAAGTGCGCAGCGATCCCAAAAAGGGAGATTTTTACGTCGCCGTGATCAACAAACCGGGTCGCGATGCACAATCCATCATTGCTGATGCAATGCCAGAGATTATCCAGAATTTCCCCTGGCCGAAATCCATGCGCTGGGGAGAAAAATCGGCCCAGGCGGGCAGTCTGAAATGGGTGCGCCCCCTGCAATCCATCCTGTGTCTCTATGCTTCTGAAACGGAAGAACCAGAAGTGATTGACTTTGAGATTGGTGGCGTGAAAAGCGGCGCCGCGACGCGGGGCCATCGCTTCCATGCGCCCGAACAGATTAATGTGCGTCGGTTTGACGATTACGTTTCATCGCTGGAGAAGGCGAAAGTCGTTCTGGACGCTGAGCGACGCAAGGACATTATCCAGGCCGACGCCAAAAACCTTGCCTTCGCCAAGGGACTGGAACTGGTGGATGATGAGGGATTGCTGGAAGAGGTCGGCAATCTGGTTGAATGGCCGGTGGCGATCATGGGTGAGTTTGATCCGGACTTCCTGAATATTCCACCTGAGGTCATTCGGCTGACGATTAAAGAAAACCAGAAATGTTTTGTCCTTCGCAAGGGCGATGAACTGTCGAACGATTTTCTTCTGGTGGCCAATATTGAAGCCAGCGATGGCGGAACCGAAATTGCCCACGGCAATGCAAAAGTGGTCAATGCCCGGCTGGGAGACGCCAAGTTCTTTTGGGAGACCGACCTTCACCAGATTACAACACAAGGTTTTTCCGCCTGGACCCAAAAACTCGACGCGGTAACGTTCCACGCCAAATTGGGATCGCAAGGCGAACGGGTGCAACGGATATCGTCCCTGGCCGAACGTCTGGCTCCGGTTGTTGCCGCTGATCCGGCACTGGCGAAACGCGCGGCAGAAATCTGCAAGGCGGATTTGAATTCCGCCATGGTCTACGAATTTCCTGAATTGCAGGGCCTGATGGGACGGCGATATGCTCACAAGATCGGTGAAGCCGATTCCGTGGCACTCGCCTGTGAGGATCATTGGAAGCCACAGGGGCCATCGGATGATGTTCCCGTCGACCCGGTCAGTGTGGCCGTGGCGCTCGCCGACAAGCTCGATACGCTGGTCGGGTTCTGGATGATTGATGAAAAACCCACTGGCAGCAAAGACCCTTACGCCCTGCGTCGGGCAGCATTGGGTGTCATCCGTCTGCTGTTGGAAAATCAGCACAAGGCTGCGTTGAGCGATTTGTTTGCCTTCGCCGCCAGCGCTCACTCCAGTGGTGAGTTCAACGATGAAACAGGCGCCGACCTGCTTGGATTTTTCCACGATCGGTTGAAAGTCTACCTGCGGGATTCCGGTGCCCGCCACGATCTGATTGATGCGGTGATCAACGCGCAGTCGGATGACCTGCTGACCATCACCCGACGGGTGACGGCGCTGGCAGGTTTCCTGGAATCTGAAGATGGACTGAACCTGCTTGCAGGCACCAAACGTGCTGCGAACATCCTTGCTGCAGAAGAGAAAAAGGGAACCGAGATTGCAGGCACGGTTGTTGAATCTTTACTTGAACAAGGTGAAGAAAAGGCACTCTACGAAGCGGTGAATCAAGCTGATCACTCCGCCGTTCAAGCCATTGAGAATGAAGATTTTTCCGGGGCAATGACAGAGCTTTCCAAGCTGCGCCAACCCGTTGATTCATTTTTTCAGGAAGTGATGGTAAATGTTGATGACGCCCGGGTGCGGGCAAACCGTCTCGCGTTGATGAGCCGTATTCGCGATATCACCCAAAGGGTTGCCGACTTCTCAAAGATCGCCGGATAAGGGAACGCCGGCCCCGTCAAAACGGGGGTGGTTCAGCGTCGGTTGCTGTGGATTGATGTTGACCGCAAATGGTCCGCTTTACCCGAACTGCGTTGTCCATTGCTGTCCCCAGGCATCTTTCCAGAACCCTTCGAAGGATACGTTTGACTTGGCGTTCCCACCCCGCCACAGATCAAATTCCCTGTCGCTGTATTGGTCAAAGAAGTCTGTGATCTGCTGGTTCAGATCAAGCTGGATGTCGTGAAAGCTGGCATCGCCAATCAGATTGGTTTTCTCGTAGGGGTCGGATCGCAGGTCATAAAACGCGTCGCCCAGAGGATGCGAAGGCGCACCATCAAAACGCTTCATATAGAGCCAGTCTTTGGTGCGGACGGCCCGTGTCTCTTCCTGCTCCATGAACACGGCATTGCCCCATTGCTGGCTTGCGCCCTGCAGATAGCCGCTGAAATCATGGGCTGCGCTCGGCAGACTGGGTTTTGCTTCGATGCCCGCAAGCGAAAGCAGGGTGGGGAAGAGATCGATCTGGCTGATCATCGCGTCGCAGATTTTGTTGCTCTGCGTCACCGGTCCGCCGGAAAGGATGAGAGGGATGTTGAATGAAGGGCGATGGGTGGTCGCCGGCCATGTCGCCATGCCGTGACCCCAGATGCCGTTATGACCGAGGGAAAATCCGTGGTCTGATGTGTAAATCACAATTGTATTTTCGCGCAGGCCCAGTTCCTGCAACGCGTTTTCAACCCGTCCAACCCCGTGATCGATCAGACTGACCTGACTGAAGTAATTGCGCAGGGATTCCACGTTGTTCGGCAGCAGCAGCGGGCCTTTGAACTGTTCACGAACCTGTCCGCCACTTTCGGTGACACGCAGGCCAAACCGGTCCAGCACCTTGGTGTCCAGTCCCTCGCGGGGGATGGAAGACATTTCGGCGTCGTCGTAAATATCGGCAAACTGGTTTTCCGCCCGCCCCTTGATCGCCGGCCAATGACCGTAGGGGCCATTATAGGGAATAAAGGCAAAGAACGGTGCGTCGCTGTGTTGTTGGCTTTCCAGAAACTGGACCGTTTTGTCGGTAAAGAAATCGACCGTGTGCCCCTCAAAGCGATAGCGCTGATCTTGGTCGATGACATCGTTGCCGTAAAAACTGCTGGTGTGTCCATGGGGAAATGTCACCCAGTGATCGAACGCAAGCTGCGGTTCAAACGGAACGCCGAGATGGTACTTCCCAATTAAAGCAGTGGTATAGCCAGCCTGTTTCATGATTGTCGGGAAATTGGCAAATTCGCCGATGGCGGACCAGTTGTCCGGCCATTTCGGCATCAATGTATCATCCAGCCAATTGTGCACGCCGTGCTGGCTGGGCAGCAATCCGGTCAGCACAGAAGCCCTGCAGGGGGAGCACATGGCATTGACACAATAGGCATTTTCAAAACGCACCCCCGAACCGGCAATGCGATCAAGATGCGGGGTTTTCACCTCGTCATTACCGTAACAACCCAACAGGTCAGCGGGCTGGTTGTCGGACATGATCAAAACGATATTGGGTCTGTTCATTGCTTGTCTGCGTGGGTTTTGTCTTGCCAACAAACTTCCTTAGTCCGGGCTGAATTGCAATTGCCACATAAAGTTGCGGGCTTTCGTTCGGTGCTAACAACCAACGCCCCCTGTTCACATGACGCCTATAATCACTTCCGACGCTGACCGGGCGCTGTACCGAAACACATTTCAAAGATCTGATTGGACCGCAGCCGGGCAATTGGCTATGATTGGCCACCACCACCGCCCACGGTTGAACAACGGGATTTCGGCGCATGCACTGTCGATATACCGTTCGGTGTCATTGCGGTGGCGGGTACAGTCAATCAATGCCTAAGGAACTAAAATGACCAAGACTTGGAATGTTTATCTGTCCGGAGAAATTCACACCAATTGGCGTGAAGAAATTGCCAGTGGTGCTAAGGCTGCCGGTCTTCCCGTATCCTTCGCGTCGGCGGTCACCCATCACGAGGCTTCAGACGATTGTGGTGTTGCCCTGCTGGGTGAAGAATCAGACAAGTTCTGGCACGACCACAAGGGTGCCCAGATGAATGCCATTCGCACGCGCACGCTGATCCAGGATGCTGATATTGTCGTGGTTCGGTTCGGCGAAAAATACAAGCAGTGGAACGCAGCATTTGATGCTGGCGTGGCATCCGCTCTGGGCACCCCCACCATTATCATGCACCAGGATGAGCATGCCCATGCTCTCAAGGAAGTTGATGCTGCGGCGCTGGCGGTTACCAAAACATCGCAACAGGTGGTGGATATCCTCAAATATGTCATCAATGGAGAATTGGCGGGCTATACGTCGGTTTCGCAGGCTGCAGAATGAATCGATTTTCCAAATGGGGCATCATTGGAACGATCATTGTCGCCCTGTGCTGTTTCACACCGATTCTGGCCATTCTGGGCGTTTCAGCGGTAGCGATCGCTTTTCTTGATCCGATCTTACTAGGGCTGTTGGGTGCGTTTGTCGTGCTCACCCTGTGGGGCCTGTCTCAAAAATCTTCCGGGTGAAGCCCAAATCATCGCCGCGGGGAAACCGTCATGAGTGAGATTGAACTGAAGTCACAGATCACATGCCCGCAATGTGGCCATGTTGAGCGTGAAACCATGCCAACAAACGCCTGTCAGTGGTTTTACGACTGCAAGGGATGCAGCGCCTTGCTGAAACCTCAAGAAGGCGATTGCTGCGTATATTGTTCCTACGGGGATGTGGCCTGCCCGCCAATTCAGGAAGGCAAGACCTGCTGCTGACGGGAGCCGCGCCTATCTGTCTTCGTCGTCGGAAAACCTGCCGTGCCGCCCGACACCGCCGGCAAACCGGCTCGCCCCGTCGAAGGTCTCACCGGAATTGATTGTTTCAAACCCGATGCGCGTTTCATTGCGCAGCGCCTGATCATGGTTCAGCCCCCATTGCTGCAGCATGGATAGGCGATCATTGCGCATGCATGTTTGTGGAAAGCGCGATAATTCCTGCGCCAATTGAACGCTGGCCGCCAGCGCCTCTCCCGAAGCGACAACGCGGTTGGCAAGTCCGATGGCCTCACTTTCGGTGGCGTTGACCGGACGCCCGGTTAAGATCAGATCCATGGCACGGCTCTGGCCGATCAGGCGGGCGAGGCGAAAAGTGCCGCCATCAACCAACGGCACGCCAAATCGCCTGCAGTATATGCCAAATATCGCGTCTTCAGCCATCACCCTCAGATCGCACCACAGGGCGAGTTCCATTCCACCGGCAACGGCATGGCCCTCGATCGCAGCGATTACAGGTTTTGACAGTTGCAACCGGGTGGGTCCCATCGGGCCGAGGTCGCCTTCGCCTCCGTTTTCTACGCGCCCGATCGTGCCACCTTCGGCAATCGATTTGAGATCGAACCCGGCGCAAAACGCGTCGTCCGCGCCGGTCAGCACTGCAACTGAAGTTGTGGGGTCGGAATCGAAAGATCGAAAAACATCATAAAGTTCATCACCGGTTTCGCGATCCACGGCATTGCGTCTGCTCGGCCGGTTGATGGTGATGATACGCACCGGCCCCTGATTTTCGACCAGTATATTGACCATGACGTGCTCCGATCTATGTCTCGCGCTGAACGGCCCGCCAGCCGATATCCTTACGACAGAACCCCTGCGGCCAGTCGATTTTGTCGATTGCGGCATAGGCCCGCTTCTGTGCCTGTGAAGCCGAGTCACCCTGTGCGGTGACCGCAAGAACCCGCCCACCACTGGCACGGATGGTGCCGTTTAGCTCTTTTGTACCGGCGTGAAACACCTGAGTCTGATTGTCATTCAGCCCGTTGAGGCCGTTGATCTGACTGCCTTTTTCATATCCGGCGGG
The DNA here is from genome assembly GCA_905480295.1 of uncultured Rhizobiaceae group bacterium. Lineage (GTDB taxonomy): Bacteria > Pseudomonadota > Alphaproteobacteria > Rhizobiales > Rhizobiaceae > Pseudahrensia. The sequence goes on along the minus strand of CAJQPW010000089.1, from coordinate 1,680 downwards.
ATAACCATCGGCCGCCATGACTACCGTCAGGGCAAATTGCGGCGACCAGTCAGCTTGCATTTTGCTGACGTCGCCATCGGCACAGGCCTGGAGCAGCGGGACCAGATCGCTCTGCAACCGCATCATCAGGACCTGGCACTCCGGATCACCGAAACGAACATTATACTCGATCAGTTTGGGGCCGCTCTGATCGATCATCAGGCCGGCAAACAGAACACCTCGAAACGGCATGCCTGCTGCCGCCATGCCATCAAGACTTGGTGTGATGATGGTATCCAGAATTTCCTTTTGCAGGGCGTCATCCACCACCGGGGCAGGGGAGTAGGCTCCCATTCCGCCGGTATTTGGCCCGGTATCGCCGTCACCAACCCGCTTGTGATCCTGCGCCGTTCCAAAGGGCAGGGCGGTTTTGCCATCACACAAAAAGAACATGCTGGCTTCTTCACCGCTGAGAAATTCTTCGACAACCACTTCGGCACCGGCATCGCCGAAGGCGCCGTCGAAACAATCGTCGATCGCGGCATGGGCCTCTTCAAGCGTCAGCGCAACGGTGACACCTTTTCCCGCGGCCAGGCCATCTGCTTTGACAACAATCGGTGCCCCCTGTTCGGTGGCATAGGCGCGGGCGTCTGTAGCGTTGGTGAAATGCCCATAGGCCGCTGTGGGCACAGCCATCCGGTCGCACAACGCCTTGGTGAAATTCTTTGACCCCTCCAATTGGGCTGCCGCCTTTGAGGGGCCGAATACGCTGATGTTGGCTTTCTGCAGGTCATCAGCAAGACCCGCGACCAGGGGCGCTTCCGGGCCGACCACCACAAGATCAATCGCCATCAACTGACAAAATGAAATGACGCTGGAATGGTCGTCGAGATTGAGATCGACCGTTTCTGCAACACCGCGTGTGCCGCCGTTGCCGAGGCAAATGTAGAGACGGTCAAGCTGTGGAGACTGGGCGATTTTCCAGGCCAGCGCGTGCTCACGCCCCCCTGATCCGATAAGCAATATGTTCATGGCATTCTCGCCCTTGCAGTTGACTTGCCAGCGGTTTAGCACGGGTTTACCCGCACTGCGGCAATCAGCGCAGGTTTTCCACTTGCTTTATCCACCAACAGGCGCACTCTGAATTTTCCATGAATGACTTGGCGACAGACCGCGTATCAGACGCACCGGCAGATATCTGGGTTTACCGCCTGTTGCCTGTCTCGGTGTGGCCCTATGCGCAACTGGCCCGCTGGGACAGGCCGATCGGATGGTGGTTGCTGTTGTGGCCCTGCTGGTGGTCGCTGGCTCTGGCCATCGGATACAGCACCGGATTGGCGGATGTTGCACCTTCCCCGGGTGGGGTTGGGGCCCTGTTGGGTGAGATTGCCCCGATTTTAGCGGCGCAGTTTGTTCTGTTCTGGCTTGGTGCAGTGATGATGCGCGGGGCCGGCTGTACGTATAATGACTATATCGACTGTGAAATCGATGCCCAGGTCGCCCGCACGGCCTCGCGGCCGATTCCTTCAGGACGTGTCAGCAAAACACGCAGTCTGGTCTTCCTGCTGATACAAGCCCTTGTGGGGCTGCTGTGCCTGCTCGGCCTGTGCTTTATCGGGCAACCGCAATTTAATGTATTTGCCCTGATTCTGGGCGTAAGTTCTCTTGTGATTGTTGCCTGCTATCCGTTTGCCAAACGCA
>CAJQPW010000088.1 GCA_905480295.1 uncultured Rhizobiaceae group bacterium | reverse complement strand
GTTTTGACTGTGCGCACTTATCACCACGTTCCGTCGTCCCGCCGAAAGGGCAGGTTTAAGCGTGAAGAATTGACGGGTGCCCGTTGCTTCGTAATCAGCGAAGGTTTTCGTGCCACCGTTAAAACGCCCGGCCAGCTCCGGGTGCCCGACTATGGCAAGGCTTCGCGGAAAGCGACTGTGGAATGTGAGAAGGAGGGATATCGAAACGGTATCAAATCTGTCGACACCTTTGATGTCGAAAAGGCCAAACGTCGTGCATACGGGGCAAATAACGGGCTGCTAGGCATGGTCGTGGTGGAAGTTATCAACGCTGCCGACAACGATGAGAATAATGAATTCGATTATCGCGTTGCAGAGGTGTACATGAATCGGATCGGTTGTGACAAAACGAAACGGGGCTGCCACACGGATTGATGCACCGGTAATTTTTGTATGCCTCCCACCCGGTTCATGCCGGTTCTGTCCCCGTTTGATTGACTTGCTTTCATGCGGGGAAACCATCACATACGGTGCATGTCCGACGCACCACCACCTGCCCAATTTGATGAAGCTGGCCTGTTATATTCCCGGCAGTTCGACGATCATTATTTTTCCCGTATCGATGGCCGGGCGGAATGTGCACACGTGTTCATCGATGGCAATGATTTGCCTCTTCGATGGCGTCAGCAAAGTGAACAGACAGATACGCATGGGCAGAATTTTGCGATTGGTGAATTGGGCTTTGGCACAGGGTTGAATTTTTTGGAAACCTGGCGCCAATGGCGCGATATTCGTCAGCCGGGCCAGCATCTGTCTTTCCTGAGCGTTGAAGGTTTTCCTTTAGCCGCCGAAACCGCCGGTCAGGCTCTGAAAAATTGGCCAGAACTGGGTGCGTTGTCAGCGCGCCTGCTTGAAAGATGGGATCAACTGACATCGCCAATGCAACTGGATGATCAGACCCGCTTACAGGTGTTGCAGGGGGATGTCACCGACATGGTGGTTCAATTTCCTCTGGTGGACGCCTGGTATCTCGACGGATTTTCTCCGGCTAACAATCCGGAAATGTGGGGTGGTGATCTGTTGCGTTCCGTTTTTGAGCGTAGCGTTGTTGGTGGCACATTTGCCAGTTATACGGCAGCAGGTTGGGTGCGCAGAAACCTTGAGAGCGCAGGCTTTATGGTTGAAAAGCGAACAGGCTTTGGCAGCAAGCGCCACATGATTGCGGGGAGACGGTTGTGATTGCGATCATCGGCGCCGGCATTGCCGGTCTGTCCCTGGGTCTAGCCCTGTCCCAACGCGGCGCGACGGTGACCGTATTGGAGGCTGATAGGGTGGCCAGCGGAGCGAGTGGCGTTGCAACCTCCTACCTTGAGCCACGACTGGGCAATACTGCCATGCGGGCGCTGGAACGGGAGGCCATGCGTCGCTGGCCCCACTATGCCGCCCAATTAGAAGAGGAAACCGGCATGTCCATTGGCTTTCGTCAGGACGGGCAAATCAAGGTTTCTCTGCAAGAATATAAGAGCAAGCTGGATAAAGACCTGACCTTGCGCACCAGCCAGCAAGAAACCTTCAAACAACTGTCCGGAGACGACATCCGTCGTATGGAACCATCCCTTTCACCGGACCTGATTGCCGGAGCGTTTTTACCTGATGTGTGCTGGGTCAACGGCAGGGATGTATGCCAGGCGTTAGCCGTGGCGATTGAAAAAAGTGGGGGAATGGTTGTCGAAAACGACGCTGTATCAAGCCTGCAATTTCGGACCGGAGGGGTTGAAATTTCGATGCAGCATGGCTCGGTGATTGGGGTTGAAAAAACAGTGCTGTGCGCTGGTATCGCCGCCTCAGAAATTGATGGTCTGCCCGATGATATTCCAGCCAGCAGGGCGGTGCGGGGGGTTAATCTTGTGGTCGATCAGACCGGCCTCAGTCAACCGATTACCCACCTCATCAAACACCATCGGGGCAACCTTTGTCCGCGCGAAAATGGCCAACTGATCGTTGGCACCACTTATGAATCTGATCAGTGGTCGCTCGATCCCACCCCCGAGATCATTGAATTCCTCTATCAGAACGCCGACTCGATTTTGCCATCCGTACGTGACCTGCCTCTGCTGAAGGTTACTGCTGGCCTGCGTTCCAAAGTGGGGGATGGCAATCTGCGTTTGGGCTGTTCGGAAGAACAGCCGCAGCTCTTTTATAGTCTCAGCCATGGTGGTGCAGGCTTTTTGCGGGCACCCGTTATCGGTGATGAGTTGGCTGAATTTGTGCTGAAGGGGGTGAAAGGTCCGCTGACGCGTCACCATACCCACGGTTAGCACTGGCGGTTGACGTCGCTTAACCGCGGCCAGGCAATACCCGGTCCGGTGGACGGTGGCCATCAAACAGGGTGCGGATATTGATTATGACCTTGTCACCCATTTCCGCTCGCCCTTCCACCGTCGCCGACCCCATATGGGGGAGCATGAGCAGTTTACCCTGTTCGGAAAGCTTGCGCATGCGCGATGATACTGCCGGTTCCTTTTCAAAAACATCCAGGGCAGCACCGGCGATGGACCCCGCTTCAAGCGCTGAAATGAGAGCCGTCTCATCGATGATTTCGCCACGGGCGGCGTTGACGATATAGGCTTCTGGTTGCAGCAGTTTAAGCCGCCGCTCGGAAAGCAGGTGATAGGTGGCGGGTGTAAAGGGACAGTTGACCGAGACAATATCCATCCGTGCCAGCATCTGATCGAGACTGTCCCAGTGGGTGGCTTCCAACTGATCCTCAAGATCTGGATGTACCCGCCTGGGGTTGTGATAGTGGATGGCCATGCCGAAAGCCTTGGCGCGGCGTGCAACGGCGGAACCAATGCGTCCCATGCCGACGATACCCAGGCGTTTTCCTGAAATGCGCCGACCCAGCATCCAGTTTGGCGACCAGCCCGGCCAGCCATCGGGATTGGTCATGATTTGCGCGCCCTCCACCAACCGGCGCGGTACGGCCAGCATCATGGCAAGGATCATGTCGGCTGTATCATCTGTCAGCACACGGGGGGTGTTGGTGACTGTGATACCTTTTTCCGTGGCAGCGGCAATGTCGATATTGTCGGTGCCATTACCAAAATTCGCGATCAGCTTCAGTTGATCCCCGGCCTGCGCAATGATTGCTGAATCAATCTTGTCGCTCACCGTTGGAACCAGAACATCGGCCCGTTTAACAGCGGCAACGAGTTGCGGTTGAGTAAACGGGGCGTCTTCGATGTTGAGTTCGGTATCAAACAGTTCCCGCATGCGGGTTTCTACGATATCAGGCAGTTTGCGGGTGAGGATAACCTGGGGTTTATTGCCTGTCATACTGTCGCGCCCATTGCTGCGTAAATCCGCTCTTTGTGAGCCAGTTTAATACATTTAGTTTTCATTAACCGTGTCTCTTGAGGGCAGATTAACCGATATCGGCGACATTCTGTTCACCGTACCAAATACGCTTTGGCCGGTCACATTTATTAGCAGACCTAGGCTGGAACGCAATGCCAAGCGTTGTCTGCCTCGACCGTACAGCAGGAAATGTTCCGTGATCTCTTCCCAGTCCAACGTATCGTTTACCACCAGAAAAATTCATCTTCTTCTGACCGCAGTCGTTCTCCTCAGCCTTGCCCTTGGAATCATGTCCTCGGCGGCAACGGCATCAGAAGACGGTCTCAACCGAGGACGGGAAACCGGTCTTCCCCTGCCGCGTTTCGTCAGTTTGAAGTCGGCTGCCGTCAATCTGCGCGTTGGCCCGGGTCGAAAATACCCCATCAACTGGCAGTATAAGCGCCGTGGCCTGCCGGTCGAAGTGATTCAGGAATTTGATCAATGGCGGCGTATTCGGGATTCGGAGGGCTCCACCGGTTGGGTTTTGCATTCGCTTCTGTCCAGCCGCCGCACTGGCATTGTTGCCCCCTGGCAGACCCCAAAAATTGCTTTTGGCAATACTGTTCGCAAAAAATTGCTGAGCGGTAAGGATGCAGCCAGCAAAGACGCCAATACCGTTGCTCATATTCAGGCAGGTCTGATGGTGGTTATCGACAATTGTCAAAACCGCTGGTGCGCCGTTGAGGCACAGGATACGCGTTTCTGGGTCAAACAGAATACGCTTTGGGGTGTCTATCCCGGCGAAACCGTCGACGGTTAGGGTTTGTCCCAGCCCTGCGATTACGAAAAATAAGAAAATAATCCGCAGCGGGCGTGCTCATCATCCTGCTGCGGAATTTTTTTGAGCGTTCAGGACTTGGCGCGAAGGCGCACAATCACGTCAACCCGTGCCACTTCCATGCCCTGCGGCGGCTCGGGTAGGTCCGACACCGTGATATGGGATGCAGGCACGTCGACCACCCGGTTTTCTTCTTCAATGAAGAAGTGATGATGATCAGACGTATTGGTATCGAAATATGTTTTTGATGATTCAACGGCTACGGCGCGCAGCAGTCCAGCCTCGTTAAACTGGTGCAACGTGTTATACACGGTCGCAAGAGACACCGGAATGCGGGCAATTATCGCCTCCTCGTGCAGGGCCTCAGCAGAAACGTGCCGATTTCCTTTGGAAAACAGCAGATGCGCCAGCGACAATCTCTGGCGTGTTGGCCGCAGACCGGCATCACGCAACTTATCTCCCAGCTGCACTGTGTCGCACTCAGCTTCTGCCAGCTTATCCATGTCTGCATATGGCATATGACGATCATCCAAATTGTCCGGGCCGGTCGTTATCGTTCAGACCGTGCCGGAAAAGTTATACCCTGTTCCCTTAGAATAGGTGAGCAAGCAGGGTGCTGCAAGGTATCTATTGTCGCGTTTCGCAATGTTTGGATCATGATGAACGGTCAAAACACATTTGACCCTTAAAGCCGTGCGCGTTATGGGCTGTACAGGAAAGGCGCACACCGGTTGTGGGCGTCGCTAACGCTCACGGGCAGAGGTCACCACACATCATGGCTGAACAGAAATCGAGTTACGATTACGAGGAAATCTTATCGTGCGGACGCGGCGAAATGTTTGGGCCTGGCAATGCCCAATTGCCCCTGCCACCGATGTTGATGTTCGACAAAATCAATGAAATTTCTGAAACTGGTGGGACCCATGACAAGGGCTGCATCCGGGCGGAATTCAAGATTCATGAGGATCTTTGGTTTTTCCCCTGTCATTTTCAGGGCGACCCGGTGATGCCCGGTTGTCTGGGGCTGGACGCATTGTGGCAGCTGACGGGCTTTTACCTGGGATGGTTGGGCGAGCCCGGCAAGGGACGCGCCATATCGACCGGTGAAGTTAAATTCACGGGCATGGTGACGCCGGAAACCAAACTGGTTGAATATGCCATTGATTTTAAACGTGTTATGCGCGGTCGTCTGGTTCTCGGCATTGCTGATGGCGAAGTTAAGGCCGATGGTGAAACGGTTTTCACCGCAAAAGATCTGCGTGTTGCCCTATTCACTGTATAAATGCTCAACTGACATTGTTGGACCGGGTTGTGGCGCATCCGGTTTTATCGATCAAAATTTAAATGAAGGCACCATCGTATGAAGCGAGTTGTGGTCACCGGCATGGGAATCGTTTCCTCTATCGGCAATAATACGCAGGAAGTTCTGGCCTCTTTGCGTGAAGCAAAATCCGGAATTACTTTTTCCAAAGAATTTGACGAGCACGGCTTTCGTTGCCGGGTTCAGGGGGAACCGGATCTGGATCCGTTTGAAATCCTTGACCGACGCACCGTGCGGTTCATGTCGAAAGGCACGGCGTGGAACTATATCGCGATGCAACAGGCAATCACGGATGCCGGGTTGGAGTCTTCCGATGTGATCAATCCGCGCACGGGCATTATCATGGGGTCAGGCGGACCATCGACCAAAACCATAGTCGAGGCTGCTCAAAAAACCATCGCTAATGGCTCGCCAAAGCGCATTGGGCCGACGGCCGTGCCAAAGGCGATGAGCTCAACGGCTTCCGCGGTGCTGGCGACACAATATGAAATCAAGGGTGTCAACTATTCGATCTCGTCCGCCTGCGCGACGTCCAACCACTGTATCGGCAATGCCTATGAGACCATTCAGGTGGGCAAGCAGGATGTGATTTTTGCCGGTGGTTCCGAAGATCTCGACTGGTCGATGTCGAACCTGTTCGACGCCATGGGCGCGATGTCATCCAAAAATAATGATACACCATCAACCGCGTCACGCGCCTTTGACGTTTCACGCGATGGGTTTGTGATTGCCGGCGGTGCCGGGGTTCTGGTTCTTGAAGAACTCGAACACGCCAAGGCCCGCGGTGCCAAGATTTATGGTGAAATTGTCGGCTATGGTGCGACATCTGATGGCTATGACATGGTTGCTCCCTCTGGCGAAGGCGCAGTGCGCTGTATCAACATGGCAGTCGAGGGCGTCGGCGAACCAATCGACTATATCAATCCGCATGCCACATCCACAGGTGTTGGTGATGCCAAGGAAATTGGTGCATTGAAGGAAATCTACGGCGACAATTGCCCGCCGATTTCGGCGACCAAGTCGCTGACCGGCCATTCACTCGGTGCCACCGGGGTTCAGGAAGCCATCTATTCCCTATTGATGATGCAGAATGGCTTTATCTGCCAGAGCGCGCATATCACCGAGATCGATCCGGAATTTGCGGATATGCCGATTGTTCGGGAGCGACGCGATGGTGTTGAGATCAACACCGTGCTGTCCAACTCCTTCGGCTTTGGCGGGACCAATGCCTCTCTTGTCTTTCAGCGTTACGCTTAATCTTCAAACAACGGAATTTGGCAATGGCTGAGCAAGTTTCAAATATCATGGCGGGCAAGCGCGGCCTGATTATGGGGGTCGCCAACGACCATTCCATCGCTTGGGGCATTGCCCGTACCCTGGCGGCACACGGCGCTGAAATTGCCTTCACCTATCAGGGCGAAGCCTTTGGTCGGCGGGTCAAACCGCTGGCTGATTCAGTGGGTTCCGATCTGTTGCTGCCCTGCGATGTGGAAGATATTGATTCCGTCAATGCGGTGTTTGACCGGATTGAAAAGGACTGGGGAAAACTGGATTTCTTCGTGCACGCCATTGGGTTTTCCGACCGGCAGGAGCTCAAAGGGGCCTATGCCAATACCAGCCGCGAAAACTTCACCAAAACCATGTTGATTTCGTGTTTTTCGTTCACCGAGACCGCCAGGCGTGCGGCCGAATTGATGACCGATGGCGGATCAATGGTCACCCTGACCTATGGTGGTTCAACCCGGGTCATGCCGAATTATAATGTGATGGGGGTTGCGAAGGCAGCGCTGGAAGCCAGCGTACGCTACCTGGCCAGCGACTACGGCCCGCAGAACATTCGGGTTAACGCGATTTCTGCTGGCCCCATGCGCACTCTGGCCGGAGCCGGGATTTCTGATTCCAGAGCGATGTATAATTATCAAAAGCGCAACGCGCCCCTGCGCCGCACCGTGACACTGGACGAAGTGGGCGGCGCTGGCCTGTATCTGCTGTCTGATCTGTCAGGTGGCGTTACCGGCGAGGTGCATTTCGTCGATTCCGGTTATTCTACTCTTTCGATGCCGCGCCTGGAAGAGGTCAACGCCGCCGATAAGGAATAGCAGCCGGCAGGCAGTTCTGCGCGGTTGACGCCACGTCGGCGTATATTCTTGCAGTGGTCGATCCGTTCATTTTGATCCAAAATCGGGCATCCGCCCACCGATGCCGCTTGGGGGTACCGAACCCATGCGGGAGACTCGATGACTGTCTGTTCTTCAAGGCACAATTGCGCGTTGATGCCTGTTGCTGCGATTGCCGCGATTGCCGCCGTTACATTGGCGTTAAGCGCGTCTTTGTTTTCTTCCGCCCATGCCAGTTCCGTTCCCGCTGATCCGCAGTCAGAGGACGAATGGGCGGTTGGGTCTGAAGAAGGCAAATGGCGTCCCTATATCGAACTGCAGGGTCGGATGAGTGATGATGGGTCGCTGGGGCAGGCGGATGTGTTTTTGCCGCTGGCGCAGAACCTGGACAGTCTGCTGTTTTTCAACCTGCGCGGCCACACCA
>CAJQPW010000087.1 GCA_905480295.1 uncultured Rhizobiaceae group bacterium | reverse complement strand
CGTCAGGGCTTTTCGGCAAAGACCGTATCAAGAAACGTCAGCGTGGGTTCGTAAAACAGCTCCGGCTGTTCCATCAGCCCCATATGCTGAAGATGGGGTACGATTTGCAGCTTCGCTCGCTTGATCTCGCTGGCAATGCCTTGCGCCATGAGTGGCGTTGAACCCGTATCATTCTCACAGGTCATCACCAGTGTCGGATGGCCGATCGGTGGTTCAGGTCTGATCAATTCAATCACACCCTGAGCCAGCACCTGTCGGCACTGGGCATAGATGGTGGCGTCATTGGCCAGTATCCAGCCGCGAATTTCTGTGATGATGTCTGGAAACTCTTTGCGAAATTGCTCGGTAAACCATCGCTCGATTGCGGCATCCAACGTGGCGCGTGGACCACCAGACGAGGTGTCTGAAGCCTGCTGTTCCACCCGCTTTTGGGCTTCTGGCGTGCGTTCATGGGGGGAGTTCAGAACGACCAGAGCCTTCACGCGGTCCGGATAATCCATCGCACAGCGCCGGTTGATCATGCCGCCCAGTGAAAATCCTGCAATGGCGGCCTCCATGATGGAAAGTTCGTCCATCAGGTCCCGCAATTGTTCTGCAAACAGGGAAACACTGGGGCGTCGGGGGGGCACTGCGCTGCTGCCATGGCCATAGAGGTCGTAGCTGAGCACCCGATAGTGTTCACCCAGTGCATTGACGTGCCCGCGCCATGTTTCATGGGTCAATCCCAGCCCGTGGACCAGCGCGATCACCGGGCGGTCGCGCCTGCCATCCAGCCGATAGGCCGTTCCGTTGTTGCTGATTGACAGTGCAGTTTCACTCATCGTTTCACTCTTGTCCCGCGCACCATCACCCGAATGCGGGCATTACCTCGTCTCTGAACAGTTTGAACGACCGTTTCTGCTGTTCGTGCCCCAGTCCCATGCTGGCGTAGTAGATGTAGGACTCAACGCCCAGCGCCTGATATTGCTTGAGCTTTTCAATGACGGATTGCGGTGAACCAAACATCAAATTCTCTTCCAGCATGGCGGGGTCGACAAAGACATTGCCTTCCAGCTTTTCCAGCGGGATCGGATCGGGGAAACCATTGACCACGTCTCCCGCCTTCATCATCAGATTTCCAAATTGCGAGAGGTTGTAGCGCACCGCATCCAGCGCTGCCTGCCGGTCGTTTTCATTGGCGTAGAGCGAGGTGTGACGCATCATGGCAAATTGCGGTCGAAAGGATCCGTCGGTCTTGGCCATCGCTTCATCGAGCCGCAGCTTGTATTGCTCCGCCTCGTCCATGCCTTTGGTGAGCGGCCAGGTCATCACGTTGCAGCGGTTGGCGACCGCATAATCGAAAGTGATTGGGGCACGGGCCGCAACCCATAAGGGCACGTTTTGCTGCACGGGTTTAGGACAGGCGGTTGCCTTGGGAAACTGCCAGAACTGACCGTCATGCTCCACATCGCCCTGCCACAGTTGGCGCACCAGTGGCAGCATTTCCTGCATATATTGCCAGGAATCGGTTTGCTTCAGGCCGGGGCGCATGCGGTCGAACTCACGCTGATAGGCGCCCGAGCCAAGGCCCAGCTCCAACCTTCCACCGCTGATCAGATCAAGCAATGCGGCTTCACCGGCGAGGTTGATGGGATGCCAGTAGGACGCGTTGGCAACGCCGCAGCCAAGGCGAATGTCATTGGTGTTGCAGGCCCACCATGTCAGGAGCTGAAACGGGTTTGGTGCAATCGTCATTTCAATCGCATGGTGTTCGGCCGCCCAAACGGTCTCAAATCCAGCCGCATCGGCCAGTTGCACCATTTCCAGCGTATGGCGTTGGACCGAATCCATATCCATGTCTGCCCGCGTGCGTTCCAGATTGATTGCTAGGTGAAATTTCATGATGGCCTCACAGGTGTGCGTTTGTCAGCGGCTGACAAACTGGCTGGCGAGCGGTTGATCGGACGTGTTCATCCACACGGCCTTTGGACGGGTGTAATCCATCACCGCCTGGAAGCCGCTTTCGCGGCCGTAACCGGAGTCCTTCATGCCGCCAAATTCAGCCACGGGGGAGATCACGCGATAGGTGTTGACCCAGACAATCCCGGCCTTGACCGCTTCGGCCACCCGGATTGAACGGGCGCTGTCGCGGGTAAATATGCCTGCGGCGAGCCCGTGTTTGGTGTCATTTGCCAGGGCAATTGCTTCTTCTTCGGTTTTGAAGCGCATGACTGCTGCCACCGGTCCGAACAATTCGGTGTCAACAATTTTCAGCTCCTGAGAGGGGCATTCAATCAACGTGGGCTCGTAATAATAGCCGTCCAGTCCATCGGGTTGCTTGCCGCCACAGATCACCTTGCCGCCCTGATCCTGGGCATGCGCCACCTCCTGCTTGATCCTGTCCAGCTGGCCGGTGGTGCAGAGCGGGCCCATCTCGGTGTCTTCTTCCATCGGATCGCCAATGCGGACATTGCGGGCGATTTCGGCCATGCGCTGCAAAAACTCATCGGCAATATTTTCGTGCAGATAGAGACGGGAACCGGCAACACAGCTCTGGCCGGTCGCAGCAAAAATACCGCCAACGGCACCGTTGACCGCACTTTCAATGTCGGCATCATCGAAAACGATGAAGGGCGACTTGCCTCCCAGTTCCAGCGAGACCTGTGCAAAGTTTTCCGCGGAATTGTGAATAACATTGCGGGCGGCGTTTGGGCCGCCTGTAAACGATACCCGGGCAACAAGGGGATGTGATGTCAGGGTTTTTCCGCAGGGGTCTCCATGGCCGGTGACGATGTTGACAACACCATCGGGAATGCCGGCTTCTGCGATCAGTTTTCCAAATTCCAACATCGCGGCCGAGGCAAATTCTGACGCCTTGAGCACAATAGTATTGCCCGCCGCCAGGGCCGGGCCGATTTTAACCGCACTGAGAAACAGTTGCGAGTTCCAGGGAACAACTGCGGCCACAACCCCCAGCGGTTCGCGTTTGGTGAAAACAAACATGTCGGGTTTGTCGATGGGCAGGGTGTCGCCATGAATCTTATCGGCACAGCCAGCGTAAAAGTGGAAAAATTCCGAGATATATTGGGCCTGCCAACGGGTTTCCTTGAACATCTTGCCGGTATCACGGGTTTCGATTGCGCCCAGTTCTTCCGATCGCGTCGCCAGCAGGTCGCCGAGACGTCGCAGGCACTGACCGCGCTGGGTGGGTGTCATCGATTTCCAGGGACCCTTTTCTCCGGCCTGCCACGCTGCCTGAACCGCTCGGTCGACATCTGCTGCCGTGGCTTCGGGAATGCGGCACCAGGGCGTGTTGGTAGAAGGATTGACGCTTTCAAATGTGGCGCCATCGCTGGCATCGCACCATTGGCCGTTGATCAGCATTTTAAAGGTTTCAAGTGTGCTCATGGAGGGGCTCTTTTGATAATTCAGGTAATCGACCTTACACCAACCAGGGTCGGTATGCGCCGTCCAAATAGGTCAGGGGCCGCTGGATGGCCCCTGTGATGTTTTCCACGCAGCCAAACACGGCCCAATGGCTGCCTGAGCGATGCAGACTGTCGGTTTTGCATTGCAGGCTCAGGGCACCGGCAAGGGCAGGGCAGTGCCCCGGTGGCACTGAATGGTCAATGTTGTCGAACCGGTCTGATATTTCGCCGTCGTGACGGCCGGCAAAACGGTCGGCAACATGAGACATTTCCTGGGGCAGGATGTTGAGGCAAAAGCCGGCGCTGGCGGCAACGTGCCGGGCAATCCGGCTGCTGCCATTCAAGCAGATCAGAACAGTGGGCGGATCGGCAGAAACCGAACAGAAGGCGCTCACCGTGGCACCGTGCAATCCGTCCGGACCATCCGTCGTCACGACGGCAACCGAACTCGCGACCATGCGCATGGCCTGGATAAACTGCTCGCGGGGCGCAGATGCGCCGGGTTCAAAGGCACGCGGTGCCTGAATTGATTCTGTCACGGTCATGCTGCAAATCCCGCTTTCACCTTCCAATGGTCGAAGATTGCCAGACCGGTTTCCTGTTGTAAAACGAATATAAATGCATAATATATTCGAAAATTCCGAATTAAAGAGATGCCATGAGCCTGGTTCTGATCAAGACGTTTTTAGCGATTGTCGAGACCGGCAGTCTGGTCAACGCGTCGCAATCCCTCAACATCACCCAGTCCACGGTGACAGCGCGGCTCAAGTCGCTGGAACAGGACGTTGGGCAAACACTGATCTATCGTCTCAAGTCGGGGGTTGCGTTGACGTCGTCCGGTGTAAAATTTCATCGCTACGCCGAAGCCATCAACAACATGTGGCATCAGGCTGTTCTGGAATCATCCATGCCGGAAGGGATGGAATCGATCTGCAACCTGGGCTGCGATTACGACCTGTGGCCGCATATTGGCCGGTCGGCTTCCAGGGTCATGCGTCACAGGCACCCAGCGACGGCACTGACGGTCCATCAGGCCGATTCACAACGCCTTGGAGAGTGGCTGGGCCTTGGAAATGTTGACGCTGCATTGAGCTATCGCCAGTTTCCGCTGCCGGGACTGACCGCCGTTGAACTTCAGCCGGAGAGACTGGAATTATACTCCACCCAGCCGGATACACCGGTGCGCAGCGATCCAGGCTATATCTATTTTGACGCGGGAGCCGAATTTGGCAGCCAGCATGCGGCAGAATATGCCGATGCCGGTGTCGCCAAACACACATTTGGCAGTGCCCGTTCCGCGCTTGATTACCTGCTGGATTGCGGCGGAAGTTGTTATCTGCCGACACCGATGGCCCAGAACCATTTGGCGTCCGGGCGATTGCACGCCTTGCCCAGTGCGCCAGCCTTTTCTCGACGGGTTTTTCTGATCACCAACAATACGGCCCTGCCAAACTGGCCCTGGTTGCCGGAACTGGTGCTGTCCACAAGTCACCAGGCGTAGAGGGTGGTCGGCTTAAAGCGACACGTCATGGTGTACTTTGTCGAAATTGCCGATAAAAGGCTGTGCAATGCCCGCCTGGGCGCTGTCCACCCCAATGCGGAAGAGCCAGACCGTGTACGTCAGAACTTCGGATAAATTCGACAAGATATTCTCCGTCGCACCGATGATGGACTGGACCGACAGGCATTGTCGGTATTTTCACCGTCTGCTGACTGGACAGGCTCTGCTGTATACGGAAATGGTTGTGGCCGACGCGCTGATTTATGGGGATGTTGAACGGCATCTGGCCTTTGATCAATGTGAACATCCCGTGGCGCTGCAATTGGGGGGATCAGATCCCGACAAGCTGTCCCGTGCCGCTGCGCTGGCTCAGCAATGGGGCTATGACGAAGTCAATCTGAATGTGGGCTGTCCGTCGGACCGCGTTCAAAGCGGTACCTTTGGTGCCTGTTTGATGCGCGAACCGGCGCTTGTTGCGCAATGTGTTGCGGCCATGAAACAGGTGGTTGATGTGCCGGTTACGGTCAAATGTCGCATTGGTGTTGATGACCAGGAACCACAACAGGCGTTGTTCGACCTTGCTGGTCAGGTTTTTGATGCGGGCAGCGACGCGCTTTGGGTTCACGCCCGCAAGGCCTGGCTTCAGGGGCTCAGTCCGAAGGAGAATCGCGATATTCCCCCGCTGGATTACGGCATTGTTGGCGCATTGAAACGGGCTCATCCGGACAGGTTTATTGGCCTCAATGGTGGCATCAAATCACTGGACGAGGTGGATTCCCTGCTGGCTGATGGCGCAACTGCAGACCTTGATGGCATGATGCTGGGCCGCGCCGCCTACCAGAACCCCTCTGTATTGCTCGACGTTGATCAACGCTTCTATCGCTCACCTGCCCCCCCCAACAGCCTCGAACAGGTCTGCCAATCGATGATGGCCTACACGGCAAAACACCTGTCATCGGGTGGGCGGGTTCACCACGTCACGCGTCACATGATTGGTCTGTTTCAGGGACAGCCGGGAGCCAGACGTTATCGGCAGATCCTGTCGGTAGAGGCGAGCCGGGAAGGGGCACATGAACGGGTGATTGAGCAGGCCTTTGACGCCGTATGGCAATCGGCAAACGCGGCCTGAGCCCGTTAACCCTAGTCACAGATTGATGGGTTTTGCAGCCGTTAACGCTTGATTAAGCATGCTGGCTGCTGCCATCATGGGCGTGATGTGACGGCATCGAGTGTGTCGGGAGGTTCTGCCTCCACCGACTCCTTGTCATTAAAAATTATGACAAACGGGAATTCCCGTTAGGAGGGCTTATGGCCTACACGCGTACGCTGAAACTTGCGTTGATCGCTTTGACGATTACCACCGGCATATTCATCTTTCATGTCAATGCAGACGCCCGCGACAGGGGATATCGCACCGTGGCCGGCACGAAAGCTGCCAAACAAGCCCGGGTCCAACGTCCTTCCAGTCGGGTGAGCAAGATCAGACGCAAATATGGCAAGCACAAACGTCGCGACAATATTGATCGCCTGTTCGCCTATAGTCTGGTGACGGCGCTGGATGATCGTGGAACCGGTAGTGGTTCTGACACAGACGATCTGAGAGCGGGTCAGTTGCAGGAAAAGGTGCGCTATTCTCCGCGACGCAGCATGTCAAAAATCATTCACGTTTCTGAAGAAATGAAGGAACTGGGTGAAGAGCGCGCAGAACGGCGCGAAGCCCGCATGATCGAGCAGATGGATCAACTGGATATTCGTTTTTACCGGGACAATGAAGCCTATGACGCCCGCTTTCCCAGCATCGTTTATCTGGATTTGCTGCGCAAATGATTGGCCACGACGTAAAGTGAAAGCGTCGCTGCGTTCGAAACATTGAGTGATTTGATTGGCCCCGGCATATCGAGCCGGGCCAGTGCGGTGCAGGTTTCCCGTGTCTTTTCCCGCAATCCGCGGCCTTCCGACCCGAGCACCAACACAACTTTTTCAGCGGCGCTTTCAGCAAGCGTGGTTTCCAATATCAGCGGGCCTTCGCTGTCCAGACCAATTGTCATGAAACCCATCTGATTGAGTTCATCCAAACCCTTGGACAGATTACGCAGGTGGATCAACCGGATTGTGTCGAGCGCTCCGGACGCGGATTTGGCCAGAACCGCGGTTTCATGGGCCGAATTTCGACTGGTTGTCAGCACAGCGTCGACGCCCAGGGCGCTGGCGGAACGTAAAATCGCGCCCGCATTGTGCGGGTCGGTCAGTTGATCCAGTGCCAGCACCAGCTTGCAATCAGCGAGATGAAACAGTTCCGAGGCATCCAGGGTGTCCAGGGGTGCACAGGCGATGACTGCCCCCTGGTGCACGGCTTCGCCACCGACCAATTGGTCCAGCGCCTTTGCCTGTCTGATTTCCACCAACACCGCGTGTTCCGCTGAAAGCGAATCCTGAAGCCGGGGCAGGGCGTTTTCGGTCAGATAGATTTTCCGGATTTTGCGGTTCGGGTTGGCCAGCGCCGACCGCACGGTGTGCATTCCATACAGAAAAAGCTCCGAATCATCACCACCCTTTCGGCCCGAACGCGACCGCAGAGCAGCTCTTGCGTCCCCACGCGACGCCTGACCCGGGCGCTTGTTTGCCTCTTGGTGTGTCTTTCGCCCGTGGCGGGGGGGTGTTCGTGACTTGCGCATGGGCGCATCTATCACGGACTGCCCCGAACTTACCACGCTTTTGGGAAGAAAATTCATCATTTTGGGTTTCAGCAAACAATAGTTTGTTGTTTGTGTTGACAGGGAAAACCCCAATCGTCATAACGCGGCTGCTGGCTTGGAGGAGTGTCCGAGTGGTTAAAGGAGACGGACTGTAAATCCGTTCGCTTAGCGTACGCTGGTTCGAATCCAGCCTCCTCCACCAGCCAGCGGTTTACTCTTATGGAATAAGAGTTGGCGCGACCCTCGGCTTCGCCTACAATGAGTCGATATCGCGGGTGTAGCTCAATGGTAGAGCAGCAGCCTTCCAAGCTGAATACGAGGGTTCGATTCCCTTCACCCGCTCCATTCTCCCCCTTTTTTCAAATGTTTTGACATAAAAAGTTATGGGATTCATGTCTTTGCGCTGTTGTTTATCTGTTGATAAATAATGCGAATGTGTGTTTCGTTACAGTGTGAGGTCTGGTCTTGGCCTAGGCTCATCAAACCGGTGCACAGGTGATCTCCCGTCTGGCGTCGGCATTCCTGGCGCACGTGCCATGCCTTTTCCATGGGGAATGTGTGGGAATTCTGCCCCGTCTGATTGTTGCTGTTGGTGGCGACGAACAGGCGGGGTTCTTTGTGACAGCCGTATTGGGGTCGCGTGGTTGCGCCTGGGGCTGCTATGTCCGCTTGGGTCGGAACGTGTTTCCACAATCGCAGCGTATCGTCATGCCGGGTTCGCCGGTCAGCGAAAAGCCAAACGGGATCTGATCCAAATGGATGTCTGCGGGATTGGTCGTCTGCAGTTCAGCCGACGAGGCATGCGCGGTTCCGGTGCGCCCGCAATCCGGGCACGCCAATTCGATTAGAAATGTTGCGGATTTTTCCATAGCCAGAGACCTTTCGTCGTTTGTTCGATTATGGAATGGGCAGTGTGTGCCTTTTTGATCCGCCTGTCCAATTTCCAACCAATCTGCATCCACCCCGTACGATGCAATTTGAAATGCCCGGTTTGATATGCTTTGCACAAATGGTCTGAGCACGGTCCATTCGTGCCGCCCGTGGAGAGAGTTGAAATGCTGCAGGTCCTATTGCGATCCCTGTATCAGGCAGCGGTCAAGCTGACCTATGACGGGGGGCTTGCCATAGCCTCCAATGTGGCTTTGTCGCTGCTATTGGCTCTGTTTCCCTTCCTGATGCTGATTGCGTCTGTACTCCGTCTTTATGGCGATCCTTCCATGGCCGGGCAGATCGTCGAGCTTGTGCTGGGTTCCTGGCCTGGCGATTCTGCGGATGCTATTACCGAGCAGGTCGGCGTGCTGCTGTCACAAAACCCGTCGGAGTTCTTTTCCCTGTCCACCATGCTGGCTTTGATCCTGGCAACAAATGGCATTGAGAGTGCGCGGGACGGCTTAAACCGCGCCTACAAGGTGGAAGAACGGCGATCGTTTGTCTGGCGACGGGTTCAGGGAGCAGTGTTCATCCTGCTGGGCGCCGTTGCGCTGATCGCGGCCAATGTGATTCTGGTTGGTGCTCCCTTTGTGTGGACATTCCTGTTGAACCGGTTCGACTGGCTGACAGAGCTAGCACTGGCTTTCACCCTTGTGCAGTATGGCCTGCCGCTGGTGCTGCTGGCGGTGACGTTGTTTGCCTTTCACAAATTTCTTCCTGATCTGAAAGGGCACCGCCGATCGCTCACCTGGGGCATCGTTTTGACAATCGTGGGAATGGTGATCGGCTCGAACCTGTTTGGGTTCTATCTGCAGAACATTGCCAATTACACGGCGCTCTACGCCGGTCTGGCGGGCATGATGGTGGCCATTGTCTATCTGTATGGTCTGGCGGTGTTGCTGCTGTTTGGTGCTGAATTCAACACCGCCTTTTCCGAACAGCTGGAAGTGGCCAAAAAGCAAAGATAGACACTTGATCGCAACGCAGTTTACCTTTAGCGATAGCCGCGCGAAGGGGTATAGCTCAGTTGGTAGAGCGACGGTCTCCAAAACCGTAGGTCGCGGGTTCAAATCCTGCTGCCCCTGCCAAAGTCACCGGTCGATGCCGTGCAGATGATCTGGTCAGCAACTTCCCGAATTGTTTTGGAAATGCCCCCAAATGAATGGGGGCAAACAGAACCTATTTCAGCTTGAAGCTGATTTTTGCAGACACCATAGCCACATTCTCCAACTTCACGTATTCACCCTCGGCAAATCTGATTGAGTCGTTGAACACATAGTACAGTCCCTCAAGACTGGCGACTGTGCGTTCGCCAAGCCACATGGAAGCACTACCGCCGACAACACCGCCAACGGCCGTTTT
>CAJQPW010000086.1 GCA_905480295.1 uncultured Rhizobiaceae group bacterium | reverse complement strand
TGGGATGCGGTGGAATTTCCGCGCCAGGACCAGGACAATATTTATGCTCTTGAAATACAGGGCGACAGCATGCTTCCACTTTACCGGGACGGGGACCGTATTATCGTTTCTCCAACATCTTCGGTCCGTCGGGGAGACCGGGTGGTTGTCCGCACCACAGACGGCGAAGTCATGGCCAAGATATTAGCTCGCAAAACCGCCAGGGTGCTTGAGGTGGAATCCCTCAATCCCGACCATCAAAATCGCGTATTTGAACTGGCGCAGGTTGACTGGGTGGCCCGGATCATCTGGGCCAGCCAATAACACGTGTGGCGTGATCAGCGCGCCAGTGCGCTACGGATCATGTCCACCGTCTGCGCCTTGCCATAAAGCGCTGCAAAACTGCCAAAGCGGGGACCCTGGCTCTGCCCCAGCAGCACCTGATACAGGGCCTGGAACCACTCGCGCAGATTTTCAAATTCGTGGTCTTTGCCAACGGCATAAACTTCGCTTTGAAGGGTTTCGCCGTCACTGTCATCAGCCATTTGTTCCAACCTGTCGGCGAGATCAGACATCGCCTTCCGTTCCTGATCGCTCGGGTCTCGATAGTTTTTGTTGGGTTTGACGAAGTCTTCGTAATAGCTGATCGCATAGCCGACCAGCTCATCCAGTTTTGGATTGTTGGCCGGGGTCGCGCTGGCGTCATACTGACTGATGAAACCCCAAAGGGTCGCCTTGTCAGACGCGTTTGATGCACTGACCAGATTGAGCAACATCGAAAACGACACCGGCATTTCAATGCGCGGGGGATTGCCCGCATGTATGTGCCAGGTCGGGTTGTTCAGCCTGGCCTTGGGATCGGCATCATGAACCGCCGCAAGATGTTGAAAATATTCATCAACCTGCTTGGGAATAATATCGAAATACAACCGCTTAGCCGTTTTTGGCTTGGTATACATGAACAGGGAGAGGCTTTCCGGCGAGGCGTATTTCAGCCATTCCTCCATGGTGATTCCATTGCCCTTGGACTTTGAAATTTTCTCACCTTTTTCATCAAGGAACAGTTCAAAAATGAAATGCTCCGGTGCCCGGGCACCCAACAGACGGCAAATGCGATCATACAGGTTGCTGTTGTTCTGATGGTCCTTGCCATACATTTCATAGTCCACGGCGAGCGCCACCCACCGCATGCTGAAATCAGGCTTCCACTGCAACTTCACATTGCCCGCCGTTATCGGCAGGGTTATTTCTTCGCCGTCCTCATCATCAAAGGTCAATGTGCCAGCTTCGGCATCGACCTTTTTCATCGGTACGTACAGGACAACCCCGGACTTCGGCGATATCGGGAGAAATGGACTATAGGTTGCCCGACGCTCCGGACCCAGAGTCGGCAGCATGACTTCCATGATCTCGTCGTATTTTTCCGCGCAGCGCAGCAGGATTTCATCAAACTCGCCACCCTTGTAATAGTCGGTCGAGCTGATGAAGTCGTAGGTGAAGCCAAACTGGTCCAGAAAAGCTCGCAGACGGGCATTGTTATGGGCTGCAAAAGAATCATGCTCATTGCTGAACGGGTCAGGCACGGCACTCAACGGTTTGCCAAGATGAGAACGCAGCATGTCCTGATTGGGCACGTTGTCAGGGATTTTCCGCATTCCATCCATGTCGTCTGAAAAAGAAATCAGCCGAACCGGAACCTCATCTTCTGTCATCAACCGAAACGCGTTGACCACCATCGACGTACGCGCAACCTCGCCAAAGGTACCGATGTGAGGCAGGCCGGATGGGCCATAACCGGTTTCGAAGATGACTTCGGATGGATAGCCATCTTTTTGATAACGCTTGACAATTTTCCGCGCTTCTTCAAACGGCCAGGCCTTGCTTACGTTCGCTGCCTCGACAAATTCGGGCGAGGTGTCTAGCGGCGGAAAGGCTGAATTGGTCATGGTGGAAGCCTGTAAATTCGGGAAAATATGCGGCGGTGCGCAGCGGGCGGAACCTATGGCCGCACCGCGCAATCGTCAACTGCTGAAAATTGCCGCATCTGCGCATTGAATCTGCCATCCACCCACCATAGTTTGTAACGGATGATAAACCCGCCAGGTAATGCCCCATGAACGCAATTTCGGTTCAAGACACTCTCATATTCGTGATGGTTTCCATCTCGGCCGTGGACAGGAATATGAACGAGACAGAAATGTTGCGCATCGGCAATGTCGTCAAAACGCTGCCTGTATTCGACGGTTACAACAGCGATCAGCTGGTCAATGCCGCCAAGACCTGCCGCGACATATTGCAGGAAGAAGAAGGCCTGGAAACAGTGTTGGGCTTTGCCGCCGCCCTGCCGGAAAACCTGCAGCGCACAGCCTATGTCCTTGCCGCCGAAATCGCCGCCGCCGATCTCAGCGTTTCGGCCGAAGAAGTGCGTCTGCTGCAATTGCTGCGCAATCACCTGGATATCGACAAACTCACCTGTGCAGCGCTTGAACTGGCCGCCCGGGCAAGACATCAGACCGGCTGACCGCCATGGAAACAATCATTGCTGATCATGAAAGCGCCATTCGCCT
>CAJQPW010000085.1 GCA_905480295.1 uncultured Rhizobiaceae group bacterium | reverse complement strand
GAACGAAAATGCAGTGAGGTCGGTTGAAGCACGAAATTACGAGGAGGCAGTTCCGCGTTCAACCGACCAACTCCTCAGACCCAGGTGATGCGGCGGGCCCAGGTTTCCCCGAGGAGCACTACTGGGAAAGGCAAGCCCGTCCCCGCTCACAATTTGGCGCAAAGCCTGCCCCGTTACAACGGCAGCCGGGCTGGATTAGCGAATGTTAGTAAAGCCTTAACCACAACAAACAAGCTTAACTGGTTAACGGCAACCCTGTTCAGGCAGCCTCAGCAACCACCTGATTGCGTCCATTGCGTTTGGCATCGTAAAGGGCTGCGTCGGCGCGTTTGACCATATCTGTTATCGAGTCACCCGTGGTCGACATGGATGCTATTCCAGCGCTCACTGTGATCGAAATCTGCTTGCTGCCGCCTTCGACAACAAAAGGATGCGCAGACACCTCGCGGCGAATCCGGTCGGCAACCACAAAGGCCAGCTCCTGGTCCGTCTCGGGCATGGCGATGACAAATTCTTCCCCACCAAACCGGCAGGCAAGATCCTTGCCACGAACGTTTTTCAACAACCGTTCGGCAAAAGTTTTCAGCACATCATCACCGGCCTGATGGCCATAGGTGTCGTTGACCTGCTTGAAATGGTCGATATCGAGAACAACCAGTGACAGGCTTTTGCCGCTGGCGACCGCCTTGTCGAACAGGTTCTGCATATGCCGGTCAAAATAACGGCGGTTGTTCAGTCCGGTCAGCGAATCCCTGACAGCCATCTCCATGGTCTGTTGAACTCTCGCCCGCAGACGATCGTTCAAACGCTTGCGCTTTACCTGGGTGCGGGTCCGCGCTTTCAGTTCACAGGGTTCAATCGGGCGGCTGATATAATCATTCACCCCCAGGTCGATGCCGCGCAGCAGTGCCGCCTCATCACCCTTCTGCGTGACCAGCAGCATGGGAATCAGTCGGGTCCGGTCAATCGAACGCATTTGGGAGCACAGACGCAGCGCGTCGAAATTCTCAATCGCCAAGGATATAATCACCAGATCAAAGTTCTCATCGGCCGCGCGAAACAAGGCTTCCTGCGGATTTGTGATGACGGTCAGATCGTGTTCCGTCCCCAGCGCGTCGACAACTTTTTCATAAGATGATGCGCGATCATCGACGATCAACAGCTTTCCACCACGCCCTTCTTTGGGGTCGATGTGGTTGTCGCGAGGGTCATCAATGCCGAATTCCCGCCCGGTCGATACCCGCATCTGCAATTCATCGGTTACCATTTTTAATCGGGCAAGGCTCTTAACCCGCGTCGTCAGCGCAATATCATCGACCGGCTTGATCAAAAAATCATCCGCGCCTGATTTCAAACCCTCAAGTCGATCCGATTGCTGATCGAGTGCTGTGACCATGATCACAGGCAGATGGGCGGTCCGCACGTCGGCTTTCAATTGGCGACACACTTCGTAGCCGTCCATGCCTGGCATCATGATATCGAGAAGCACGATGTCACACTGCCCGGCACGGCACTTTTCCAGCGCGTCCGGGCCGTTTGAAGCGGTGATCACCTCGAAATACTCTGCCATCAGGCGGGCCTGCAGCAGTTTCACATTTGCCAGAATGTCGTCAACGACCAATACGCGGGCTGTCACTCGTTCTACTCCAAATTACACTCGGGCGACCGGGTCGCCCTTAAGATCGTTGTTACCCATCACCGAGATAGGATTTTACCGTTTCAAGAAACCGCATCACCGATATCGGTTTTGAAATATATGCTTCGCATCCCCCCTGTCGGATGCGTTCCTCATCGCCCTTCATCGCAAATGCCGTCACCGCAATGACCGGGATGCGCGACAACTCATCATCTTCCTTCAACCACTTGGTGACTTCGAGCCCGGATATTTCGGGCAACTGGATATCCATCAGGATCAGGTCCGGGCGGTGAAGACGCGCAAGATCAAGGGCTTCCAAACCATTGCTGGTCTGGATTGTCTGGTAGCTTTGTGCCTCGAGGAGATCGTTGAACAGTTTCATGTTCAACTCATTGTCCTCAACGATCATGACCCGTTTTGTCATCGATTCTCCCAATCGCGAACTTCAACAAGACAAACCAAACCCAGCCGTGGCATAGCCTAGACTGATGATTCTGCTGATTCTTACCGGTAATCTAGCACTGACTTCGTTTAAGACAGGTGAATATTGTCATGATGACTGTACAGACTGCACAGGCTATCGCCATAAGCGGATTGCAGCGACTGGCCGATGATGACGAGCTGATGATGCGCTTTTCAGCGCTCAGCGGGATATTGCCCAACGACATACGCCAGGCTGCATCGCAACCCGACTTTCTCGTCGGCGTTCTCGACTTTTATCTCGCCTATGAACCGGACCTTCTGGCCTGGGCTGAAGCCGATGATCTGCGCCCTGAAAACATCCAGATTGCCCGCCATACCCTTGCTCCTAACGATCGATCGGGATTTGAATGACCGACTTTATCGCCGATGACGAAACAACAACGCAGCTGCTAAGCCTTGGATATTCAGGCCAGGCCGGCGCTCAATCGCACACCAAACCGCTGCTGATATGCGACGTTGACGAGGTGGTCCTGCATTTGGTGGACCCGTTTGTCGAAGTCTTGAGGGAACGCGGCTTTGTCCTGAAATCCCATTCCTTCAAGCTGACAGGCAATATTTACCACACCGGGTCCGGTCAGGAGGCGACCCAGGGCGAGGTTTCTGATGCCCTGACCCAATTGTTCGACCAGCAGCAGCATCGCCAGCATATTGTCGATGGTGTGGTCGAAGGCCTGAATGATCTTTCACAATCAGTCGACATCATTTTTCTGACCAACATGCCCCATCCCTTTCGCGAGACCCGACGCTCGCACCTGTCAGGCCAGGGGCTGGATTTTCCGTTGATCACCAATACCCGCTCCAAAGTGCCCGCCATTCAGGTGTTGAAAGAGCATTGCAACCACGCCGTGGGCTTTATCGACGACACACCAAAAAATCTCGACCAGGTTCGAGAGCGGGTGGACGGCGTTCACCTGTTTCATTTCATGGCCAATGAACAGTTTCGCGATATGGCAGGACCGATTGAAGGTGTCCATTTTTCCTCCGGGGACTGGGCCCATGCCAGCGAAAAGATTCGCCAGACTCTCGTGGAGAACACATGAAGAACATGCTAGTCTTGCGCGATGGATGGGTCACTAGGATTTTGCCGTGATTGCCTGACCCCTCAGGCTTCACTACAGCGCCGCTGCACCGGTTGTGGCAGTCCGCGCGTGGTCCGTCATGACGAACTCTACGCTCTGTCGCTGGCCCATATCGACTGCGATGCGTTTTATGCGTCCGTTGAAAAACGCGACAATCCCGAACTCGCAGACAAGCCGGTTATTGTTGGTGGCGGGCGGCGTGGCGTGGTCTCAACCTGTTGTTATATCGCACGAATCAACGGTGTACGTTCAGCAATGCCGATGTTCAAAGCCCTGCAGGCCTGCCCTGACGCAGTCGTAGTGAAACCGCGCATGGCGGTCTATTCCGAAGTTGGCAAACAGGTTCGTGAA
Source organism: uncultured Rhizobiaceae group bacterium (assembly GCA_905480295.1). Classification (GTDB taxonomy): domain Bacteria; phylum Pseudomonadota; class Alphaproteobacteria; order Rhizobiales; family Rhizobiaceae; genus Pseudahrensia. The sequence goes on along the minus strand of CAJQPW010000085.1, from coordinate 2,605 downwards.
ATGATGCGAGCGCTGACCCCGGCCGTAGAGCCCCTGTCGATTGATGAGGCGTTTCTTGATCTCTCCGGAACCACCAGATTGCATGGTGCGCCTCCTGCCATCACCCTGGCACGGTTTGCCCAGACCGTGGAGAAGGAACTGGGTATTTCGGTTTCGGTAGGACTGGCCGCAAACAAGTTTCTTGCAAAAGTGGCTTCGGATTTTGAAAAACCGAGGGGATTTTCCATCATTGGAGCGGCTGAAGCCTACGACTTTCTGGCAGAACAACCAGTGTCGCTGATCTGGGGGGTTGGTAAAGCAATGCAGACCCGGCTGCACGCGGACAATATTCACCTGATCTCAGACCTGCAGAAGGCCGACGAGACCGACCTCATTCGCCGCTATGGCACGATGGGGCAAAGGCTGTCTCGTCTGTCCAAAGGCCAGGACTTTCGAAAAGTGGAATCGCGCAGTGCTGCCAAAAGCGTCAGTTCCGAGACCACTTTCAACAACGACATGTCGACACCCGAACAGTTGATCCCGGTCTTGCGACGTCAGGCCGAGCGGGTTGCAACCCGACTGAAGGACAAACATATCGCCGGGCAGACGGTTGTTTTGAAACTGAAAACGTCCGATTTCAAAAGCCGCACGCGCAACACCACCCTGCCCGATCCAACGCAATTGGCGGACCGCATGTTCAGCGTCGGTCGCACCATGCTGGAACGCGAAATGGACGGCACCCGTTTTCGATTGCTCGGCATCGGCGTCAGCGACCTGCAATCCGACGAAACAGCCGATCCGGGCGATTTGGTTGACGTCGGCGCAAGCAAACGGGCAGCTGTTGAACGGGCAATGGACAAGGTTCGTGGCCGGTTTGGCGGTGACGCGGTCGAACTGGGCCTTACATTTGGACGCCAATCCCACCGTCCGGCTAAACCGGAAGACTAATCGCAGGCCTCGGCCTTGAGATATTCGATCACTTTCAGATCGCCCTTCAGCGCATAATCGTCATATTGCATCTTCAAGTCGCGGGACACGCCGCTTTCATGCATCACAAACGAAACCTGGTAGACTGGCAGTCTTTCACCCTGGGTCTGACTATCAGCTGTGGAGAAGTAACTGACCGAAATCGGCCAGGCATTTTCGCCGCTGAACTGGGTTGAAACCGTGGCCGGTTCACCCGTCAGATTGGTAATTTCAGCCCGTCTTTTGCCTATGATCGCCGTGGTATCGACCAACTGATCCCCATTTTCAGATCCATCATAAACCTTGGCAGTAACGATTGTTTGCTGCCGCTGTGCCGCTTCGATCAACATCCCGATATGTTGGGTCATGAAAATTGATGATCCCAGCTTAACATCCGCGGATTTGGGCTTGGTGATCGTGACAGTTGTGGACTGACCGTCCCGTTTGGCCTTGCCCCGCAATTCCTGTTCGAGCTGTCCATTAAGATAGGACTGATTGACGAAGGAGAAGGTTTTGCCATCACCACTTTCAAAGCTTGTGGTTCGCTGGTCGTTGGTGAACGACTTCCTCGAAGACTGAACCTGCGTGAAAAATCGAAAGCGAACGGCATAGCCCTCACATTTTGAACCGGTCATTTCATAAACAATGCGGCCGGTCATGCCGACAATGCCCGAGCGATCGCTCGAATTGGCCAAAGACAGATCATAAACAGCCCGGTGTGGCCGCAGTTTCTCAAAGCCCGATGCAAACGCCGCAACAGCAGTGCCGGTGGTAAAAAAGGCCGCTAAGATCAAGGGCAGAGCTGCTCTGTTTCTGATCATCAAATTTCTTTGTCCTGTCAATTGCCGGTTTGGCCGCTTCACTCTTTCACCTTCTGCGCAAACACGCTACCAGAATGTGAAATACATAGCACCAAAATGGATGAAACAATGGCAGGAAATGTTGATAAGCGGCTGGCTGAACTAGGCGTCTCGCTTCCCCAGGCACCGGCCCCGGCCGCCAATTATGTCCCTTACACAATTGCAGGCAATTTGTTGACGATATCGGGCCAGGTCACAATGGGACCCGACGGATTGGAATATGTCGCAAAATTGGGTGACACGGCCGATGTTGCCGAAGGACAGGCCGCCGCGCGGTTGTGCACCATCAACATTCTGGCCCAGGCCAAAGCGGCATTGGGTGATCTGGACCGCATCAAACAGGTGGTAAAGATTCAGGGATTCGTAAATTCAACACCCGACTTCATGGATCACCCGGCGGTGATCAACGGCGCATCAGATTTCCTCGTGGATGTTCTTGGCGATGCCGGCCGTCATGCCCGTGCAGCCGTTGGCATGGCGTCCCTGCCCTTCGGTGTGGCCGTCGAGATTGATGCGGTTATCGAGTTCGCCTGAGACCCCATGATCAAGCTGACCCCGGCGCCGGCGTGGATCACACGTCGGCCGATTGCCCATCGTGGTTATCACGACCTCAAGGCTGGCAGGGCCGAAAACTCCCTGTCGGCTGCACTGGCTGCAAAGCAGGCCGGGTTTGCTATAGAATGCGACCTGCAGGTGTCTTCTACGGGCGAGCCCGTGGTCTTTCATGATCCGGATCTTGATCGGATGACTGCTGTTTCAGGAAAAGTACGGGAAAAGTCGCCTGCAGAACTCGCTGAAAT
>CAJQPW010000084.1 GCA_905480295.1 uncultured Rhizobiaceae group bacterium | reverse complement strand
TGCGGCATGATCGTGGAGCGACGGCTCCAGGTTTTGATCACTTCGTTGCGGCCGCCTTCGCGTACCTTCTCGGCTTTCTTGAGAAGATATCCGTCGACAAATGGGCCTTTCCAGACTGAACGTGACACTGTCTTGTTCCTTATTTCTTACGCTGGTGGCGCGAGCGCATGATAAATTTATCCGTGGTCTTGTTGGACCGCGTACGCTTGCCTTTTGTAGGTTTACCCCAAGGTGTAACCGGGTGACGGCCACCGGATGTGCGACCTTCACCACCACCGTGGGGGTGATCGATCGGGTTCATGGCAACACCACGAACCTTTGGACGGTTGCCGTACCAACGGTTGCGACCGGCTTTACCCATATTGGTGTTGGAGTTATCCGGATTGGATACTGCACCAATGGTTGCCATGCACGAACCGTGGATCAAACGCTGCTCGCCTGAGTTCAGGCGGACAATCGCGTAGACGCCATCACGGCCAACCAGTTGAGCATAAGTGCCGGCGGAACGGGCGATCTGACCGCCCTTACCTGGCTTCATCTCAACATTGTGGATGATGGTTCCAACTGGGATGGCTGACATTGGCATGGCGTTGCCCGGCTTGACGTCAGCAGATGCTGCGGCAATGACCTTGTCGCCTTCAGCAATACGCTGAGGTGCCAGGATATAAGCCAGTTCACCATCGTCATACTTGATCAGTGCGATGAATGCTGTGCGGTTTGGATCATATTCCAACCGCTCAACCGTTCCCTGCACGTCCATTTTGCGACGCTTGAAATCGATCTTGCGGTAAGAGCGTTTATGACCGCCACCGATACCACGAGTGGTCAGGCGTCCAACATTGTTGCGGCCGCCAGACTTTGACAGGCCTTCGGTCAAAGTCTTGACCGGCTTGCCCTTCCAAAGTCCCTCGCGGGATACGATGACCAGCTGGCGTGTGCCAGGGGTCATGGGTCTGAATTTTTTCAAAGCCATTGTATTAAAGCCCCGTGGTTACATCGATCGCCTGGCCTTCGGCCAAAGTCACGATTGCTTTTTTGACGTCGCTCTGTTTGCCAAGGTGACCGCGGAAGCGTTTCACCTTCCCCTTGCGAAGCACGGTGTTGACGGCCGTAACCTTGACACCAAACAGACCTTCAACGGCACGTTTGATTTCGGGCTTGGAGGCGTCACGGGCAACGTTGAAGACGACCTGATTCTGTTCCGACGCCAATGTCGCTTTCTCGGTGATTACCGGAGAAACGATCACGTCGTAGTTGCGGATGTCACTCATTTCAAGCGCTCCTCAAGTGCAACAACTGCAGCCTTGGTCAGCACCAATGTATTGCGACGGATAATGTCATATACGTTGATACCCTGCACCGGCAAAACGTCGATATTAGGAATGTTCTGAGCTGCCAGCTTGAAATTGGCATCAAGCTCGGCACCGCCGATCATGAGTGCGTTTTCAATGCCGAGTTTGCCGATATTGGTGCGCAATGCAGCCGTTTTCGGATCCTTGGCAGCCAACTCGTCCATGATCATCAAAGAACCATCCTTGGCTTTTGCAGACAGCGCGTGGCGCAGAGCAAGAGCACGAAACTTCTTTGTCAGATCGTGGGAATGGTCACGTGATTGTGGACCGTGGGCTTTACCACCACCACGGAACTGCGGAGCAGCCTGCGAGTGGTGACGGGCACCGCCGGTACCTTTTTGCCGGTACATACGAGCACCGGTTTTATCAACATCGGAACGACCTTTGGTCTGGTGCGTGCCCTGACGGGCCTTTGCACGCTGGTAGCGAACCATGCGGGCAATAATGTCCGCACGGGGCTCAAGACCAAAAATGGTGTCAGAGATCGAGACCTTGCCGGACTTTTTGCCGGCCATGGTGGTTACATCAATATCCATTATTCAGTACCTCCCTCAGCGGCAGCCTCTGGGGCAGCGGCACTTTCAGCAGCAGTACCAGCGGCCAGAAGACCAGCGGGCATTGGAGCACCTTCAGGCAGCGCCTTCTTGATGGCATCACGCACCATAATCCAGGAACCCTTGGAACCAGGAACAGCGCCCTTGATCATCAGCAATCCGCGTTCCGCGTCTGTCTTGACGATTTCAAGGTTTTGAGTGGTCACGCGGGTCGAACCCATGTGGCCAGCCATTTTCTTGCCCTTAAAGACTTTACCAGGATCCTGACACTGACCGGTTGAGCCGTGCGAACGGTGCGAAACCGACACACCATGGGACGCCCGCAGACCACCAAAGTTGTGACGCTTCATGGCACCGGCAAAACCTTTACCGATTGACGTTCCAGTGACATCGACCTTCTGGCCGGGAAGAAAGTGTTCTGCACTGAGCTCAGCGCCAACATCAATCATATTGTCTTCGGATACTCTGAATTCAGCCAATTTGCGTTTCGGCTCGACTTTGGCAATCGCATAGTGACCACGCATCGGCTTCGATACGTTTTTCACTTTTGCTTTGCCCGCGCCGAGCTGAACAGCTGTGTAGCCGTTTTTCTCATTGGTGCGTTGAGAAACAACCTGGACATTCTCCATGCGGAGAACAGTCACCGGCACGTTGACACCTGCATCGGTGTAAACGCGGGTCATCCCAACCTTTTGTGCAATCACGCCTGAGCGCATTGTTCTGTTCCTTTAGCGTTACCGGACAGGAGGATCGCTTTATCTTTCGATAGGGCGATCACTGCCCCGCTTGTTCTTGTTTACACTCCAGAATTCATGATCCTGAAGTTTGGATTAGTCGGCTCGTTAGAGCTTGATTTCTACATCTACGCCGGCAGCAAGATCGAGCTTCATCAGCGCGTCTACGGTCTGTGGCGTTGGATCAACGATATCGAGGAGCCGTTTATGGGTGCGCATCTCAAACTGCTCCCGGCTCTTCTTATCAATATGAGGCGAGCGGTTAACCGTGTAGCGCTCAATGCGGGTCGGCAAAGGCACAGGTCCGCGCACCTGAGCACCCGTACGCTTGGCCGTCGAGACGATTTCTTTCGCCGACGTATCAAGAATACGGTGGTCAAACGCTTTGAGGCGAATACGAATATTCTGACCGTTCATGTCGCGTAGTCCTTAATGTCTGGTCCGTTTTCGCTTGGAAAACTGCGGACCTTCCAATTCAAAAATGAAAAGCGTGGGAGAAGATGTCCTCTCCCACGCCGCTAATGTCTTACTCGATGATTTCAGCCACAATGCCAGCACCAACGGTGCGGCCACCTTCGCGGATAGCGAAGCGGAGGCGATCTTCCATCGCGATTGGCACGATCAGTTCAACTGTCATTTCAACGTTATCGCCAGGCATAACCATTTCTGTGCCTTCTGGAAGCGCGCAGATACCGGTCACGTCAGTTGTACGGAAGTAGAACTGTGGACGATAGTTGGTGAAGAATGGCGTATGACGGCCACCTTCTTCTTTTGTCAAAATGTAGGCTTCAGCCTTGAACTTGGTGTGCGGTGTTACAGAACCTGGCTTGGCCAGAACCTGTCCACGCTCAACCTGTTCGCGGTCGATACCACGGATCAGCGCGCCGATGTTATCGCCAGCTTCCCCACGGTCGAGCAACTTGCGGAACATTTCAACGCCGGTGCAGGTTGTTTTCTGAGTGTCTTTGACGCCAA
>CAJQPW010000083.1 GCA_905480295.1 uncultured Rhizobiaceae group bacterium | reverse complement strand
GATCCACATGAATGAATTGCCAGTCTTCGGTCACATCCCCAAAGCGGTCGATGCGATCCTGATCCAGCGTGTACCAGCGGGAATAGCGCGGTTCGCCCCCAACCTGCGCCAGCAACTGCTCCATCGAAATGGTTTCGCTCGTATCCATATCATTCCACCTCCGGAAACAGGGAATCTTCACTTGTATGCACCAGATATCCGCCGTCCAGCGGCAGGATGGTGCCGGTCACATAAGAGCCGCCATGACCACACAAGAACAGCGTCGCGGCAGCGATGTCTGCGGGTCGGCCAATGCGTCCCATGGGGTTTTTGGCACCGGTCGCGCTCGCCCCGCTCTCACTTGCAGTGGCAAAAGCGGTCATCTTGCTGGGAAAGGGACCCGGGGCAAATGCATTGACGGTAATGCGCCTGCTGGTCATTTCATTGGCCAGAATTTTGGTTAAATGAATGACGGCGGCTTTCGACGTTGAATAGGAATAGCAGCCATCGGCAACGGGCATGATCCCCATCACCGAAGCTGTGTTTATGATCCTGGCCGGATCATCATCACTTGCCGCAGCAACCAGCAAGGGTGTCAGGTTACGGGTCAGTTCAAAGATCGAAGTGACGTTCAGGTTCATCACCTTGTCCCAGGCGCTGCGCGGAAAGGTCTCATAATCCGCCCCCCATGTCGCACCGGCATTATTAGCTAATATGTGCAGGCGATCGGTGCGGGCAGCGACTTCCTTTGAAGCCGCATCAACACCCTCCTGCGAGCTCAGGTCGGCACCAAATCCCTCAGCCGTACCGGGGGCATCGAGCTGGTTCAACTCGGCGGCGACGTGCTCGCAATGCTCCGCTTTACGCGAGCAGATCATCACATCGGCCCCGGCGAGCACCAAAGCTTCGGCCATCATTCGGCCAATGCCGGTCGCCCCGCCGGTCACCAGCGCTTTCTTTCCGGTTACCGAAAAAAGGCCGTCCAGATAATTGCTCATGCATTCACCGTATCATTGATTTTCGCGAAGCTTAGTCGGGGGACATCAAGTTGACAACATACTGGGTAGTATGTTCCCTGTTGGAAACACAGCAATTGGGTAGAACTCGAAAGTGACCATGGGCGAGCCTGCCAATATTGTCTCCCCTGCCCCGTCAAATCGCACCGGGGGGCGGAGCAACAGCATCGATTCCCGCGACAATATTCTAAGCGCTGCTGCTGAATGTTTTAAGGAAAATGGCTTCGCCGCCACCAGTATCGACGATGTCGCGCACCATTTGGGTGCGACCAAGGGCATGATCTATCATCATTATCGATCAAAGATGGATCTGTTCTTCGCAGTCTACCGAAAAGGCATGGAAATCAATTTTGAAGCCACCGAACCCCAGTCGGCCGTCGATGCCGACCCGGTCACGCGGCTGGCCCGAATGGGCATGGCCCATGCGGTGGCATTGATGGCACACCAACCATTTCAACGGGTACTGGCACAGGGTGTCGCCATGCACCAGACCGGCTCCACCACAGCAGCACAGCGGGACACGCTGTTGGAACTGATCAAAATCCGCAACACGTATGAAAGCCTGTTTAAGCGCGCAATTGAGCAGGCCTGCATGGATCAGGGCCTTGCCTTGGGTGATGCATCACTGGCTTCGAAAAGCTTTCTCGCAGTCCTGAACAGTACTGTATTCTGGTACTCACCCCGCAAGCGAAATGCGCTGGGCGAACAGACTTCGCTCGCGCTGGAACTGGTAAATTATGCACTTTTGGGCCTTGGCCTTAACATTCCCGAACACGCTCTTGATGATTGGAAAAAACACCTATGACTGACGCTGTAATGGACTTGGGCCTGTCGCCCCGTGTTGCGGATCTCCGCGACAGGGTTGCCGACATGATTGAAAACGAAATCCTTCCGGTTGAGGAAGAGTTTCTCGCCGATGTGTCTGTTGGTGACCGCTGGGCCTATACGGACCGGATGACAGAAATCCTTGAAGGCCTGAAAGCGGAGGCAAAATCCCGCGGGTTGTGGAATTTCTGGCTGACCGATTCTGAACGCGGATACGGTCTTTCCACGGTGGAATATGCCTATCTGGCTGAAGAAATGGGCAAGGCCCATCTTGGTGCGGAAACTTTCAACTGCTCAGCCCCTGATACCGGCAATATGGAAGTGTTTGAGCGCTACGGTACCGATGCGCTGAAGGAGAAGTGGCTCGCTCCACTGCTGGAGGGCAAGATTCGCTCAGCCTATGTGATGACTGAGCCGGATGTGGCGTCCTCAGACGCGACAAACATCAACATGTCCTGCGTGCGAGACGGGGACGACTACGTGCTGAACGGGGAAAAGCATTGGATATCAGGCGCGGGCGACCCCCGGTGCAAAGTCTATATCGTGATGGTGCGCACGGGCGATGACGATGCGCCAAAGCACCAGCGGCACAGCCAGGTTGTCGTGCCGGCAGACACGCCGGGCATCGAAATCCTGCGTGCGATGCAGGTGTTTTCGATGGATGATGCGCCCCATGGCCATATGCATATGCGGTTCACCGATGTGCGGGTTCCGGCAGAAAATCTACTGCTTGGAGAAGGCCGAGGGTTCGAAATCTCGCAGGGTCGTCTGGGGCCGGGTCGCATTCATCACTGCATGCGAGCCATAGGACAAGCCGAGCTGGCGCTGTCCCTGATGTGCAAACGATCGATCGCCCGCGAAGCCTTTGGCAAGCCTCTGGCTCAGCTTGGTGGTAATTTTGACACCATTGCCGATGCAAGAATGGAAATCGAACAGGCCCGCCTGCTGTGTCTCAAGGCCGCCTGGATGATGGATCAGGGCGACCCGCGCGCCGCTGCGCCATGGATTTCCAAGATCAAGGTTGTTGCCCCGCTGATTGCCCTGAAGATCACGGATGACGCGATGCAGATGCATGGCGGTGTCGGCATATCACAGGACACACCCCTGGCCCGGCAGTGGATGCATCTGCGGACGCTGCGCTTTGCCGACGGACCGGATGCAGTGCACCGCCGCCAGGTGGCCCGCACAGAGCTGAAGAAACACACCCAACAGAAAATGACCTGACGTGAAATCACTTGTTCTGAAAAACGAAGGTTTCCTGCGCGAGCAGCCAGAATCGATCGCGCTGACCGATCTGGCACCATTCATCGAGTTTGCCGACATTGACGAACCCACCCCCGACCCGGGTCAGGTGAAGATCAAGGTGGCGCTGGCTTCAGTCAATCCTTCCGATGAAATGTTCATTCAGGGCCTGTACGGCATGCCGCGCATTGCCGGAAATGGTGCAGGATTTGAAGGGGTGGGCGAAATCGTGGCGTCCGGTGGTGGTGCCATCGCTGACAGCCTTGTCGGACAGCGGGTTGCCTTTGTTGCCGCACCGGGAAAACCGGGAAGCTGGAGTGAATATTCGATCGCAGATGCGACAACCTGCATCCCGCTGATACCCGACATTTCCGACACTGACGGTGCTGCCATGATCGTCAATCCACTGACGGCACTTGCCATGCTCGACCTGGTCGACAAGGGCGATACCGACGCATTCATCCTGTCTGCCGGTGCCAGTCAATTGTGCAAGCTGATGATTGCTGCCGCCCGTGATACCGGCAACAAACCAATTGCGATTGTCCGCCGCGACGAACAGATTGAGCCGCTGATCGCGCTGGGTGCAGCCCATGTGCTGAACAGTGAGAGCGACACGTTCGACACTGACCTTCGCAAGATTATACAGGCCGAGAAACCACGGATTTTTCTCGATGCGGTCGCCAATCAGACCAGCGCTGGCATCTTTAACGTCATTCCCAATAACAGCCGTTGGATCATCTATGGCAAACTGGATCAGGAATTGCCGACCATCCAGCAGCCCGGCCAGATGATCTTTCAGTCCAAGCGTATCGAAGGTTTCTGGCTAACCCGCTGGATGATCGACACGCCGCTGGCAGACAAGATGCAGGTCGTTCAGTCGGCCCAGCGACGTTTCGCCGACGGAACATGGAATACGGATGTCACCGCAATACTCCCGATCGCTGACGTGATGGAATCATTGCCCGCAGAACTTTCCAAACCAAATGGGAAAGTGTTCATCAAACCCTGAACATTTAACTGAAGCGGCAGGTCAAACAGGAGGTATATTTTGACCCTTAAGTCGGAAACCTACCAGGCCAACGGCCAGACCATTCATGCGATGGTGGGCGGCGATGAAAATGCACCCGTGATGTTGATGCTGCACGGCTTTCCCGAATATTGGGCAAGCTGGGCTGACGTTGCACAACACTTCACCCAGACCCATCGCGTCATATTGCCAGACCAGCGCGGTTATAATCTGTCTTCCAAGCCTGAAGCATTGGACGCCTACGAGACCAAACATCTTGTTGCCGACATGCACGCCCTTGTCGAACAGGTTTCGCCGGGGCAACCGGTAATCGTTTGCGGTCATGATTGGGGTGCCTCTGTTGCTTATGCGCTGGCGATGCGGCACCGGGAATGTGTTTCCCGCCTCATCATCGCCAATGGTGTGCATCCCATCTGCTTTCAAAAAGCCCTGTTTGCCGGGGGACCACAAACCGCCGCGAGCCAATACATCCACCTGCTGCGGGGCAAGGATGTCGAAAAACACCTGGTCGCCAACGGCTTTGAGAAACTGCTCGGCATGCTGGAGAAGTTTTCTACCGCGTCCTGGATGGATGGTAAAAAGCGCGAAGCCTATCGAAAGGCCTGGGCCGACCCCCACACGGTGGCCTGCATGGTGAACTGGTATCGGGCTTCCCCGTTGATCGTTCCCAAAAGCGAGGAACCACCCACCCCTTTTGCCATTACCGATGACATGAAACAAAGATACCGCATCACCATGCCGCACCTTGTGCTCTGGGGTGAGAATGACACGGCCTTGCTGGCCGAATCCCGGCAGGACCTGGATCAGTTTTGTGATGACGTATCCATTCAGACCACCGACAATGCCGGCCACTGGATCCTGCATGAAAAGCCGCAATGGGTGGCTGATCAGATTGCGACGTTCATCGCCTGAAAAGACCAAGCACCGTCAGGTGATATCGGCGTCTTTGAAAAACGCCCGAATAATCTCAACCAGAATTTCCGGTTGTTCCACGCAGGGTATATGCCCCGCCCCCTTGATCACCTCATAGCGGGCATCGGGGATCAACTTGGCCAGTTCAAGAACCAGAGATGGTGGTGTTGAGCCGTCCTGATCGCCAACGATGCATATGGTGGGGACCTTGGTCTGAGGCGCGGCTTCCCGCAGGTCTGCTTCACGCAAAGCAACCATGGTGCTGAGCATGCCTTCAACCGGCACTCTTAGAAACATGTTGCTGATACCGGCCAGATCATCGGCACGGTTGGCATGAAAATCCGGCGTAAACCAGCGCTGCATATTGGCTTCAACCAATCCTGCAAGCCCTTCGTTTCGAACGATTTTCATGCGCTCATCCCACATGTCATCAGTACCGATTTTTGCGCCGGTGTCACACAGGATCATCGCGCGGACCAGATCGGGCCTGAGAAAGTTCAAACCCTGCGCGATCATGCCACCAACGGACAATCCGCAGATCACCGCATTGCTGATTCCCAGATGATCGAGAAGGCCCGCAAGGTCGTTGACATGATCGTCCAGCTTGTAGGGTGTGTCCCCAACATCAGAAAGGCCGTGACCGCGCTTGTCATACATCACCATGGAACATTCGCCGACCAGGCGAACAATACAGTCACGCCAGATCCTGAAATCTGTTGCCAGTGAGTTGGAGAAAACGAGGGTTGGCTTGTCTTCCGCGGCGCTGATGACCTGATAGTGAAGGGTCACACCATTTACTTTGGCAAATTGCATTGGAACACTCCCGGAGAATGATGGGTTTGGTCATTCATGCCAACAAGCGACAACAACCGCAATATCAGTAATCGCTTTCCCGGAGCCGTGTGCCCCAATATGATGGTCAGTTGAGACCAAGCCCGTTGCTCAGTCCACATTTCCATGCTGTTGTCATCCCGCAAGGCGGCCCACTATCAACAACGCACTTCTGCAGACGCCAAACAGGTACACTTTGAAACTCTCGTCCGGCACACTCTTATCCGTCTTAATTCACGTGCTTGTATTGGCCGTATTGATCGTTGACGTGCCCCATGCAATGCCGGAGCCAGAAAAGCCCAAGGCCATTCAGGTCGAGCTGCTGCCACCGAAAAAGAAGGCCAAAGCCAAACCTGCGCAAAAACCAAAACCGGCAGCCAAAAAGCAATCCAAACCGAAAAAATCAACCTCAAAACAATCGGCCAAAGCGAAACCGCGTCAGGTTTTGCGCCCGGTGTTTAAATTTGGCGAAAAGGATTCCGGGTCAGGCAAACCAGTCAAGGGCGACGCGAAACGCGAAGAAAATATAGCCAGAACGACACCCGTCAAGAAACCAAACAAAGAGCCAATCGAATCAAAACTAACCCCCACAGTTCCCCTGACAACCCAGTCGGACACGACAAAGGCTGCAGCGTCAAAGAAAGCCGCAACAGCAAAGGTAGTGGCAAAAGCAGCGGCAGCGGCATCCGCCAGCAAGCCAAAGCCGAAACTCCCGGCAAAAACCGTCAAAATTGCCCGCTCGCAACCGAAGGACAAAGGTCCAGTTGCGACGACCGCAATAGGGGAACTTACGCGCGGCATAAGGGCCGGCAAGCTTTGCGTTACGGAGTTGCGGCGTCAGTTGAACAGTGCCAACCCGCCCCATTGGCCAAACCTTCTGCCGTCTTACCGGTTGGATTCGGGCAATATACTGCAGGTTCGCAAGGGTGCGTTTCGAACAAACAGGCAATGGATAAACCTAAAGTTTCGTTGCGAAATCGACGATGCCGCAACCGAGATTGTATCCTTCGGATTTGAAGTCGGCTCTGTCGTACCCCGCTCAGAATGGTCCAGCCGCGGCTTACCCGAATCCTGACCTGCAGGGATTGGCCAGTCGGGTGGTCAGGCGTCTCGCGATTTCCAAAAGCAATGGCTGCCTGTGTGTGGCCATCAGGCCGAATGGCTCAGAATATTAAGCAATTTTCCCGCTGGGTCTCGGAGATAGAAGCGACGAACACCCCACGGCTCATCGGTTAGATCATATTCAATAGTATGACCCAGCTGTTTTGCACGGGCGTGGATTGCATCAACATCATCCACCTCAATCGACAGGTCGGGTACCGGCGTGCCGGATCCCCCTTGCGATGCGATACTGATCTGGGTCGGCGCGGTCTCTCCAGAGGTCATTGTCGCAATCCATCCAAGATCCATCACAACATCCATACCCAAAAGGTCCGAGTAGAACGTTCGCACGTCTTCGACCGCCTTCGTGCCAATATTTGCAACGATACGCTTTACCATCATGAGCGTCTTCTCCCGTCAATGCTGCCCATCTTCGCAACCTCCCACTGTCTTATTGTGCGGATATCAATTCGACACAGGCGCATGGAATCTATCACTAATCCTCGGGCAATGAGAAACGCTTTCATTGTGATCAACAGGGCACTGCCAGCACCGCCAAACTTCCAGCCACCCCCCTGACAGTTTTGTCAGCATGTCCGATGCGGCCCCTTCCATCTGTTCCCTTTTCGTCCCATATAGAGGGCATGGCTCATTCCAACAAAACCAACAGCGACACTTCCCGTCCGGAAGGCTTTGAAGAAGCACCACAGGCACCGTTGGAAGGGATTCCCCTAACCAGCGATGTGGCCAGTTGGGCTGAAGAGATCGAGCAGGAAGCCAAAGCGCCAAAGCCGAAAAAAGCTGCGTCGGCGAAAAAGGCAAAGAAGAACGATATTATTGGTGAAAAACGCACGGGTGGCGGGACAATTATTGGTGGTTCCAATGACGTTAAAGCCCGCGTAGCCGCTGGGCTTAACCCGGTAGCGGGACTGGATGTTTCGGCCGAAGACGCGCTGAAAATGGAATCAACATCCGGTGTGACGGCCACCGTCAGTGCGCTCTCTGATCTGATTGAAAACGGCCGCGAGGTGATGAAGGGCGACATCTGGATTCCCCACCGTCCGGACCGACCCGAAAAATCGGAAGGCGGCAAGGCCCTTCGGGTTGTAAGTGAATTTGAGCCGAAGGGCGATCAACCGGTTGCGATCAAGGAACTGGTTGGCGGTCTCAAGTCGGAGGCCGGATCGAACCAGGGCGGAGAACGCACGCAAGTCCTGTTGGGTGTCACCGGATCGGGCAAGACGTTTACAATGGCCAAGGTGATTGAAGAAACCCAGCGCCCTGCCCTCATTCTTGCACCGAATAAAACCCTGGCGGCACAGCTCTATGGAGAAATGAAAAGTTTCTTTCCCGACAATGCGGTGGAATATTTCGTCTCCTATTATGACTATTATCAGCCGGAAGCCTATGTGCCCCGCTCCGACACGTTCATCGAGAAAGAAAGCTCCGTAAACGAACAGATTGACCGGATGCGCCACTCCGCCACGCGGTCCCTGCTCGAACGGGACGACGTCATCATCGTGGCATCGGTATCTTGTATTTATGGTATCGGGTCGGTGGAAACCTATACCGCAATGACATTTCAGATGTCGATTGGCGACAGGCTCGACCAGCGACAATTGCTCGCCGACCTGGTCGCTCAGCAATACCGCCGCCGCGATGCCGATTTCCAACGCGGGTCGTTTCGGGTCCGCGGCGATACAATTGAAATCTTTCCTGCCCACCTTGAAGACCGGGCATGGCGGATATCCTTGTTTGGCGATGAAATCGAAACCATCACCGAGTTTGACCCGCTGACCGGTAAAAAGACAGATCAGCTGAAATCGGTCAAAATATACGCCAACAGCCACTATGTGACGCCACGACCAACGCTCAATCAGGCGGTCAAGGAAATTAAGAAGGAACTCGCCTGGCGGTTGGATGAACTGACCCGGGCCGGGCGATTGCTTGAAGCGCAGAGGCTGGAACAGAGGGTCAAGTTTGACGTCGAAATGATAGAAGCAACCGGGGCCTGCGCCGGCATTGAGAATTATTCCCGCTATCTGACCGGACGCAAGCCGGGTGAACCACCGCCCACTTTGTTTGAATACCTGCCCGATGACGCGTTGGTCTTTGCCGATGAATCCCACGTCACCATTCCGCAGATTGGCGGCATGTATCGTGGTGACTTCCGCCGCAAGGCCACGTTGGCCGAATATGGATTCAGACTGCCGTCCTGCATGGACAACCGACCACTGCGGTTTGAAGAGTGGGACGCGATGCGCCCGCAGACCGTCTGTGTATCTGCCACGCCCGGTGGTTGGGAAATGGAGCAATCGGGAGGTGTGTTTGCCGAACAGGTTATCCGTCCGACCGGCCTGATTGATCCACCGGTCGAAATTCGCCCTGCCACCAATCAGGTGGACGATGTTGTCGATGAAATAAAACAGGTTACCGCCAACGGCTATCGCACCCTGGTGACGGTGCTGACCAAAAGAATGGCGGAAGACCTGACGGAATACATGCACGAAAACGGTGTTCGGGTGCGTTATATGCACAGCGACATCGACACGCTCGAGCGCATTGAGATCATCCGTGACCTGCGGTTGGGAGCGTTTGACGTGCTGATCGGAATCAACCTGTTGCGGGAAGGGTTGGACATTCCTGAATGCGGACTTGTTGCCATTCTCGATGCTGACAAGGAAGGGTTTTTGCGTTCGGAAACCAGTTTGGTGCAAACCATCGGCCGTGCAGCCCGCAATGTAGATGGGCGCGTTGTCCTCTATGCCGACCAGAAAACCGGGTCGATGGAACGGGCGATGGCTGAAACCGATCGCAGGCGGGAAAAACAAGAGGCGTACAACAAGCAGAACGGCATAACGCCGCAGTCAATCAAGCGCGATATCGGAGATATCCTGGGCAGCGTCTACGAAGCAGATCACGTCCGGGTCGAAGTCGATCTTGCAGAAGAAGGGGCTTTGGTGGGCAATAATCTCAGAGCCCATCTGGATTCGCTGGAGAAAGACATGCGGGATGCCGCAGCCGATCTCGACTTTGAAAAGGCAGCGTCCCTGCGTGATGAAATCAAACGCCTGCAGGACACCGAGTTGCTAGTGGCAGATGATCCACTTGCCCGCGACAGCGGCATCTCCAACACCCGCAAGTCTCGGGCAACAGATGCCAGACGTAAAAAAGCCGGGGGACGGGCTTCTGGCAAAGCGCCGGATGCAAAAAATGCATCATATTTCGCAAAACCCGATCTCGACGATATGGGTGGAACGCCGGTTGGTGTACCGGTTGGCTCTCCAAGCCCCCCCTCCAAACGACCGGTACCCAGAAGCACTTCAGGCAAACCGGGGCAACGCGGCGGATTTAAGGCCAACAAGCGCAGAAACTGACGCAATCTCCCGCTTTGGGTGGTGATGGCCGAACCGGCTTTATGAATACAACCGAGTGCTGTTGAATTTTGCAAAAGAAATTGGTGATTGAGTTTACCTTGACCAAAACCTTTTAAACCTCTGCTATTTTTAAATAATATTTGTTGCTGCGAAGACAACTGCCCCGTTTTCATCGATGATATATTTGCACCAATACCGCGCAGATCACCGTTTGGTGCTATTTCGCACATTCATCTGACGTTCATGTGGTGCACAGTAATTTGTGCAGGGACCCTAGCCCCAATTATTCATCATGTCGGTTGAATTGGTTGGCGGGCATGGATCAAGCTGTTGGAATAGCGTATGATTTTGGTGTTT
>CAJQPW010000082.1 GCA_905480295.1 uncultured Rhizobiaceae group bacterium | reverse complement strand
GGCTGGAAGAATACGGCTCCGAATCGATTATTGGGCCACTTTTGTCCGGCGTAGTTTTTGCCACGATATTTCCGGTCCCAAACCTGTTCGCGACAGGTCCATTTGTCATAAGCGCTGGCAATACCATCACAGGGCCGGAAGTCTGGCTGTTTCAACAGTTTGGTGACAGTCGTGCGTTTGTATTTGAACGTTAGTTTTTGACCGAGATAGGCCAGCGCTTTCACGTAATAGCTTTGCAGGCGATCCTTGGCGTCGACATTGTAAGTATGTTCCCCGACTAGGGCCCCGATGATGTGAATGGGATCAATGCCATGGGTACGGGCAGCCTGTTTGATCTTGGAGATCAACTTGCGGTCGCCTGCCAGCAGATCACGGATTTTCTGATACTTCTTTTCAAAAGTCGTGCCGCGGGTGCGTTTGATCGATCCGCCAGGGATTGCGGGTTGACTGGCACTGCGATTGCCCGGAGGCACCAGCGTGGTGGACTGCGCAAATCCAACGGGTTGCAGAATCGCGATCAGAAAGGCCAGCAAAAGGGGACGAACTATTTTCATGTCCCATCCATATGAGGCCGAGCGGTGGTCGACAAGCGGCACCGGGTAATGAAAGTTCACTTTATTACCCGGTGTTTCTCCCTTGCAACGGGTCGTAACGCTCGCGACGCTAAAGAATATAGCGCGACAGATCAGTATTTTTGGCCAGATCGCCTACATTCTTGCGAACAAAATCAGCATCAACCTTCACCACCTCGCCGGGGCGGTCAGGCGCGTCGAAAGACACTTCATCAAGCACTTTTTCCATTACCGTCTGCAAACGCCGTGCGCCGATATTTTCAACCGATGAGTTCAGTTCAACCGCAATATCCGCCAAAGCATCAATTGCATTTTCGGTGAATTCCAGCTCCAGCTCTTCGGTTCCCATTAAAGCGATATACTGCTTGATCAGGCTCGCCTCTGTTTCGGTCAGGATGCGGATGAAATCTTCCTTTGTCAGCGCCCGCAATTCGACCCGAATGGGCAATCGGCCCTGCAGTTCAGGCAACAGATCTGATGGTTTGGACACGTGGAAAGCGCCCGACGCAACAAACAGGATGTGGTCCGTTTTTACCGGGCCATATTTCGTGGCTACCGTTGTTCCCTCGACCAAAGGCAGAAGATCGCGCTGCACCCCTTCGCGGGATACCGAGCCCCCGCGTTCGCCGGCAACGGCAATTTTGTCGATTTCATCAAGAAACACGATGCCATTGTTCTCGACAGATGAGAGCGCTTCGGTGACAACCTGATCATCATCCAGCAGTTTGTCGCTTTCTTCTGCAATGAGCAGTTCGTAGCTTTCCTTGACCGACGTTTTTCGCATCTTCTTGCGGCCGCCCATCGCCTTGGACATGATGTCGCTGAGATCAATCATGCCCATCTGGCCCGGCGGCATGCCGGGAATATCAAGACCGCCCATGGGTGAACCGGTGTCTTCGACCTCTATTTCAATTTCCTTGTCGTCCAGCTCGCCTTCACGCAGTTTTTTCATGAAACTGGAACGGGTGGCCGGGCTTGCTGTATTGCCCACAAGAGCGTCCAATACCCGATCCTCAGCAGCCAGGTGGGCCTTCGCCTTGACCTGTTCGCGTTTACGCTCGCGCACCAGGCCAATGCCGGTTTCCACAAGATCGCGAATAATCTGCTCGACATCACGGCCGACATAACCAACTTCGGTAAATTTGGTGGCTTCAACCTTGATGAATGGTGCGCCTGCCAGTTTTGCAAGGCGACGGGAAATCTCGGTTTTTCCGACGCCGGTTGGCCCAATCATCAAAATATTCTTTGGCATCACCTCTTCTTTCATCGGAGATGCCAGTTGCTGACGACGCCAGCGGTTGCGCATGGCGACTGCGACTGCACGTTTGGCATCCTTTTGTCCGATGATGTAACGGTCGAGTTCGCTGACGATCTCACGGGGCGAGAAATTTGTGTTGTTCATGGTCAAACGATCTCTATTTTTCTTCATCAAGGGATTCGACCACAAGATTGTGGTTGGTATACACGCAGATATCGGCAGCAATCTTCATGGCTTTTTCGGCAATATCCTGAGGTTTGGCCTTGGTGTCGTAGAGCGCACGCGCTGCTGCCAGAGCATAATTGCCTCCTGAACCAATGGCCATAACGCCATCTTCGGGTTCAAAGACATCGCCGACACCAGTCAGGCAGAGGCTGACCTTCTTGTCAGCCACCAGCATCATGGCTTCGAGACGACGCAAATAGCGATCGGTTCGCCAGTCTTTGGCGAGTTCGACGCAGGCTCGCATCAATTGATCCGGATATTGTTCCAGCTTTGATTCCAACCGTTCCAGCAAAGTGAAAGCATCGGCGGTTGATCCTGCAAAGCCACAGATCACATCACCCTTGCCCAGTTTGCGAACTTTTCTTGAATTGGATTTCATGATGGTCTGGCCCATGGACGCCTGTCCATCGCCGGCAATAACCACTTTGCCGCCTTTGCGGACCATGATGATGGTGGTTGCGTGTATGTCCGGCAACCAGGATTCTGTATGTTTGCTCACTTCGTTCTCCAAACGTGACACTCACCGCTACCCATTTTGGCGCAGCGGCACCGCTCCACTATGTATGGAATGATTTTGCGATTGCAATTGCGTCATTGCAGGAGGGGCTGTAAGACAGCGCTCATCTGTTGAAATCACAGTTTTTGGAGCCAATTTATGGCCCGCACAGCCAACGTGAAGCGAAAAACCAATGAGACCGACATCAGCGTTGATGTCGAAATCGATGGTTCTGGACGGTTTGAAATAGAAACCGGTGTCGGTTTTTTTGATCATATGCTCGAACAATTGTCGAAACATTCGCTGATTGACATGAATGTCATGGCGAAGGGTGATCTTCATATCGACGACCACCATACGGTGGAAGATTGCGGTATCGCATTGGGCCAGGCCTTGAACACGGCGCTGGCCGATCGTCGTGGCATCCGTCGTTATGCTTCTTTTGACCTGCCCATGGATGAAGCCATGACCAGCGCGGCTATTGATGTTTCCGGGCGCCCTTTCTTGGTATGGGATGTTGACTTTCCCCGGGAAAAAATCGGTACATTCGACACCGAACTTGTCCGCGAGTTCTTTAATGCTTTGGCGCAGGCCGCGCGAATCACGCTGCATGTTAAGACGCATTATGGCGCCAACGCTCACCACATTGCTGAAACCTGTTTCAAGGCTGTTGCCCGCGCGCTGCGTCTTGCCTGTGAGATGGATCCCCGCATGGGAGATGCCATTCCGTCAACCAAGGGTACGTTGAGCAATTAGCGTCAGTTTGTCCTGATGATTTATACCATTCATATGATTCAATCCCGACCGGTTGCCTCTCTTGGAGCCGATGACGATGCGCGGTTTGACGGCCTCGTGGCAATATCCGACGGATGGGCCAAATGGGCGGTGGTCGCGCCACCGATCTGGCTGGCTGTGCATCGCTTGTGGTTCGCTCTGCTGATCTATGTCCTGGTCATGGCTTTGGGCCTTGTATTGTTTGCCACACCGTTTGCTGTTGTAGGATGGCTGATCTGCACTCTTCCGGGGCTGTATTTGCTGTTGGAAGGTCATGAGTTGCAAAGAAGCAGGTTGGAAGCCAAAGGATATGTATTAGCTGGCGTGGTCGAAGCGCCCAGTGAATCCGCTGCAGTCGGCCGCTATCTGCAGAACCTGTCAACGGGTGCTAGTTCAGCAACAGCCAAGGGACTCCCGTCTGTCTATACCGGTGCAGGTGGGACAGCAAAGCCATCCCGTCAGCCAAGCGAATCCTTTACCCTGTTTCCCGTCGAGGATCACTGAACGTGCGTGTTGCCATAATCGATTATGGGTCGGGTAATTTGAAATCCGCAACCAAGGCCTTTCAACGCGCAGCCCGCGAAAGCGGAATTGCGGCAGAAATCGACTTGACCGCGGAGGCGTCGCGCGTGCTGTCTGCCGACAGAATTGTTTTGCCGGGGGTTGGCGCATTTGCAGACTGCCGGGCTGGGCTGGATGCCGTTCCGGGCATGGTGGATGCATTGCAGACCAAGGTTCGCGATGGCAATACGCCTTTCCTTGGCATCTGCGTTGGCATGCAGCTGATGGCCAAACGTGGGCTTGAAAAAACCACGACTGCGGGCCTGGGTTGGATTGACGGCGACGTGGTTGAGATGCGACCGGACGATCCAGGTTTAAAAATTCCGCAAATTGGCTGGAATACTCTGGATACCAGCCAGGACCATCCGCTGCTCGATGGAATCGAACTGGGGAGCGCGGGTCTGCACGCCTATTTCGTTCATTCGTATCATCTACAAGCTGAGCACCGGGAAAATGTGGTCGCTACAACAGATTATGGCATGCCAGTCACCGCAATGGTCGCCCGCGACAACATGGCAGGTACCCAGTTTCACCCGGAGAAAAGTCAAACGCTCGGACTGGCGCTGATCACCAATTTTTTAAGGTGGAACCCATGATTTTATTTCCCGCCATTGATCTGAAGGGTGGTGAATGTGTCCGTCTCAAGTTGGGAGATATGGCACAGGCAACGGTCTACAATACCGATCCTGGTGCACAGGCGCGACAATTTCAGGATCAGGGCTTTCAATGGCTTCATGTGGTCGATCTGGATGGTGCTTTTGCAGGCAAAGCTGTCAACGGTAAGGCCGTTGAGGCGATATTGAGCTCGACGGAAAATCCGGTTCAGCTGGGTGGTGGAATTCGCACGCTCGATCACATTGCCTATTGGCTGGAAAAGGGCATAAGCCGCGTTATCCTTGGAACGGTTGCCGTTCGTGACCCGGATCTCGTGCGTCAGGCTTGTCGCAGTTTCCCGGGCAAGGTTGCTGTCGGCATTGATGCCAAGGGTGGCAAGGTTGCAGTTGAAGGCTGGGCCGAGACCTCGATGCTTACGACGATAGATATGGCACAGCGTTTTGAAGATGCGGGTGTCGCAGCGCTCATCTTTACCGATATCGATCGCGATGGTGTGCTCAAAGGCATCAATTGGCAAAGCACATTGGAACTTGCCCAGCATACATCGATACCCGTTATTGCGTCCGGCGGACTGGCCTC
>CAJQPW010000081.1 GCA_905480295.1 uncultured Rhizobiaceae group bacterium | reverse complement strand
GTAAGGGCCCATGTCGCGGTGGGTCAGTTTGAACCAGGCCTTGGCAAATGCCTCCGCGAATGCATCTGGATTTTCATGAAAATGCTTGGATATTGGCAGGTAAATAGGGTCTTCCCGCAGCGCAAGGTCCGACGTGAACATTACCGGCGCATGCCGTTTGTTCGGGTCATGGGCATCCGGAACGGTGCCAGCACCATCGCTGCCCTTGGGTTTCCATTGGGTAGCACCGGCAGGGCTTTTGGTTTTTTCCCATTCGTAACCGAACAGGTTGTCAAAATAATTGTTGTCCCATTTCGCCGGTTCGGTCGTCCATGCGCCTTCCAGCCCGCTGCTGATTGTGTCGCCGCCGCTGCCACTGCCAAAGGAGCTGATCCAACCCTGGCCCATGTTTTCCAGTGCCGCTCCCTCAGGATCGGGGCCGACATATTTGTCCGGGTCAGCTGCACCATGTCCCTTGCCGAACGTGTGTCCACCGGCGATCAGTGCCACGGTTTCTTCATCATTCATCGCCATGCGACCAAAGGTTTCCCGGATATCACGCGCCGAAGCGAGCGGATCGGGGGTGCCATTGGGTCCCTCTGGATTGACGTAGATGAGGCCCATCTGTACAGCGCCGAGATTACCCTGAAGCTCCCTGTCGCCGCTGTAGCGTTCGTCGTCGAGCCAGACGGTTTCTGGTCCCCAATAAACATCTACTTCTGGTTCCCAGATATCTGCGCGTCCACCGGCGAAGCCATAGGTTTCAAAACCCATTGATTCCAAGGCGCAGTTGCCCGTCAGTATCAGCAGGTCGGCCCAGGATAGGTTGCGGCCGTATTTCTGCTTGATCGGCCACAGAAGCTGACGTGCCTTGTCGAGATTGACATTGTCCGGCCAACTGTTGAGCGGGGCAAACCGCTGTGAACCAGACCCGGCACCACCGCGTCCATCGCCGATGCGATAGGTGCCGGCGCTGTGCCAGGCCATGCGCACGAAGAAAGGTCCGTAGTGACCGTAGTCAGCAGGCCACCAGTCCTGAGAATCGGTCATCAGGGCATAAAGGTCCTGTCGCACAGCCTCCAGATCGAGGCTTTCGAACGCCTTTGCGTAGTCAAAGTCGCCGTCCATCGGGTCTGAAAGCGAAGAGTTCTGGTGCAGGATTTTCAGGTTCAACTGGTTGGGCCACCAGCGCTGGTTCGCAGAAGTGCCCATCGCACCATGCAAGCGGGCGCCACCCATGACTGGGCATTTACCTGTATTGTTGTCAGCATTATCGGTCATGTCGATCTCCATATGCGGTCTGGAATTTTCTGTCTGTCGGCTGAAGGCGGGGTCGAATGCACCCAATAGCACTGCATAACATTGCTGGATTTGTGCCGGTGGTCTTGATGCAAATCAAGGCCGGTGTGCGGTCGTCCGATTTCCTCCCTGGGGGGAAACTATCAGGCTTTAATCATTAGATTAAGTTGATTTTTCTAATTGTACCGATAAATTTCACTTATGAGTGCACTGACCCTCAAACACCTGCGATATTTTGAAGCCCTGGCGCTACACCGGCATTTTGGCCGGGCGGCAAGTGCCTGTGCCATCACCCAGCCCGCCCTGTCGCTGCAGATCAAGGAACTGGAACTATCCATCGGCATGGTGCTGTTCGAAAGAGGTGGGCGGCAGGTTCGTCTGACCAATTTCGGTGAAGATTTTGCACTGCGCGTGCGTGGTATTCTGCGTTCGGTTGAAGAACTGGAAGATTTGGCACGGGCGTCTCAGGATCAGTTGGGCGGACGACTTCGCATTGGTGTGATCCCAACCATTGCACCCTATCTGCTGCCGACGCTGATTGGCAGTCTCAATCGCCTGAATGCCGATCTGGATATTCATGTGCGTGAAACGGTTACACCGCGGTTGATCCAGGAACTGATAAATGGCCGGTTGGACACGGCAATCGTGGCTTTGCCGGTCTCTGAACCATCCTTTACCGAAGTTGGGCTGTTTTCAGAGGACTTCGTCCTGGTTCGACCGGTTGCC
The DNA here is from genome assembly GCA_905480295.1 of uncultured Rhizobiaceae group bacterium. Classification (GTDB taxonomy): domain Bacteria; phylum Pseudomonadota; class Alphaproteobacteria; order Rhizobiales; family Rhizobiaceae; genus Pseudahrensia. Next base: position 1,473 of record CAJQPW010000081.1, on the reverse strand, counting down.
GATGCTGAGCTGCCGGTTCCTGACGGCGAAGCGCTGCGAAACATGAAGCTGCTGCTGCTGGAAGAGGGACACTGTTTCAGAGATCAGGCGCTGTCGTTCTGTAACATTCAACCCGCGCAACCATGGCAAGGGTTGGAAGGCAGTTCCCTGTCGACTCTGGTGCAGATGGTCGGTGTTGGGGTCGGGGTCACCTTGCTGCCAGAAATGGCGGTAGCGGTCGAAACCAGTTCCGCCGCGGTATCGGTTGCGCGATTTGTTGCACCGGCACCGTCTCGCAAGATTGGCATGATCTGGCGCAAGACCAGCCCTTTGACTGCCCAGCTGATGCAAGTCTGTGACGTTGTTACCCAGTCTGCCGCTTCGTTGCGCAATGATCGTTCAGCCGCTTCAAACTGAAGTTTTGGCATCGTTGATTGACGAAGTCCGGCACCTTTGCTGTGGGGCAGCGTTCACAAATGGCCATTATGCTGGACAGGAGGATTGCTGATGTGCACGAGGTAGGGATGTTCAAATGACCTGATCTGGATTGATGTGCCATGTCCGACCCCTTTGCCAGCCACCGTGAGGAAATAACCGAGCACCCGGCTCAGAAAATCTCAGCGACAATCGAAGGGCTTTATAAGGCTGAAGGCCGCAGCTTCCAGACCACACCGGTCGATCAACTTGCACTTACATTTGAGGGCATTCCGGGGGATTATCACGCGGGGCACAGCCGTAAATCAGGCGCGCGCGAACCGTGGTATCCCCGGGGCACTGAGATCCGCAATGAACGGCAACTGTCCTTGCTCGACGTTGAAGAACTGCGTTTGGTGGCGCGGCGTTTGAACATACCTGAACTTTTGCCCGAGTGGATTGGTGGCAATCTGCTGATCAAAGGCCTGCCCAATCTGACGCGGTTGCCCCCGCGCACGATTCTGAAGTTTGAAGGGGGTGTCACCATCCGTATTGACGGCGACAACGGACCGTGTCGCGAATCCGGCAGGGCGATTGCAGCTCAGTTTGAGGGTCGTGACGATATTGAGCATGAGTTTTCCAAACAGGCAAAGAACCTGCGCGGTCTGGTCGGCTGGGTTGAAAAGGAAGGTACGATCCATACCGGAGAGGGTTTTGAGGCCCGCATCCCGCCCCAATGGATTTATCGCACCTGATTGCTCATTTCGCGGACTATGCTCGCGATCGATTGGGATTAGTCCGTTTCTTCCCGGTTCAATTGCTGACTGCTGCCCCATTCACGCAATTTTTCGTCGATGGCGTCAGCGACGAAAAAGCGCGCTGAATCATGATCATACCCTTCATCGCGCAGGTCGTCATAATCGGTGTAGCGGTGTCGGATATGGGCAATCGTGGCCAGGAAAACACCATTGACCGGCGTCAGGTCCCGCATGTGTTTGGAACGTGCCGCCGTCGCGATCGGCTCGAAATCGGCGTAGGGCGCCAGCGGAATGAGGGCTCGAAGAGCCTTGTGAATGGATT
>CAJQPW010000080.1 GCA_905480295.1 uncultured Rhizobiaceae group bacterium | reverse complement strand
AGCATGGGTATTTTTTCTCCTGACGCTCGGCGGGCGGCAAAAATATCATAGCCCCGGGCACCGGGTTCTGTTGATTTGATGGACGTGACTTCGGCGATCGGTTGGTGTTTGACACACGCTGTCAGAGACAACAGACAAACCACAGTGCGAAGGGCTTTTTGGCGCATTATTATATCTCTCCTACAAGATCAATGCGCCCAACCCGGAAACGGGTACAGGAGGAACGATTGCGCCACAGGCCGATGAAGTCAATGATTCCATCGCGGTATTGACCCGGTAACCGCACTTTTTTCACTGGCATCGCAACAAATAAAAAGGGCCCGCAGATTCCTCTGCAGGCCCTTCGACGAAACCAGGTTCGTATTCTTATTCGCCGCCTTCGCGGTCCTTGAGCGCTGCGCCCAGGATATCGCCCAGTGATGCGCCTGAATCGGAGGAACCGTATTGTTTGACGGCCTCTTTTTCTTCGGCAATCTCCAGCGCCTTGATCGACAGATTGACCTTACGGTTTTTCTTATCAAACAGGATAACGCGGGCGTCGATTTTCTGACCAACGGAGAAGCGTTCAGGACGCTGCTCATCGCGATCACGCGACAGGTCGAACCGTTTGACGAATGCTTCGATGTCGGTGTCGACAATCTTCACTTCCAGTCCACCGTCTGTGACCTTGAGAACCTCAGCAGTGACAATGGAATTCTTGCGAATTTCACCAGCATCGCCGCCGTCCATTGGATCAGCGCCATCAAGCTGTTTGATGCCAAGCGAAATCCGCTCTTTATCGACATCAACATCAAGCACCACAGCTTTCACCATGTCACCCTTGTTAAAGTTCTCGATAGCTTCTTCGCCGGACAGGTTCCAGTCCAGATCGGACAGGTGCACCATGCCGTCGACATCGCCATCGAGGCCGATAAACAGACCGAATTCGGTTTTGTTTTTCACTTCGCCTTCAACAACTGTTCCCTGTGGGAACTGCTCAGCAAACGTATCCCAAGGATTGGACAGGTTCTGTTTCAGACCCAGCGAAATACGACGCTTGGAAGGATCAACCTCAAGAACAATCACCTCTACTTCCTGGGAAGTTGCAACGATCTTGCCGGGATGAACGTTCTTTTTGGTCCAGGACATTTCTGACACGTGGATCAGGCCTTCAATGCCAGGCTCCAGTTCAACAAATGCACCATAATCGGTGATGTTGGTGATCCGGCCGGTAACCTTCGTATCGATTGGGTATTTTGCACCGATTGCATCCCAAGGATCGCTTTCCAGCTGCTTCATGCCCAGTGAAATACGATGGGTTTCCTGATTGACGCGGATGATCTGCACCTTAACCGTCTGACCGATGGTCAGAATCTCGGTTGGGTGATTAACCCGGCGCCAGGCCATGTCGGTGACATGCAGCAGGCCGTCAATGCCGCCGAGGTCAACAAATGCACCATAATCGGTGATGTTCTTGACGACGCCTTCAACGGTCTGGCCTTCTTCAAGGTTCTGAACGATTTCAGAACGCTGTTCGGCCCGGCTCTCTTCCAGCACGGTACGACGGGAAACCACGATGTTGCCGCGACGACGATCCATTTTCAGAATCTGGAACGGCTGTGGTGTGTTCATCAGCGGGGTCACATCGCGAATTGGACGAATGTCGACCTGCGAACGAGGCAGGAAGGCTGTTGCGCCATCCAGATCGACGGTAAAGCCGCCTTTGACCTGGTTGAAGATCTGACCTTCGACTTTTTCTTCTGCTTCGAATTTCTTTTCGAGCTTGACCCAGCTTTCTTCGCGACGGGCCTTGTCGCGTGACAGGACTGCTTCGCCCATCGCATTTTCTACGCGCTCAAGGTAGACTTCTACCGTGTCGCCAATTTTCAGGCCGCCATCTTTGGCGCCAAAACCGAATTCCTTGAGGGCAACACGGCCTTCAACTTTCAGGCCTGCATCAATGATTGCCATATCTTTTTCAATGGCCGTCACTGTACCTTCTACAACCGTGCCTTCTTGAATGGACTGGCTGGCAAGGGATTCGTCGAGGAGGGCTGCAAAGTCCTCCATTGAGGGGTTCATATCTGACATTTATGCTCCAAAATCCGACATACATGGTCAGTCATGCCGGAATCTGCACCGGGGTTTGTGTTTCATTTATCGGCTTATTTCGCCCCGCTTTCGTTTGGTGAAAGCATTTGGGAAGCCGCAATGGCGATCCCATAGGGGTGCAAAAGAGCGAAAGGCCGGTTTGCTAAATTCGAGCTGTTGGAAATTTACTGTTACTAATCAACAGGTTCCATCCAGGATTTTCCTGGCAACCCAGTCTGTTCACCCTGTCCTGGCATCTTCAATGATGGCCAAAGCCTGTGTGAACGCGGTTTCTATATCCATTTGCGACGTATCGAGCAAGTGGGCATTTTCTGCTGGCTTCAAAGGACTGTCGCTGCGACCCATGTCGCGGGCGTCACGATTTTGAATATCCCGCAGAATATCATTGAAGTCCACGTCCTGCCCTTTCAGCTGCATTTCATTCCAGCGCCGTCGGGCGCGTTCTCTCGGAGACGCGGTTACATAGAGTTTCACATCGGCGTCTGGACAGACCACGGTGCCAATATCCCGGCCATCGAGCACTGCGCCCGGCGGTGTGCTGGCAAATTGACGTTGCAACTCCACCAGAGTTTGACGCACGCCTGTCATCACCGCCACCTGCGAAGCAGCATCACCGATGGCATGATCGGCAAGAATTGCCGGGTCGAGCGCAGCGAGATCCACGCGGCGGGCAGCGGCTATGGCGGTTGGCTCATCATTCAGCGGTTCATTGGCCAGAATCAAAGCATGGGCGACCGCCCGGTAGGTCAGTCCGGTATCCAGATGCGGCAGCTTAAGTTGCTCCGCCAGACGGCGCGCCAGCGTGCCTTTGCCTGATGCGGCGGGCCCGTCGATGGCGATGATGAAACTGTCGGTCACGGGCGACATCCGAAACGTTGCGCTGGTCCAACCTAACCCGTTATCACCATCAACTCCATGGGCAAAGACGCGTTATTCATGCAGGCCACTAGCCGACCAGGTAGTCATCCACCGTGATCAGGCTGTTGGGATCGAACTGGAAATTCGCCTCATCAATATCGCCCAGCGTGGTGTCCTTTAATATGACTGTTGAATTGCTGCCGTAGCGAACGCGGATATCCGAACCATCTTCCGAGATCGTCAGGTCGCTGGCGTCAACAACTGCTGTGTTGCCGGAAAAAATCAAAGTATCGCCACCGATGCCGAATTCGAAGTCTGTAATTGTGTCGAGGTCATCCCCCATCACCAGCAGAAATGTGTCGCTGCCCTCATTACCGGTCATGGTATCCTTGCGGGTGCCGCCGATCAAAACATCAGCTGAACTGCAGCCAACAAGCACATCATAGCCGTAGGCACCCACGAGCACACTGCCCTCATCGCTGCCGACAATTGTATCGTTCCTGTTGGCACCCACTGCAGTGCCAAACGTAATTTCATTGGCCGACATATCGGTCATGGCATGATTGGTGCCACCGGCGGACACGATCATCCAGTTGTCACCAGTGCCATCGGGTAGATATTCCAGCGCGGCATAGTCAACCGTAATCGTGTTGCCATGATCGGAACTGCCATGCAGATTGATGTCTCGGTTGGTAGCATTGATCTCAACCGTATTGTCCACCTCTGCATGCCATGCAGAAAGCACGACACTGTGGCGCATATCGAAAATTTCAAGGTCGGTGAGCGTGTTGTTGAAAGCCTCGTGCAGTTCAATACCGTAGCCGTTTCCACCGCCACCCTTGTTGTGAGCGCCAGTGATCGAAACGTCGCTGACAGAGGCATCGATGGTGCTGGACAGATTGAGAGCCGTACTGGCGACGTTGACAAAGTTGAAGTCGGTCAGCGTGACTCCTGCCGTGTTATTCAGCAATACCGCGCTGGTGGCATCAAATGCCGCATGGGTATTGGTGAAATCATTGGCGTCCGGTTCACCCAGATCATAAGTAATGGTCAGGCCGGACAAAGTCACGCCTGAAGCAACATCCATCGAATAATAGCACCCCTCTCCCGCGGCCAGATCATAGGCCACAGGTGTGGAGAGCACGACCGTATTGCCAACCACGCTTTCTATGGTGTGAATGGATTCACGAAACGGCCTGAATTCGGCCTCTTCGATCGAAACATTTGTCCAACCGTTCTCGGCCAGATACTCCGCCGTATTGGGTTGTTGAATGTAAATAACATCGCCGGCCTCGAAACCATGCCCGTCGCGCAATTGCAGCAGATTGGACCCTGCTTCGGCCGCGTCCGGAAGTGTGCTGACATACGTATCGCCTTCGCCGGCAATTACGAATCCGTCGCCACCCGCTCCCTCGGCAAAAGCAAAGGTGACCGTTACCGTTTCAGAATCAGTCCCCATCAGGGTGACATTGTCGCG
>CAJQPW010000079.1 GCA_905480295.1 uncultured Rhizobiaceae group bacterium | reverse complement strand
AATCTGGAGCATTCTTGCCTTGGCTTTTGAAATTGGCTCTAAAATGTGGATGGTACTCCGAGTGTCTGATCGCTGAGTTGAGAAATAAGCTGTCTTGACGTTTTCAAACGCACAACCAACTTGCGATATTGGGTGTGCATTGTAACAATCCATATCGTGTTGCTGAATTGCGCGACCTGGTTCAACCAAAATTGCCCCATATACCATTTGGGTGTGCTTACTACCGGCCTGCCACAACGAGGAAATCGACTGGTTTGCTAAAAATTCCAGACTAATATCGGAGACATTTATGAACGAGACCTTGGAAGACAACTATGACAAGGCCGGTTATCACGCCAAACAGACATTTGGCGTTCGACCGGCGCTCTTGCTGGTTGATTTCGCTCAGGCCTATTTTGACCCAGCCTCGCCGTTATTTGGTGGTGAGGGATGCGTGGCTGCGCGTGATCACGCAATAAAACTGGCTGTCGCCGCACGCAAATTCGCAGTGCCTGTCATATTTACTGAGGTCAAGTATCAACCCGGTGGGGCTGATGGCGGTGCCTTCTTTGCAAAAGTGCCTGCACTTTCATGTTTTGAGGCGGGGCGGGAGACTCAGAAATTAGTTGACGGATTGGCTTTGGAATCCAATGACATGATGATCACAAAGCAATACCCGAGCGCCTTCTTTGGTACTTCGCTGGCTGCCACACTTCAGTTCCACAAAATCGACACGTTGATTATTTGCGGTCTGACAACTTCAGGCTGTGTGCGTGCAACCTGCATTGACAGCATATCTTCGGGATTTGTCACATTGATTGCCAGCGAAGCCTGTGGCGATCGAGCAAGCGGTCCGCACGACGCCAACTTGTTTGATATGAGTGCCAAATACGCAGATCTAATTTCAACCAGCGATGCAATTGCCTACATGCAAAGTCATTAAACTACATAATTTGCGGTTTTTCGCCAGTATCGCTGCGGGCCTTAAGAGGGTCGTTTTCATCCCAAAGGGTTGCGATAAAGCGGCCACCGGTTATCCCATTTGACAAATCGGAGGCGAGCCAGAGTATTGGTGCTCGCATAACGGCTGGTTCAAGCAGCTTTCCATCGGCGCCCTTCTTGTTTGGCGAGGGAGGTAACAGATCAGTGTCAGTCGCTCCGCCCGGAAGCAAGATATTTACGTCGATACCGGTGCCTTTTAATTCTTCTGCCCAGGCCCGGCTTGCTGCTTCCAAGAAAGCTTTGCTCGGTCCATAGGGTGTGTATCCCTTGCGGATCATTGTCTGGTCCGACGTTGAAATATTGATGATCTTGCCACCGCCCTGCGATAGCATGTGAGGAATTGCTGCACGCGCCAGGTAAAACGGGCCATTGACATTGGTATCAACAATTTCTGACCAGCTATTTGGTGGTGCTTCCCAAAAGCGAGTGGTGACCGTGTTGAAAGTCTCAGATATTTTACGCATGCCCAGACCAGCATTATTGATCAAGACATCCAATTTGCCAAAGTGAGATATCGTTTGCTCAACCACACTTGCTGAGGCCGCCGGATCCTTCACGTCTGCAGCAACAGTCAATGCAGTGCTGCCCAGCGCCTTCCCGGTTTCTGCCAATGAGGAGGACTGGGTTGAACCGGTTATGACCAGTTTTGCACCCGCCCGGGCCAATGCTATCGCCATCTCTCGCCCCAGCCCGCGAGATCCACCGCTGACCAAAATAACCTGACCTTCAAGAGAGGAATGTGTCACGGCATGTAACTCCCACCGTTTATCCAAAGAACCTGCCCGGTTATGAATTGGGCATCTTTGCCCAATAGGAACAGTATCGGCCCGGCTAGATCTTCTGGAGTTGCCAAGCGACCTAATGGTGTTGCCCGAGCAATGCTGTCTAGGTCCAAGGGAAGCGCTTCAGTTTCAGTGCGCCCCTCGCCACCTCTTAAAAAAGCAGTGTTTACAGCGCTCGGGCCGATCGCATTAACTCGAATATCGGGGGCAGCTTCCAATGCCAGGGTTTTGGTCAAACTGATCATGCCAGCCTTGGCGGCAGAATAGGGACCAAAGCCAGGACGGGCATGAGCACCAAGGCCCGAAGCCACATTCACGATCGCACCACGTCTTTGTCGTAGTAACGGCAGCGCAGCATTGCAGGACAGAAAAGCCCCTCGCAGATTGCCGGTGACCACTTCATCAAAATCCTCCAGCGGTGTTTCAGCCAGGGGGCGATGAGGAGACATGAACCCTGCAAGGTTCACAAATCCATCCAACTTGCCCAGCTTGGCAAAGGCCGCTTCAATGCTCTTCGGTTTGAAAACGTCCACCTCCGCAACTTCAACTTCCGATGGTGGTGGATGCGATGCGAGCGTTTCAGGCAAGTCAAGTGCAATGACTTGCCAATGCGATTCAATTGCCATTTTGGTCAAAATACGACCAATGCCACCAGCTGCACCAAGAATTGCAATTTTGCTTTTCATCAGGCCATTCTCGCCAGCTAACCAAATTTGTCCAGACAAATAATTCTTGACGATAAACACCAGCTCCCTACGGTGATCACCAAACAGGAGTAGTTCATGAGCAAAATCGAAGACAGAGTGTTGATTGCTGGAGCTGGACCCGTCGGTTTGGTTGCAGCGGTGTCGCTGCTGGACGCTGGCATTCCTGTTACTGTGCTGGAGGCATCTGCTGATCTAGCCGTTGATTTACGAGCGTCCACATTTCATCCGCCCACTCTTGATTTCTTGTCCAGGCTCGGGCTAGCCGACGAGCTAATTGAACGTGGCATTAAGTGCCCATATTGGCAGTTTCGTGATCGTAAGGAAGGAGAAATTGCTACTTTTGACCTTGGTCTGCTTGCTGGCGAAACAGACCATCCCTATCGCTTGCAGGCGGAACAATGGAAACTGACAGAGGCGGCACGCAAGCGTCTAGAGAGTGAACCTGGTGCTGACTTGATAACTGACATTGTTGTTGAGAGCGTTGAACAGGACGCAGATTCGGTCATCGTGACGGCGCGACGCAAAGATGGTGATGTGGAGAAATTCAAAGCAACATATCTGATTGGTGCTGACGGTGCTCGCTCGGAGGTTAGAAAATCAACCGGGGTCGCCTTTCCAGGATTGACCATTCCAGAAATATTTTTGTCTTTGTCAACGCCGTTTCGCTACGATCAGGCAATAGAGGGGTTGGCCGATATCAGCTACATTTCCGATCCCAAAGAATGGTTTGTCCTGTTGCGTACTCCAACACTTTGGCGTGTGTTGTTTCCAACAGATCCAACACTCAGCGATGAAGCGGTGCTGGATCCGGAACGTATTGAGCAGCGCATGCAATCTGTGTTGCCGGGTCCAAGCTACGAAATCGCACATAAAACGGCGTATCGCGTGCATGAACGGGTGGCAGATGCCTATGTTCATGGCCGCATTTTCTTGGCAGGCGATGCCGCGCATCTCAACAATCCTCTCGGAGGTATGGGGATGAATGGTGGCATTCATGATGCGGTCAATCTGGTTGAGAAGCTTACGTCTGTCTGGCATGGCGCGCCACTTGAATTGATGGGCAGATATGAGCGCCAGCGTCGCAAAGTGGCGATCGAAACGGTTCAGGCACAGGCCTTGCGCAATCGTGCCATTTTGAATGAAACGGACCCTGAGAAACGTCGTACCTATCATGATGAATTGAGGGCGACCGTGGAAGATCCTAAAAAACATCTTGCCTATGTGATGCGTTCTTCCATGTTACAATCGCTCCGCGATTTGGAAATTGTCGAGTAAGCTGAACCCAAAATTGACGGTTGCTATGCCATTGGCCAAGATCCCAAGATATACTGCAATCGAAAATGAACTCCGTTCTGAGATTGCATCAGGGCAGCACTTGATAGGCAAGATGTTGCCGAGTGAAGCTGAACTTTGCCGGCGCTTTCAGGTAAGCCGTTTCACCATCAGGCAAGCCCTGCGCGGTTTGCAGGCTGATGGAATCATCTCCCGCACTCAGGGTGCCGGCAGTCGGGTTTTACGGGATACACCCGCAAGCGTTTATATTCAGAATTATAGGTCGGTTCCGGAACTCACCCAATTCGCAGAAGAAACTCAACTTGAATTGATCAAATCAGAAAATACAATTCTCAATTCTGCTGTAGCAGAAAGGATTGGAGGAACGGAAGGGGAGGTCTGGTTCCTGATGCACGGCGTGCGTCAAATATTGAAAGATGAGCCACTCGCATTCGTTGAAAGCTATGTACCTCAGCATTATGGCGGGCTGGCTCGCGAACTGGCAATTGGTACGGGCCCCATCTATGCGGGCCTTGCCAACGACATAGGTGAAAAAGTCACCCGGGCTGAACAGGAAACCCAGGCACTGCCCGCTCCGAACCACATCGGAGCAGTTTTTGGCATAGCAGAAGGTTCTCCTATGCTTTGTATTTTGAGACGTTACTTCAGCCGATCCGGCTTGTTAATTGCGTCATTCAATTGGCACCGAGGTGGTGACGGTTACATCCACCGGACGTACATCGAGTTGCAGAGCGACTAGACCTCTGCCCATTTGCGATCAAATTCCCACACGTCTTCAAATCCCATCATGCGGCTGAATTCACCAAAATCTGAAAGTTGAGCAGAGGCAACATCTCCGGTTTTCGCCAATTCAC
>CAJQPW010000078.1 GCA_905480295.1 uncultured Rhizobiaceae group bacterium | reverse complement strand
CAGGACATAGAAAATGCCGTTGATCACGCGCCGGTCATCAACCCGCTTCTTACCCCTTGTCTTGCGGGGCAAGACCGCCTTGATGAATTCCCATTCAAGATCACTCATGTCTGATCGCACCATTTGTCTGCTCCCACCCGGTGTTCGCCCGAGAGTGAATCACAAACCTATGTAGATAAACAAGAATTAATGGGTGTGCTGCCTAGTACGGCCCATCTATCCTGTACAGACGAAAAATCACCATCCACGGCATGGGAAAGACCCGGCCCTGCAAACAGAATTGGAAAATATCATGCACCTCATCAAAAATTATGCCCCGATCGTCATCAAACTCTTGCTTTCTTTCGCCTTTGCGGCTGCGGGATTCGCCAAATTGGCTGGTGCCGAGATGATGGTGCAGACCTTTGAGGCGATTGGTGTTGGGCAGTGGTTCCGTTATGTAACCGGTTTGATTGAAGTGGTTGGAGCCGTGTTGCTCTGGGTTCCTGGGAAGCAATTTATTGCTGCGACGATGTTGCTGTGCACCATGATCGGTGCGGCTCTGGCTCATCTTCTGATCCTTGGCCCTTCGGCATTACCTGCTGTCGTGCTTGGTGTTTTATGCGCAATCACCGCCTACGTTTATCGCGAACAGTCACCGGTCAACTGACTCATTTAGCCAGTATTCAAATCAGAAGGATCAAAAGGCATGGGACTGCTTCAAAACGGCAATTGGGTCGATCAATGGTACGAAACGAAGGAAACGGGTGGACGGTTTGAGCGCAAGGCGCCCCAGTTTCGCAATTGGATCACAGCAGACGGTTCCGCCGGTCCCAGCGGCGACGCAGGATTTGTCGCCGAAGCCGGACGTTATCACCTCTATGTTTCTTACGCGTGTCCGTGGGCGCATCGAACTTTGATCTATCGGGCGCTTAAGGGCCTGGAGGACATGATTTCAGTTTCAGTGGTGCATTGGTACATGGCGGAAGGTGGGTGGACGTTCAACGATGGGGACGGTGTCATAAAGGACAATGTCAACGGGGCGAAGAATTTTTACGAGATCTACGTTGCCGCTCACGAAAATTATTCGGGCCGGGTAACCGTACCAGTGTTGTGGGACAAGCAAACCAATGCGATCGTCTCCAATGAATCATCTGAAATTATTCGCATGTTCAATGGAGCGTTTGACGCAATTGGCGCCAGAACCGGTGACTATTATCCCGCCGATAAGCGTGAGGAGATAGATGTCCTTAACGAGCGCATCTATGACACGGTCAATAACGGGGTTTACAAATCCGGGTTCGCCACGACTCAGCAGGCCTATGAAGAAGCTGTCTACCCGCTGTTTGAGACCCTGGATTGGCTCGAAGGGATGCTCAGCACCCGCCGTTACCTGACCGGGGATTTAGTAACCGAGGCGGACTGGCGGTTGTTCACAACGCTTGTCCGGTTTGATCCGGTCTATGTCGGTCACTTCAAGTGTAACCTTCGCCGGATCGCTGACTATCCCAACCTGTCAGGTTATGTCCGTGATCTGTATCAACAGCCCGGAATCGCTGCGACGGTTCATATGCGCCACATCAAGAACCACTATTATGCCAGTCACGACACGATCAATCCGACCCGGATCGTACCCGTAGGACCCGAGTTTGATTTTGGTGCCCCGCACAACCGCGCGGTTTTGGGGCAGGGGACGGCGTAGTGAGGAAAAGCCGTTCCACATTATCTGATTCTGTCGCTAGGACGCATCGATGATCCCAACCGGCGAAATGCGACAGGAACCACTTCCTGAGGCCATGCGGCAATTGCTCGATTTCTATCCACGGGATTCCTGGGATGCTCACCCCAATTTCAAACTGGCGACACAGAGTTGGCTGGGTGCCCATCAGATGTTTCGCCGGTTGAGCAGGATTGTTCGTCTCGATGCCGAAACCTATCTCGATGGTCTGGAGGATGAAGGTAAGTTTGCCAAACGTCTTTCTCAACGGGGCAATGCATTGATCGGGAATCTTCAAGGTCATCACAGTTGGGAGGATTATGTATATTTCCCCGAATTGTCCGCTGCCGATCCGCGTTTCGATGCCGGCCTTGCGATTCTTGAACGGGATCATCAGGTGTTGGATGGGGTTTTGCACGATTTTGCTGATGCGGCCATTTCGACGATCAATTTGATCCGTCAGGAAAACCGACTCGCCCGCGATGAAGTAAGCAGGGTGCATCAGGCGGCAACGGGTATCGAAAACCTGTTGGCGCGCCATCTCACCGATGAGGAAGAACTAGCTGTGCCCATTATTTTGCATCATAAGTTGCGAGGGTAAACTGAAATGTCGAATTTGGCCCTCACCCTATGCAAGGATGCCGCACCATGACCTCGTCAGATCCCACAGCGTTGAACGCTTCGGTGGAAGAATCTCAAGACAATGCTGCTGCACGACGGCTGAAGGGCGAGTTTGTTCGGGGTGTCAGTGGGTTTCGTAGCGTTTTGGGAGTCGATCCTGACTTTCCCGCAGAACCCAATCGCTACCACCTTTTTGTTGCGTTCAACTGCCCGTGGTGCCACCGCGTGA
>CAJQPW010000077.1 GCA_905480295.1 uncultured Rhizobiaceae group bacterium | reverse complement strand
CCAGCTTCTTCTTCATCTTCTGCCCGCTTGCTGCAATCAACGGTGAATATGCGCAGAGGTTCACCCACCTGGACCGCAGCAAGGCCGATGCCCGGTGCGTCGTACATGGTGGCCAGCATATCATCGAGAAATCCGCGCAATTCGTCGTCCACCCGTTCAACAGGTTTCGAGACACGCCGCAAAACGGGGTCGGGGATATGTACAAGGGGTAAGATCGCCATGGCGGTGAGATAAGGTCTGCCGGGCCCGGGGTCAATAAGAATGCGGCGGTTGGCACGCATAAACGTTCCTGTTTTATTCCTGTCGCCGAATCGGCTAGGCTGTCAGCATGGAACTGTTTCAACCCCATCTTGAATTTATCCGTTTCGGTAACACCGTATGGACCCGTGGTGATGCGCTGATCCTTCTCGCCGTATTTGCCGTCATCACCGTGCTGTTGCTGCTGCTGGCGATCTGGCGTGGTGCCAAGGGACAGCGGTCCCGCGAAGAAATGCTGCGTGCTGTTGCCGAAGAACGCGCGCGCGATGCTGAAACCCGCATGGCCGAACTGGTTGCTACGCAAAATGAATTGTCAGGCCATCTGGCGGCGATGCAGCAAAATGTTACCAATTCCCAGTCGGCTTTCTCGCGACAATTGGACGAACGACTGGCCGCTGTCACCGGTCGGGTTTCCCAATCCCTCAACGATACTACCAAGACAACTCAGGAAAGCCTCGGCAAGCTGCAGGAACGGTTGGCTGTGATCGATACCGCACAGAACAACATCCAAAATCTCGCGCAGGACGTGGTCGGATTGCAGAACATCCTGCAAAACAAGCAGACTCGCGGGGCGTTTGGTCAAAGCCGGATGGAGACCATTGTTCAGGATGGTTTGCCGATGGGAGCGTTTGAATTTCAAACGACACTTTCAAATGGCTCTCGGCCCGATTGCACGATCAAAATGCCAAACAAGGCACCGAGCCTTGTAATCGACGCAAAGTTTCCGCTTGAGGCCTGGAATATCATCAAAGAGGCGGACAATCCTGAGGCTCTGAAACAGGGATCAAGCCAGTTCAAGCGGGACATGGAAGTCCATATCAAGGATATCGCATCGAAGTATCTGATACCGGGGGAAACCCAGGACACGGCCTTTTTGTTCGTGCCCTCTGAATCGATTTTTGCGGAGCTGCATGAAAATTTTGAAAATGTGGTGCAGAAAGCCCATCAGATGAGAGTGGTTGTTGTTTCGCCGAGCCTGCTTCTGTTGTCCATTCAGGTCATTCAGGCGGTGCTGAAAGATGCCCGTATGCGTGAGCAGGCCCATCTCATTCAGGGTGAGGTGATGAAGTTTACCCAAGATCTGTCCCGGCTCGATGACAGGGTGCGCAAGCTTCAGGCGCATTTTTCTACCACCGCAAAGGATGTGGATCAGATCTTGATTTCAACGGACAAGCTGACGCGGCGCGGCGCGAAGATCGAAGCGCTGGAGTTCGGTGCTTCTCAGGTGGAAACCGATGAAAAGGGCGAGGCTGGAAAACCATTTTTGCGCGCCATCGAAGGTGGTGACTAAGCCGGCCGGAGTTGTTCGGTTCCTATCAACGACCTCACTGCTTTTTGCTTTGGAAAGTCTGTAGCGGCGCAGTGCAGCGCCACAAGGCTGGATTACCGAAAACAAAAAGAGGCCGCCCGGCAGAACCGGACGGCCTCTTAACCGTTATTCACAAGTAGCCTTAGCTAGCTGGGCAGGCGCTGTCGCTCATGTAGTCATGAACTTTTACCTTGCCTGACGTGATGTCGTTGGAAGCAGCTTCAACAGCCGATTTCATGTCAGCATCGACAAGGCTCTTGTTGTTGTCATCCATAGCATAACCAACACCGCCAGCTTTCAGGTCCAGCACGTTAAAGCCGGTGCTCCAGGAGTCGTTTTTGACGTCCATAAAGGCGTTGTAAACTGCGTTATCAACGCGTTTCAGCATTGAAGTAAGAACCTTACCGGGGTGCATGCCGTTTTGGTTTGAATCAACGCCAATGCCCAGTTTTCCGGCGTCGGCTGCAGCCTGAAGAACACCAATGCCAGTACCACCAGCAGCGTGATATACAACATCAGCACCGCGGTCGAACTGCGACTTGGCCAATTCAGCGCCTTTCACCGGGTCGTTCCATGCGGCACCGGTGGTACCAGTCATGTTCTGAAATACTTCCGCATTTGCATTGACCGATTTAACACCCTGTACGTAACCGCAGGCAAATTTGCGGATCAGCGGGATGTCCATACCACCAATAAATCCGACCTTTCCGGTTTTGGAGGCCTTAGCGGCCATAACACCGACCAGATAGGAGCCTTCATGCTCGGTAAACAGGATCGAACGAACATTGGGCTTGTCTACAACCATGTCGACGATACCAAACTGGGTGTCCGGGAACTCCGCAGCAACTTTTTCCAACGCCGCAGCCCAGGAAAAGCCGATGACGACGATTGGATTGTGGCCATCACGGGCAAAACGGCGGGCTGATTGCTCGCGTTGGGCATCGTTTTGGATTTCGAAGTCTTTGTAAGCAATGCCGGTTTCGCTTTTGAAGCGCTCCGCACCCGTATAGGCAGATTCATTGAACGATTTGTCGTTCTTTCCGCCGAGATCATAAATCACGGCTGGTTTTACGTCTGCAGCATAGGCCGCGACTGCTGAAAACGCCGCTGCTGTTATGCCTAGGATAAGTTTTTTCATGGGCCAAGTCCTTCCGAGGGTTCCCTGATACGAATTTACATTTTCGAGGCCCACCAAAAGGCCTGCGGTGACCGGCCTTGACTACTAATCGAAACCGATATTCTCGCCGATCCTGAGGGGACCAATGCGGATGCCATAAAGTTTGGCACGTTTGCGGTCTTATTGCATGCGTTTTCTACCGCCTTTTCACAGGCTCGCAAGAAATCATACCATGCGGACTGGAAGTGATTTGGATTTGCGCTTAGACCGGCACTGCGCAAGTAATTTTCATACGATGACGAAGGTCAACACCAACAATGCCTGCCGACACCGATCTTCAGTTTCCCGTTTTAATCGGCGATATTGGTGGCACAAACGCCCGATTCCAGATTATCGAGGAGCCGCTGCATCAACCGCTTGTGTTTGATCCGGTTCGTACGGCCGATTTTGCCAATATCGAGCAGGCCCTTGAATGTGCGGTCACGAAAAAAACTGGCCTGCACCCGCGTTCGGTGATCATGGCCGCAGCCGGCCCCATCACTCATAATGGCCTTAACCTGACCAATTGTCACTGGAACATTATTCCCGAGCCTTTCCTCCAGACCGGTGGATTTGAGCAATTGTTGCTGATGAATGACTTTGAAGCGCAGGCGCTATCCTTGCCCGAATTGAATGACTGCGATGGTGTTCAGCTTGGCGATGTTCTCCCGCC